>DASZLD010000133.1:0-51625 GCA_035552655.1 Acidimicrobiales bacterium
CATCGTCCGAGCCTACGAGGTGACGGGCAGTACCCCGGGGTGGAGGTGCGGGACGAGGCCCCTGGTGCGGAGATCGACTCCAACCTGCGGATAGGCTGACTCGCCGTTAGCCCGGGTGGCGGAATGGCAGACGCGATGGACTCAAAATCCATTGTCCGAAAGGGCGTGCGGGTTCGAGTCCCGCCCCGGGCACCGATCCGCTCCTCCCCCGGCGCAGAAGGAGCACCCGGCCCTGAACTGCGACTGCACCCGGCCCTGAACTGCGACTGACATGTCATGGCACGAGGAAGCTGAGCGCCATCCAGGACGCCGATTTTGACAAAAACGCCAGCTCAACCCGTCTGAAGGGAACTCGCTACGCGCGCACTCTGCCACGGCGCAGGGTTTCCGATCCATCGCGGTCGGGTACCTCATGGCCACCCAAGGAGGTGCGCTCATGGCACGGTACCGGCAGGTAGCAGCAGAGGATGGAACAGAGACGAGGGTGGTCGAACGACCGCCTTGGAGCCCAGCCCAGATCGTGGCGGTCATCGCCGGAATTTTGCTCGTAGTCGTCGGCGGCGTGGCGCTCGCTCGCAGCGGGGTCAACTTCTCCAATGTGCCCGCGACTCACAGCACCGTGGCCGGCCTGCACTTCACGTCCATGTCGGCTCTTGTCCAGCTGGTGGCCGGCATCTTCTTGCTGGCCGGCGGTGCCTACCCGGACACGGCCAAGGGGTCGATGGCCTTTTGGGGAGCGGTGCTGCTGGCCTTCGGCCTCGTTGTGGCCATCGATTCCGTGCCCTTCTTCACCATGTGGGGCTACACGAAGTCGAACGGTGTCTTCTACGCGGTGATCGGTGGAGTGCTGATCCTGGCCGCCGCCGTTTCACCGATCATCTTCTCTCGTCGCCGGGTGGTTTCGTCCCAGCAACCGGTCGAGCCGTACGCGCAGCCTCGCACCGGCGTTCGATACTGAGCTCCTGGCTCCAAAGGGGAGGCTTGCCATTGATCTCCGGGGCCTTTGCCGTCGACGCCCACCGTCGGCGCCCGGGAGTCTCGCCGAGGAGGCTGCCGTGGATCAGCTCAGGGCGACGGCGGCGTGCATGGCGATGCCGGTAGCCATCGCTGCTTCGTCGATCTGCATCCGGCTGGAGTGGTTGGGGGCTGGGTTGGCTTCCCCGGGAGGGGCGGCTCCCAGGAAGATCATGGACCCCGGCACCAGCTGGAGCACGAAGGACCAATCCTCGGCACCCATGACCGGCGTGGGCATGCGGATCGCCCGATCCTTCCCGAACAGGCCGCTGGCGATGCCCAGGGAGTGGTCGACCGCGTCGGCGTCGTTAACGGTGACCGGGTAGCCGGGAAAGGCTTCCGATACGACGGCCGAGCAGAGATGGGCAGCCGCCACATGCTCGGCCACCCGGTGCAAGCCCTCCAGGGCCAGGGCCCGCGACTGGGGAGAGGCAGCTCGGACGGTTACTTTGAGGGAGACGGTGTCGGGCGTGACGTTGTAGGTCGTGCCCCCGTGGATGCTCGCCACCGTGATCACGGCCGGATCGAAGGCCGGCACCCGGCGGGTGATCATGGTCTGCCAGGCACCAACCATCTCGGCCGCCACCGGGATCGGGTCCACCCCCTGGTCGGGCATCGACGCGTGTCCACCCTTGCCGGTGATGACGACATCGAGGGTATCGGCCGAAGCCATGAGCGGGCCGGCCCGGCCGGCCAGCAGGCCCGAAGGCAACAAGGGCGTCACGTGCATGGCAAACGCCCTGTCCACCGATCCGAATCGGGACAGGAGGCCCTCGTCGAGCATGTAGGTCGCTCCGGCATATCCTTCCTCGCCCGGCTGGAACATGAACACGACCCGGCCGGCCAGATCGGCCTGGTGCCGGGCCAGAAGCTGGGCGGCACCGACGAGCATGGCCACGTGAGCGTCGTGGCCACAGGCGTGCATGGCCCCCTCCACCTCCGATGCGAAGGGCAGACCGGTGTGCTCGGGCATGGGCAGGGCATCCATGTCGCCCCGCAACAGCGTGGTCGGGCCGGGTTGGTGGCCGTCGAGAACGGCGACCACCGAGCTCGTGGTTCGACCGGTGGTGGTGGCGAGGCCGAGTCCGTCCAGGGCGTCGAGCACCTCTTCTTGGGTTCTGGGGAGGTCGAGACCCAGCTCGGGGTGGGCGTGGATACGTCGCCGGAGGGCCACCGCCGACCCCATGAGCGAATCGGCCTCGGCCACCAGCGTCTGGCCGGAGGGTCCCACCCGTCGGTCGTCATCGGTCACAGAGACCGAGCTTAGGACCTCATGGTCGCCCGTCCCCGTGGGGCCTTCGAGGCTTGGTGACCCAACGGTAAGCGGAAGGCCCGACTACTGCCGTGTAACACTTGACTCGCCGTTGCGGTCGAATGGTTCGATCGCGTTCGAGAGGAGTCTGTGGTGCTGGCCTTCACCTTCCCCGGGCAGGGGTCGCAGCGGTCAGGCATGGGACGCGCCTGGGTCGACCATCCCTCGTGGGAAGTCACTGCTGAAGCCTCGGAGACGGCCGGGCGTGATCTGACCGCCCTCCTGCTCGATGCGCCGATGGAAGAGCTGACCAGGACGGGCAACGCCCAGCTGGCCACGTTCGTACTCAGTCTGGTCGTTCTGGACGCGGTGGAGCGCCTCGGCTTGTCCCCCGCGGCCTGCGCCGGACACAGCCTGGGGGAATACACCGCGTTGGTGGCATCCGGCGCCCTCTCCTTCGCCGACGGCACCCGGCTGGTCATGGAACGCGGTGACGCCATGCAGTTCGCCGCCGACGAGCAGCCCGGGACCATGGCGGCCATGCTCGGGATCTCCGACGATGACGCCGAGGCCGCTTGTCAGCGGGCCGAGGACGACGTGTGGGTGGCCAACTACAACGCCCCCGGCCAGGTGGTCATCGCCGGCACGGCCCAAGGCGTGGCCAGCGCCTCCGAGCGGGCCAAGGAGTTGGGAGCCCGAAAGGTCCTGCCCATCCCCGTTTCCGGCGCCTTCCACACCCCGCTCATGCTTCCGGCCCGGTCCCGGCTCCGCAAAGCCCTGGCTGCGGTGGAGTTCCATTCGCCCGAAGTGCCCGTGGTGGCCAACGTCGACGCCCGGGTCCACACCGACCCAGCCGAATGGCCCGGACTTCTCTCCTCGCAGCTGTGCAGCCCCGTCCGCTGGCGCCAGACCCTCGAGACCCTGGCCGGTCGGGGCGCCTCCGCAGTCATCGAGCTCGGCCCGGGCGGTGTGCTCACCGGGTTGATCCGGCGCACGGTCCCCGACCTGCGGGCCGTGACCATCGCTGTCCCCGAGGACCTGGACAAGCTCATGGACGCGGTGGCCGGTCACGAGGTGTGGAACGCACGGTCCCCGGCCCATCAGGGCGAGCACCTCTACACGTCGGAGCGGGTGATCGTGAGCCCCGCAGCTGGCGTCTTCGAGCCCGACGCCGCGTTGGCTGCGCTGGAGACCACCGCGCTGGCTGCGGCCACGGCCGCCCCCGGAAGCGGTGAGGGTGCCGAGCCTGGATCGCTTCTGGCCGTGGGCGACCGGGTCGGGACCGTTGCCGGGACCACTGACGTCCGGACTCCATTCGAGGGAATCCTGGTCAGATGGTTGGCCGTCCGGGGGGAACGGGTAGTTGAAGGGCAACCGGTGGTCTGGATCCGTGTCCCAGGGGGTAACGCATGAGCGTCGGAGCGGCAGTCACCGGATGGGGAGGTGCATTGCCGGCCAACGTCGTGACCAACCAGGACTACGCCGATCGGCTGGATACCACGGAGGAGTGGATCCTCGAGCGCACGGGTATTCGGGAGCGACGGATCGGGAGCACCACCGGAGCACTGTCCATCGAGGCCGGCCGGGCCGCCATCGAGTGCGCCGGGATCGACCCGAGCACCGTGGAGCTCCTCGTTCTGTGCACAACCACTCCCGATCAGACCATGCCGGCCAATGCCGTTTCCGTGCACCATGAACTGGGCCTGTCCGGGGGGGCTTATGACCTGAATGCCGCCTGCGCCGGCTTCGTCTATGGCCTCTTTGCCGGCTATGGGGCACTGGCCACCGGAGCCGTGTCACGGGTGATGGTCATCGGCAGCGACACCATGTCCACCATCGTCGATCAGTCCGACCGGTCGACCGCCGTCTTGTTCGGCGACGGCGCCGGCGCCGTGATCCTGGAGTCCATTGCTGGGGAGGATCGCTTCCTCTCCTGGGACCTGGGCGTCGACGGCTCGGCGCGCTCGATACTGCAGGCCGACCACGGGGGCTACGTGACCATGGAGGGCAAGGAGGTGTTCCGCCGGGCCGTGCGCCTTACCGTGGAGTCCGCCAGCATTACTCTCGAGCGGGCCAAATGTGCGCCGGAGGACATCGCCATGTTCATCCCCCATCAGGCCAACCTTCGCATCATCGAAGCCGCAGCCCAGCGGATCGGCATCCCCCCCGAGCACACGGCCGTGGACGTGGCCCGAACCGGCAATACCTCGGCCGCATCCATCCCGCTGGCCTTGACCGACGTCGCCGATGCCGGCCGCCTCCACGACGGCGATCTCATCCTGCTATCCGGGTTTGGCGCCGGCATGTCCTGGGGCAGCACGGTGATCAGATGGGGCTTCTGACCTGGCCCCAACCGCGTTCGCCCTCATTTCGTGGGCGGTGCGAGAATTTCGTCGGCTACCGTCCCGGACTTCAGTGCCGTCCTCCCCTTGGGTGCGCTCCCCGCCGTTCGTCCCCGCCCATTTCCCCTTCACCGCTTGAGCCATATCAGAAGGAGCTGCAGTGACGCCGAAGGAACCAACTGCCGAATCAGGCGACGGTCGGGTGGTGTTGATCACCGGTGGCACCCGAGGTATCGGATTGGCCTGCGCGCGCTGGTTCCTCGAACGCGGTGACCGGGTGGCGGTGACCTCCCGCAGCGGCGCCGTGGACGGAGTGGTTGCCGATCCCGATGACGTGTCAGGTCGTTTCCTCTCGCTGACCTGTGACGTGACCGATAGCCAACAGGTCGACGCCGCCTTCTCGACAGTCGAAGAGACGTGGGGGCCCGTCGAGGTTCTGGTGGCTAATGCCGGCATCACCCGCGACACGCTGATCCTGCGGATGAACGACGAAACCTGGGGCGACGTGATCGACACCAACCTCACCGGTGCCTTCCGGGTGTGCAAGCGGGCCATCTCCAAGATGCTGCGGCGCCATCGCGGTCGGGTCATCCTCGTGTCCTCGGTGAGCGCCTTCATGGGCTCCCCCGGGCAGGTCAACTATGGAGCGGCCAAAGCCGGGCTGGTGGGGATCGCCCGCGCCCTGGCTCGCGAGGTGGCGACCAGAGCGATCACCGTCAACGTGGTGGCGCCGGGCCTGACCGACACCGACATGCTCACCGCACTCGGAGACGAGCGAACCGCACAGCTCCAGGCCCTGGTCCCTCTGGGTCGGACGGCACAACCCGAGGAAATCGCTGAGGCCGTGGGCTTCCTGGCCTCGGCCGGGGCGGCGTACATTACCGGCGCCGTTCTGCCCGTCGACGGCGGACTGGCCATGGGGCTGTAAAATCGACCGTTCGGCACTATCGCAGCACTGATCCGACCCACGATCGCAACACCCACAACCTGACAAAGGAGTATTACGGTGAGCAACGAGGACGCATTCGAGAAGTTTCGGGAGTGTGCCGTCGAGGTCCTGCAAGTACCAGCAGACAAGGTGACCAAGGAGGCCCGGTTCGCCGAAGATCTCGATGCCGACAGCCTCGACCTCGTCGAGCTGGTCATGGCCCTAGAGGAGTCGTTCGACGTCACCGTGGAGGAGACGGAGCTCGAGGGAATCGAGACCATCGGACAGGCGTTCGACCTGATCACCGCCAAGCTCTGATGCTTTTGGGTATCGGTCCCTCGGGACCCTTCGTCGGCCGCAGGGTGGCCATTACCGGTATCGGCGCCGTGTCCTGTTGTGGCGTGGGAGTCGAGGCCCTGTGGACCGGGCTCAACGGTCCGCCCCCAGTAGGTGAGCGACGGGTCCCCGATTTCGACCCCACCGTCTGGTTCAACCCGAAAGAGGCACGGCAGGTCGACCGGTTTGCTCAGTTCTCGGTGGCCGCGGCCGAGATGGCACTGGAGGACGCCGGTGAGCTGGGCGCCGACCCCGCCCGCTCGGGCGTGGTCATGGGGACCGGTGTGGGCGGCTTCGAGACCCTGCAGGCGCAGACCCTCGTATATGGCGAGAAGGGGGCCCGTCGGGTGTCCCCCCGGCTCGTCCCCATGATGATGTCCAATGCCGGTGCTGCTCGGGTATCGATCCGAGCCGGTTGGACGGGGCCGTCCGAGACCATCACCACGGCGTGCGCCGCCGGCACCCACAGCATTGGCTACGCCGCTCGCCTGGTTGCCTCGGGCCGCTGTGACGTGGCCATTGGTGGTGGGGCCGAGGCGGCCATGACCGAAGTGGGCATCGCCGCCTTTGCCAACATGACTGCCCTGTCGACGTCGGGCAACTCCCGCCCCTTCGACATTCGCCGGGACGGCTTCGTGATCACCGAGGGTGCAGGAGCCCTGGTGCTCGAGGATTGGGATCACGCCGTCGCTCGGGGCGCACACATCTACGGCGAGCTGACCGGCGCGGCCAGCACGTCGGACGCCCACGACATCGTGGCCCCGATACCCAGTGGTGCCGGGGCGGCTGATTGCATGGAGTTGGCCATCGAGGATGCTCAGCTGATGCCGGCGGACATTCGCCAGATCAATGCCCACGGCACCTCTACCCCGCTGAACGACAAAGCGGAAGCTGAAGCCATCGTCAAGGTGTTCAGCGGGTCTCCCCCGCCTGTGACCTCGACCAAGGGGATTACCGGTCATGGCCTTGGTGCCGCCGGAGCCATCGAAGCCGTCGCCGTCGTCCTCAGCATCGACAAGGGCCTGATCCCGCCGACGGCCGGGCACGAGCAGCCCGATCCCGAGATCCATATCGACGTCGTGGCCGGCGAGGCTCGACCCTGGGAGCCGGGACCGGTCCTGTCCAACTCATTCGGTTTCGGCGGCCACAATGGCTGCCTGGTCATCACCCCTGCCTAGACCGCCACGCGGCGGTCACCACCAGCCGTAGCTCCCCATGCCCAAGCGCCCCGACGACTGCCCACCGCCTGGTCACGGCGATGTCGACAGCGACGTCGACGGTGGTGCCGACGGTGGTGCCGGTGTTGACGACGACGATGGGGTCGGGACCACGAAGGCACCGGTCGGCGATCTGACCATCGGTGCGTTCTCCACGACCGGACCCTGGACCGTCGACCCCGACCACATGAGCTGGCGAGCGGGTATCGACCGGCTGCGGTCGCAGGTAGCAGCCGAGGCCCCCCGGCTAGTCAGACGGCGCCGCATTCCGCCCGGCCGCCGGGTGGTGCGGGTGGGGGCGCACCTGGGATGGGCGCTCGGGATGTGGGCCATTCGAGAACGGGGCACCGAGCGCTCCCGGGCAGGATTGTCCCGGCGGCTCCGCCCAGCATTCGAGACCCTCGGCCCCACCTATATCAAGCTCGGCCAGATCCTCTCATCGGGCGAGGGGGTGTTCCCCGAGGAGCTGGTGGCCGAGTTTCGGCTGTTGCGGGACCGGGTTCCACCCGAGCCGTTTTCACACGTCCGCCGGACGATCGAGGAGGATCTGGGTCAGCCCCTGTCCGAGGTGTTCACCTCCTTCGACAGTACGCCGATCGCCTCGGCCTCCATCGCCCAAGTGCACTCGGCCACGCTCCGAACCGGCGAGCGGGTGGTGGTCAAGGTGCAACGCCGAGCCGTAGGGACCCTGGTCCGCCAGGACATCGCCGCCATGTCCTGGATCGCACCGGTCTTGGTCGGCCGCATCCCCATCGCCGCCCTCACCAATCCTCCCGCCCTCGTCGACCTATTTGCCGAGACCATCGTGGAAGAGCTCGACTTCCGTCTCGAAGCCCAGAACATGCTGGATATCGCCCACATCCTGGCCGACACCGGGCAGCGCTCCATCGTCGTCCCTCGGCCCCACCCCACCCTCGTCACCCAGCGGGTGCTGGTCATGGAGCGCCTCGACGGTTTTGCCTGGGGCAACGCCGCCGGGATGCGGGCAGCCGGCATCGATACCGCCGCGGTCCTCCGAGCCGGACTGATCGCCTTCCTCGAGGGCGTGCTCCTCTACGGCGTGTTCCACGGCGACCTGCACGGCGGCAACCTCCTCGTCCAGCGGGATGGCACCGTGGCGCTCCTCGACTTCGGCATCACCGGTCGTCTCGACCAGGCCAAGCGCCTGGCCTTTCTCCGGCTCCAGGTCGGAGCCACCACCAACGATGTGACCACACAGGTCGAGGCACTCCGGGACCTGGGTGCTCTGCCCGTCGATGTGGATGTGCCGGCCGTCATCGCCGACCTGGCCCTGGACCGGCCGGCCCGCAACCCTGCGGACATGACGGCCGACGAGATGGCTGGTCAGCTCCGAGACGTGACCAAGGCGTTGTTGGGCTATGGGGCCAAGTTGCCCAAAGAGCTCATGCTCTTCGTCAAGAACCTGCTCTTCTTGAACGGATCGATGGCGATCATGGCCCCTGACGTCGACATTCTGGGCGAGGTCATGGCCATCGTGACCTACTTCTCCGAGAACCACGGCGAACAGATCGCCAGGGAGATGGGCGTTCGGCTGGCTGACATCCCCGTTGACCTCGATGGTTATCGGGCGGCCATGGGCTACGCGGAACCGACCGATCGGATCACGTTTCGGGAGCTGCAGCAACGCCGTGACCTCATCCGCAAGCGCATGCGTGAGCGCCACGCCGGTCGACCCCGGGTGCGCTCGGCCATCGGATCCCACATACGGCGGCGGGCTCGCACCCGGCACGACCGCTGATTCCACTGCTACTTCCATCGCCGATCGCACCACCCCACCGCTGATCGCACCATCCACCGCCGATCCGACCGCTGCGCCACCCAGGGCCGGCGCCGGGCCTCACTGGTGGTTCAGCCGGCGTCCAGGGCCTGTCGCAGCGACCCGACGAAGTGAGCGGCACCCTCAGGGCCGGCACCCTCGAGGAGCCGGCGCACCAACGCTGACCCGACGATCACGCCGTCGGCCACCTCGCACACGGTCTTCGCCTGCTCGGGCGTGGAGACCCCGATGCCGACGCAGACCGGCATGTCGGTGGCCGCCACGATCCGGGTGGCTACCTCCCGCGCCGAGCTGGCCAGCTCCGTCTGCTCGCCGGTGACGCCCATGCGTCCCACCCCGTACACAAATCCCCGGGACCGCTCGGCGATCTCGGCGATGCGCTCCTCGGGCGTGGACGGCGCCACCAGGAGCACGGTCTCCACCCCGGCATCGTCGGCCGCCGCGGCCCACGGCCCAAGCTCCTCGAGCGGCAGATCGGGCACGATGGCGCCGGACACGCCCGAGCTGACCAGCGAATTGGCCAGACGCCGATGTCCGGCCCGGTAGACCAGGTTGTAATAGGTCATGACGACCAGGGGGATGCCAACCTCCAGGCGGCTGAGATCGGCCAGGATCCCGTCCGGTGTCGTGCCCCGCGCCAACGCCCGCAGCGAGGCCTCCTGAATGGTGGGTCCATCGATCATCGGATCGGAGAAGGGGATCCCGACCTCGATGGCATCGGCGCCCGCACCGGCGAGGGCCTCGATGGTGAGGAGCCATGTGTCGTCCATGCCTCCGGTCACATACGGGATCAGCAGCTTGTGCCCCGCGCCCCGGCGATCTCTCAGGGCTGTCTCCAGGCCACCCGGGCCGTGGGTGGTGTCAACCCGCGCCACGAGATCCCACCGCCTTCAGGATCTCCCGGACTTGGGCGACATCCTTATCGCCCCGCCCCGACAGCGTGATGAGCACGGTGGAACCAAGCGGGATCTCGCCCCCGGCCGAGCGGCACACCCAAGCCAGGGCGTGGGACGATTCCAGCGCCGGGATGATGCCCTCGGATCGGGCCAGGAGCTGGAAGGCGTCGAGAACCTCGGTGTCGTCGGCCGTCGTGTAGGTGGCCCGGCCAATGGCGGCCAGGTGGGCGTGCTCGGGGCCGATGCCCGGGTAGTCGAGCCCGGCGGAAATGGACTCGGCCTCCAGGATCTGGCCGGCCTCGTCCTGCATGAGGTTCGAGCGCATCCCATGCAAGATGCCGGGAATGCCATTGCGCATGGCCGCGCCGCCGGCTGCCTCCACCGCGACCAGCTTGGCTGAGGTATCGACGAAACCAGCAAAGGAACCGGCGGCGTTGGAGCCGCCCCCGGCACACGCCACCACCACATCGGGAACCGACCCGTCGAGGATGGTCCGACACTGTTCGCGCGCCTCGTCACCGACCACACGCTGCAGTTCGCGCACCATCCACGGGTAGGGGTGCGGGCCCATGACCGAACCCAGGCAGTAGTGGGTGGTGTCGACCGAAGCCACCCAGTCGCGCAGGGCCTCGTTCACCGCGTCCTTCAGGGTCCGGCTCCCGCTGTGCACCGTTCGGACCTCCGCGCCCAACAGCTCCATGCGGAACACGTTGAGGGCCTGGCGTTCG
The DNA here is from genome assembly GCA_035552655.1 of Acidimicrobiales bacterium. GTDB lineage: Bacteria > Actinomycetota > Acidimicrobiia > Acidimicrobiales > RAAP-2 > DASXMT01. The sequence goes on from DASZLD010000133.1 coordinate 10,512, forward strand.
ATGTCGACCTCGCCCATATAGACAACGCACTCCATACCGAACAAGGCCGCGGCAGTGGCCGTGGCCACCCCGTGCTGACCGGCGCCGGTCTCGGCGATGAGGCGCGGTTTCCCCATGCGCTGGGCCAACAGGGCCTGGCCGATCACGTTGTTGATCTTGTGGGATCCGGTGTGGGCCAGGTCCTCCCGTTTGAGGAGCACCCGGACCCCCAACGTCTCCGACAACCGGGTGCACTCGGTGATCGGCGTCGGCCGACCGCCGTAGTCCCGGAGGATGTCGTCGAACTGGCGGTGGAAGTCGGGGTCCGACCAGGCGGAGCGGAAGGCCACTTCGAGCTCCTGGCACGCCGGTACCAGGGACTCGGGCACGAACTGGCCACCGAATTCACCGAACCTACCGGTGGGTCCGGGGTCTCCCATCAGGGAACCGCTCCGGGGCGCGCTGCTTCCCGACGTCGTCATCTCGGTGGTCACTCGTTCTGCCAGTCGAAGAGATCTTCGGCTTCACCACCGGCACCTCGCTGGACGGCGGTGTAGGTCACCCCGTCGCCGCCGGTTCCCGCCGACCTGACCACCGATGTCTCCGCCGCTCGCACCGCGGCGATGAACGAACGCAGTTTGGCCGGGTCCTTGATGCCCGGTGAGGCCTCGACGCCCGAGCACACGTCGACGCCCCAGGGTCGAAGGTGGGCGATGGCCGCGCCCACGTTGTCCGACCGGAGGCCGCCCGACATCATCAATCGGGCGGGGTCGATCACGCCCTCGGCCAGCCGCCAGTCGAACACCTCACCGGAACCAGGACTGGCCCCGTCCACCAGCAGCAAGTCGGCGCCGTACTCGTCGAAGCGCTCGATCGAAGGGTGACCGGCGGGAAAGGCCTTGATCACGCAGCTGGTCCGCTCGCGGATCCACCGGCAGTCCTCGGCTGACTCCAAGCCGTGGAGCTGGACGGCGTGCAGCCCGATCTGGTTGGCGATCTCGATGACCCGCTTGGGCGACTCGTTCCGAAATACCCCGACCGTGACCGTCTCGTGGGGAAGGCGCTTGGTGATATCGGCTACGGCACTCGGCGTCATCTGTCGTGGAGAGGGAGCGAACACGAATCCAACCGCGGCCGCACCCATGCCCACGGCCAACAGCGCGTCGGCTTCGCTGGTCAGCCCGCAGATCTTGACGAAGACGCCGTCCCTGGCATCGACGCGATCGATGAAGCTCACGACGAGCTCGTCATCGAGGAGCGATTGGTGGCGGTCCCGACGTTCCCGGGGCCCACGTTCCCGGGGCCGACGCGGCCCTTTCGAGCACCTACCAGGGCTTCCACCGAGGCTCGGCGATCGCCGGAACGAACGAGTGTCTCCCCCACCAACACAGCGTGGTAACCGGCATCGGCCAGGCGGGCCGCGTCGACCGCGCCTCGAATGCCGGACTCGGCCACACCGACGATCCCGGCCGGGAAGGTCTCGGCCAAGGCCAGGGCCAGGTCGTGATCAACATCAAACGTCTTCAGGTTCCGTTGGTTCACACCGACCAGGGTGGCGCCGGCTTGGAGGGCCCGGTCCAGCTCGGCGGCATCGTGCACCTCGACCAGGGCGGCCAGACCCAGGCGTCCGGCCAGAGACACGAATGTGCCGAGCTCCGAGTCGGTCAGGCCGGCCACGATCAACAGGACGGCGTCAGCCCCCATGATCCGGGCGTCGTATACATCTGCCTCGCTCACGGTGAAGTCCTTGCGGAGCACCGGAAGGGTGCAGGCGGCACGGGCGGCGGTCAGGTCCGCCGCTGAGCCGCCGAAGAAGTCCTCATCGGTGAGCACGGACAGGCAGGCTGCCCCACCCGACTGGTAGTCGACGGCCACCCCGGCCGGGTCGAGATCGAGGTCGAGCGGCCCCTTGGACGGCGATCGCCTTTTGATCTCCGAGATGACGGCGATCGACCCGTTGGCGCTGGCCGCAGTGAGGGCAGGGACGAAGGGCCGTAGGGCCGGGCCCTGCTCGGCCTGGGCGGCCAGCGACCCCACATCGCGCCGGTCAGCGGCTGCGCGGGCGCGATGAGCAACGAGGATGTCATCGAGATAGGCGGGCATGACCCTCCCAGACTACCGGGGCCGGCACCCTTCCCAGGTGGACGCCGTCTTCTGGAGCCATCGAGATGCCAAGCTGCACCCATGGGAACCGTCGGGGATGCGATCGTGGTCATTGAGGACGACCACCACATCTCCGACCTGGTGGCCATGTACCTCCGACGGGATGGATTTCGGGTGCTCCAGGCCGACGACGGCAAGACCGGACTGGGCCAGGTCAACCGGGAGCAACCCAAGCTGGTGGTGGTCGATGTCGGGCTCCCGGGTGAGTTGAGCGGTTTCGACGTGTGCCGGCTACTGCGGAAGAACAGCGACACGCCCGTGGTCATCCTCACCGCCCGTGACGACGAGGTGGACCGAATTCTGGGTCTCGAGCTGGGGGCGGACGACTACATCACCAAGCCCTTCTCGCCTCGGGAATTGGTGGCGCGGGTGCATGCCATCTTGAGACGAACGGCGGGACCCGCCACCCGCGAGGTGCCGATGCTCATCGAGGTCGGGTCGGTGATCATCGACGTCGGGCGTCGAGAGGTCCGCTCTCGGACCATCGGCTCGCCCGAGGCGGTGAACGGTCCCGTCGGAGACGAACACAGCGAGACCATCCCCGTCACGGCTCGGGAATTCGATCTGCTGGTCTACCTGGCCACCAACATGGGTCTGGCCCTTTCCCGCCGGCAGCTCCTGAACGGTGTGTGGGGCGACGGTTGGTACGGCGACGAGCGCACGGTCGACGTCCACATCCGGCAGCTCCGAAAGAAGATCGGAAGCGATCTGCCGCTGGCCACGGTCTGGGGCGTGGGCTACCGATTGGGATGACCGTCCAGACCGCGATGACCCCACCGACTGACCCCTCCCCCCTCCGGCCGCGATGAGGACCCGGCTCACCATCGCCATCCTCTGCGTGGTGGCGGCAACATTGATCCTCACCAGCGCGGGTAGCTACGTCCTCGTTCATCGAGCGGCCTCCTCCACCGCACAACAGGAATTGGTCGCTCAAGCCCAAGCAGTATCGAGGACCCTCTCAGCCGGTGCGCCCCTCACCGGCGTCGGGCTCAGGCGGGAGCTGAAGGTGATCAAAAATGCCGGCGATTTCTCCGGCATCCGTCTGGTTCGCCTGGCCGCTGACGGCAGTCCCAAGAGCCCCCTGCCAGCGGGAATCGATGTCGGACAACTGCACACCACGGCGCTACTGGCCGGAAACCAGGTCACCGGAAAGTCTGGAGACCTGATCTATACCGCCATCCCCACCCCAGTCAGGAACATCACCCGTTACACGCCAGTGCTGGTCATCACCCGGGTGGCCCACAACCCGGCCAATGGCATCCGGTACTTCCTTCTGGTGGCTGCCGCTGTCCTGGTACTGGCGGCCATCGTGGCCTGGGCCTTGGCTCGACGGTTCTCGAAGCCGCTGGTGGCCGCGGTCGGCGCCACCCGACGGATCGCCGACGGCGATCTCGACGCCACCATCCCGACGAGGAAACGGGACGATCCCGAGTTCCGTCAGCTGGCCGATGCCATCAACGTCATGGCGGCCGGTCTGAGTCGGGCCCGAGACCAGGAGCGGCAGTTCCTCCTGTCCGTCTCCCATGAGCTGCGCACCCCACTCACGTCGATACGGGGCTATGCCGACGCCGTGGCCGACGGCGCCACCGACGACGTTCACGGGGCGGTGACGGTCATCGGAAGCGAGGCGCGCAGGCTCGATCGCCTGGTTCAGGACTTGCTCGACCTGGCCAAGCTGGATGCCGATCGCTTCTCGCTGCGGCTGGAGGTGATCGACTGCTCCGCCGTCATCGACCAAGTACTGGAAGGCTTCCGTCCCCGTGCCCGGGCCACAGGTCTGGAGCTCAACACGGCCCCGGGCGACAACGACCGCCTCTTCGTCCTGGCCGACAGGGACCGGTTGGGGCAGATGATGGGGAACCTGGTCGAGAATGCAGCCAGGTTCGCGACCAGCCGGATCACGGTCGGCTCCGGATGGCTCGGGTCGTCCGTGGCCCTGTGGGTGGAAGACGACGGGTCCGGCATCCCAGCCGACGAGGTCCCCCGAGTCTTCGAGCGACACTTCTCGTCGGACCAGTCGTCACAGGGCCGACACGGCACTGGCCTGGGTCTGGCCATCGTGGCCGAGCTGGCTTCGGCCATGCGAGCCACCGTGCTGGTCCAATCCCCCGCCTCGGACGGCCGCGGCACCCGGTTCGTGCTCGCCTTCGCTCCGGTGGATGCGCCTCAGTCGACCAACCCTCAGTCGACCAACCCTCAGTCGACCAGCCCTCAGTCGACCAGCGGCAGCGGCTTGGCCTCGGCTCCAACCTCGACCGAGTGACCGTCCTCGTCCCAGCGCAGTGAGACCGGGGTGGGCGGGGTCACCCGGCGCTGAAGGGTGGCCAGGCCGATGGTGGTATCCAGCCCTGGCGACCACGCCACCGAGGTCAGTTGTCCGACCTGGTGTTCACCATCGACGGTGTGGATCGTCGCACCCACGGGAGGCCGCCGCTCCGGATTGTCCAGCACGATCCCGCTCAAGCGCCGCGCCACCTTGGTCCCTCGGGCATCGAGCCGCGCCACCAGCTCCTGGCCGGTGAAGCAACCCTTGGTGAAGGAGACCGAGCCCTCGACCAGGCCGGCCTCCGCCGGGATGGTGCTGTCGGTGACTTCGCGGCCCATGACGGGGACACCGGCCTCGATGCGGGCGGCCTCCCAGGCCGCGTGCCCGCAGTGGCGGACCGTCTCGGGCCAGGAGGGGTCAGGACCGATGAGGTCGAAGCCGGAGAACCCCGGCCACTCGACCGGGAGGCGAAAGACCCCCGGCTCCGAAGCAGAGGGCACCGAACCGGACTCCGGGCCACGGACGGCGAGGCAGACCCAGTCAACTGGCTCGATGTCGACTTTCACCCGGAGCCGGAACCGAAGAAGTCGGGCTTGCGCCACCTCACCGAAACCGGCGTCGGTATCGATCAGGAAGGAGTCAGCCGCCGTTCGGGTCACCCGGATGGCCGCGTCGACCTTCCCCTGCGGGCTGAGCAACAGGGCATCGGCCGCCAATCCCTCGGCCAGCGTGGCTACGTCCTGGCTGCACTGACCCTGGAGGTACTCGACCGCGTCGGGGCCGGAAACGCTGAGCATGTCCCGGGGAACAATCACCCCGCCAACGCCGTGTCGCAGTGCGTCGTAGTCGGCCACCATCTCGACGTCGACTTGGGTCATGACTTTTGGTCCGTTCTCGCTGGTGGGGCTGGTGCTGATGCTCGGGCCATGGCCACCGCCGACAGCATCGCTGCCGCCTTGTGGGCGCACTCTTCGTTCTCGGCCACCGGGTCGCTGTCGGCCACGATGCCCGCGCCGGCCTGCACCGACGCCCGACCGTCGGGGTTGACCGTCATGGTGCGGATGGCGATGGCCGTATCCAGGTTGCCGGAGAAGTCGAGGTAGCCGACCACCCCTCCGTAGACGCCGCGTTTGGTCGGTTCCAGATCATCGATGATCTCCATGGCCCGGACCTTCGGCGCGCCCGAGAGGGTCCCCGCCGGCAGCGTGGCCCGCAGGACGTCGATGGGCCCCTTGCCCGGGGCCAGTTGACCCGAGACCTGCGAGGTCATGTGCATGATGTGGCTGTAGCGCTCGACCACCATCATCTCGTCGATCTTCTCCGTGCCGAACGAGACCACCCGCCCGACGTCGTTGCGGGCCAGATCGACCAACATGACGTGTTCGGCCCGCTCCTTGGGGTCCTCCACTAGCTCGCCGGCCAACCGACCGTCCTCTTCGGTCGTGCGGCCTCGGGGCCGGGAGCCGGCGATGGGGCGAGAGATGACCACGCCGTCTCGGAGGCGGACCATGGGCTCCGGCGAGGCGCCCACCACGGTGACCTCGGGGAACCGGAGGAAGTACAGATAGGGGCTGGGGTTCACCAGGCGGAGCACGCGGTACACGTCGAAAGGGTCGGCTCCCAGTTCGGGCAGATCGAATCGCTGGGACAGGACGACCTGGAAGATGTCCCCCGCAGTGACGTGCTCCTTGGCCGCGGCGACGCCGTCCATGTACAGCCGGGCCGACATGGTGGGCTCGACGTCCTCAGGGATGCCGCCGCGTACGGGCAGCGGGCGGGCCACGTCGTCGATGGGACGGAAGCAATCGTCGGTGAGGGTATCGAGCTGCGCGCACGCCTGGTCGAAGGCGGCATCCAACCGCCCAGTCTCCCAGTCCGGGTCGACGACCACGTTCTCGATGAGGACCACGCGCTGGCGCCAATGGTCGAAGGCGGCCAGCTCGCCGATCACCGCCACGATGGCGTCGGGATGACCGAGATCGTCCGGGGGAATATTGGGGAGGTGCTCCACCTCTCGGACGACGTCGTAGCCGAGATAGCCCACCAGTCCGGCATGCAGGGGAGGCAGGTCGGGGAGGTCGGGGGACTCGAACGCTTCGAGGATCGACTCCAGCGCCGACAGGATCCCGTGAGGGCCGGTCACTCCGTCATCGGTGATGGCGTCGAGGTCGAGCGAGCCCGTGGTGCTGACCGAGGAGCCGATGGCCGTGACGATGGCCAACGGATTTCGACCGATGAACGAGTACCGCCCCCACCGCTCGCCGCCTTCCACCGATTCGAGCAGGAACCCCGGGCTCTCCCCCACAATGCGCACGAAGGCCCCCACCGGCGTCAGTGTGTCAGCCACCAGTTCTCGCCACACAGGGACGATGCGATGTTTGGCCGCCAGGGCACGGAACTGCTCCCGACCGGGGCTGGTCGTGGATCGCGGTGGTCCGGGGTCGTCCGCCGTCATTGGTCCGTCCGCCGTCATGGGCCCGTCCGCCGTCATTGGTCCGATGGCGCGTCGGGCGATGGCGCGTCGGGGTAGGTGGCGTCGGGGTCGGAGGCATCGGGGCAGGTGGATGTGCTCGAACCCGACGTTCCGAACGCCCGGTAGAAGCAGCTGCGCTCGCCGGTGTGGCAGGCGCCGGCGCCCTCCTGGTCGACCACGATCAGCAGCGTGTCACCATCGCAGTCGTAGCTGACCTGGCGGACCCACTGGCGGTCGCCAGACGTCTCGCCCTTGCACCAGTACTCCTGGCGGCTGCGGCTCCAGAACCAGGTGCGGCCGGTCTCGAGGGTCTTGCGGAGGGACGCCTCGTTCATCCAGGCCAGCATGAGGACGGCGTGGTCGGTGGCGTCCTGCACGATGGCGGGGACCAGGCCGTCGGCGTTATAGGTCACCTGGGCGAGCTCGTCGTCGGTGAACCCGATGGGAGTGGCGGTGTAGGTGGTGGTCACGAGTCGTACTCCTGGATGGGCTGCTCGTCGTCGTTCTGTTGCTTCATGTGCGTCGGTTGCGTCGGTTGCGTCGGGTTCGTCATCGGCATGGTGTGAGTCGGCATTGGCATGCGTCGGTGGGATCGTAACTATGAGCGAGCGAATGGTCGTCGTCTGGCCGGCGATCGGGTCCTGACTCCGAGCAACACAGCTCAGAGGTAGAGCCCGGTGCCCCCGTCGATCCGTTCCGAGGCCACTGCATGGATGTCCCGTTCCCGCAAGATGACGTATTCCTCGCCCTGCATCTCGACCTCGAAGCGGTCCTCGGGGTTGAAAAGAACCTTGTCCTTCACCTTGACCGTCCGGACATGAGGGCCGACGGCTACCGCCTCTGCCCAAGCCAGGCGCCGAGATACTTGGGCGGTTGCAGGGATCAAAATGCCAGATTTTGACCGGCGTTCGCCATCGGCTTGGCTGACCTGGACCAGGACACGATCGGCCAGCACCGTTATGGGGACCTGGGGATCGCCGGGCGAGCCGTTTCGGCTGGTCGTCGGCGCTTCGGAAGGGGTGGATGCCACCTGCCCACGGTACCGCACTGCGTCCGTGGGCCATACCACCCGTGGACCCTGTCGACCTGCCCACAGACCGCCGGTCAGGCTGGGCGGACGGCAATCCCGGCCGCGGCCAGGTGGGTCTTGGCCTCGCCGATGGTGAACTCGCGGCGATGGAAAATGGATGCGGCCAGCACAGCGTCGGCGGCACCCTCGAGGGCCCCGGCCACCAGGTCATCGAGCTCGCCGACCCCACCCGAGGCGATGACGGGCACCGGGCATCGCTCCGACACCGCTCGGGTCAGCTCGAGGTCGAATCCGTCCCGGGTGCCGTCCCTGTCCATGGAGGTGAGCAGGATCTCCCCTGCTCCGGCGTCAGCGCACCGGGCAGCCCACTCGACGGCATCCCATGCGGTCAGCGTGCGACCGCCATGGGTGTACACGTCCCAGCCGGGAGGGGCATTGGCCGCCCGACCCCGGGCCCGGGCGTCGATGGCCACCACCACACACTGAGCACCGAATTCAGCGGCCAGCTCGGACACCAGCTCCGGTCGATCAACCGCCGCGGTATTGAGACCGACCTTGTCGGCCCCGGCCCGTAGCAGTCGCCGAGCGTCCTCGACCGAGCGCACGCCTCCACCCACAGTGAAGGGGATGAAGACCTGCTCGGCCGTGCGGGACACGACATCGACCATGGTTTCCCGCCCATCGGACGAAGCGGTGATGTCCAAGAAGACCAGCTCGTCGGCGCCTTCGGCGTCGTAACGGGCGGCCAGTTCGACGGGGTCGCCAGCATCGACCAGATCGACAAACTGCACGCCCTTGACCACCCGGCCGTCGTTGACGTCGAGGCAGGGGATCACTCGTATTGTGCGCACGCGGCGATCGCCTCCTCTACCGTCATCCGCCCGTCGACCAGCGCCTTGCCGGTGATGGCTCCGGTCAGCCGTCGAACCTGGCCCTCCGCGTCCACCGACATCTGCGCCAGCGCAGCCAGGTCGTCGGTCGAACCGACCCCTCCCGAAGCGATGACCGGCAGGGCGGTGGCGGCCAATACGGCGCTCAGCCCCACGAGATCCGGGCCCCGCAGCGTGCCGTCTCGTTCGATGGCGGTCACGATGACTGCGGCCAGGACCACGTCGCTGAGCTCGTCGAGCACTTCCACCACCGTTCGACCGCTCCCCTCTTCCCAACCTCGGACGGCGATTTCGGCTCGGCCATCAGGCCCCAGCCGGTAGTCGAGCCCGATGGCCACCCGGCCCGGGAACCGCGTGGTGGCCCGGCGGACCAGGCCGGGGTCGTCAAGGATGGCGGTGCCCAGGATCACGCGGGCCACCCCGCCCTCGAGCAGCTCGCTCACGTCCGCTTCGCTCCGGACCCCTCCGCCGGTCTCCACCGGGATGTCCATGGCGTCGGCGATGGCCAGGACGGTGCCCCGGTTGGTGGGGACTCCGGAACGGGCGGCGTCGAGATCGACGACGTGCAGCCAGGGTGCTCCCCCGGCGGCGAACGTCTTGGCCAGTGCGACGGGATCGCCGTAGTCGGTCTGGCGATCGAAGTCGCCCTGGGTCAGCCGCACCGCGCCACCGTCTCGGATGTCGATGGCCGGGTAGAGGTCCATCACGAGTCGGAGTTCGAGGTGCCGGAGTTCGATGTGCCGCTGCTCGAGGTGCCGGTGCTGTCCAGGCATGCAGCCACGAAATTGTCCAGGATGCTCAGGCCCACCTGGCCCGACTTCTCCGGATGGAACTGGGCTCCCCACAGTGGACCTCGCTCAGCCGATGCGGTGAGGTCACCCCCGTAGTTGCAGGTCGAGGTGGTGGCCTCGGTGCCTTCGGGGGCAAAGGAGTGCACGAAGTAGACCCATGCGTCCGCATCGATTCCGGTCAGGAGGTTCGACTTCACCCCGGGCCGCCGCCGGAGCTGGTTCCACTGCATCTGTGGTCGCTTGACTCCCTCGGGAAGGGCCCTAACCACGCCGGGGAGGACGCCCAGGCCGGTGGCTCCGGGATTCTCCTCCGATCCCTCATAGAGCAGCTGAAAGCCCACGCAGATGCCCAGGAACGGCAGTCCTCGGCTGATGGCGTCCTGGGCCACGGCGTCGAGACCGGTGGCCCGAAGCGCGGCCGCACAGGGACCGAAGGCACCGACCCCCGGGAGCACCATGCCTTCAGCCGTGGCCGCGACGTCCGGATCGTCCACCAATCTGGCGTCAGCCCCGAGGTGCTGGAGGGCCTTCTCGGCTGAACGCAGATTGCCGATGCCGTAGTCGAGGACGGCGATCACTGGGTCCCCTCGATCACGGGGTCCTCGTGATCACAGGGTCCCCTTGGTGGAGGGGACACCCGAACCTTCTTGCCGAACGGCGTCCCGGAGCGCCCGGGCCACGCCCTTGAACGATGCCTCCACGATGTGGTGGGTGTTCTTGCCCGACTTGAGGCGGACGTGCAGGGTCATGGCCGCCGAGGTGACGAAGGCGCGCCAGAACTCCTCGGCCAGTTGCGGGTCGAAGGGCGGGTTCCCGAGGGGCAGGGCATCGGCGGGGAACTCGACGTCGTAGGTGAGGAATGGTCGACCGGACAGGTCGAGGGCCACTTCGACCAGCGCCTCGTCCAGCGGAACGTTGATGGACGCGAAGCGGCGAATGCCGGCCTTGTCCCCCAGTGCCTCACGCACCACCTCGCCCACGGTGATGCCCACGTCCTCCACGGTGTGGTGAGCGTCCACTTCGAGGTCGCCAGTGGCCTTCACGGTGAGATCGAATCCACTGTGCTTGCCCAGCTGGCTGACCATGTGATCGAAGAACGGGAGGCCGGTGGAGACATGGGTGGTCCCTGTCCCGTCGATGTCCACCGCCACCTCGATGGAGGTCTCTTTGGTGGAACGCGAGCGGGCGGCGACCCGAGGGTCCGGTGTGGCAGTGGCAGTCATGTCCGGCTCTCTTCCAGGGGACCTTCCAGGGCGGCGTCCAGTGCGGCCAGGAACCGATCGTTCTCCTCAGGGAGACCCACGGTGACCCGCAGGCACCCGGTGAGGCCCGGCCACTCGGAACAGTCTCGCACGAGGATCGATCGATCAAGGAGCGATTGCCATACCCGGCGAGCCGAGCGGTCCGTGGGTCGAAAGAGGATGAAGTTGGCGTCCGATGGCCAGGTGTCCACCTTCATCTCAGTCAATGCGGCCGCGATCCGACCGCGTTCCTCGCGCAGCACGGCCACCCGGGCCTGCATGGCTTCTTCGAACTGCAGGGCCAATCGGCCGGCCGCCTGCTTCACCGCGTCCAAGTGGTAGGGCAACGTGACCAGCTCGCAGGCAGCCACGACCTCGGGTGAACCGACCAGATACCCGAGCCGCCCCGCGGCCATGGACCACGTCTTGGAGAAGGTGCGGACCACCACCACCCGCTCGCTGCCCGGGCCCCCGGCCCGCACCAGATCCAGCGCCGACGACGGGGCGAACTGGCCATAGGCCTCGTCCACCACCACCAGACCCGATGTGTCGGCCACTACGCGCTCCACGGTCTCGGGCGGATCGGCCCGCCCGGTCGGGTTGTTGGGCGAGCACAAGAAGGTGATGATCGGTTGCGAGTCGGCCACGACCCGAGCCACCTCATCGGGATCGATCTGGAAGTCGTCGGTCCGGGCCCCGGCGACGACGCTGGTTCCGGTGATCATGGCGATGTGGCGGTGAAGCGTATAGGTGGGCTCGAACAGGGCCACGGTTCGGCCCGGGCCTCCGTAGGCCAGCAGCAGGCACTGCAGGACCTCGTTGGACCCGTTGGCACAGAACACCTGCTCGGGTCGCACGCCGTGCGATCGAGCCAGTGCCTGGCGCAGTTCCGAGGCCTGACGGTCCGGGTAACGGTTGAATTCGATGCGACCCAGCTCGTCTCGGAGAGCGGCGAGCCACGCGTCGGGCGGGGGAAGGGGCGACTCGTTTGTATTGAGCCTCACCTCCACGTCGACCTGGGGCGAGTGGTAGCCGTCCAAGCTGACCAGGTCCGGCCGGATGGGGACGGCGGTGGGCCCGGAGGCTCGGGTCGTCCCGGTGGGACCGGGCCCGGGCGGCCCGGCGGGCAGGTCTAGGTCAGCCATCGGAGTCGCACCGATTCGGCATGAGCAGGCAGGCCCTCGGTCTCGGCCAGGGTGATGACGTGCGGGCCCAACTCGGAGAGTGCCTTTTCCTCGACGGAGACGGCATGAATGTGGCGGCGGAAGTCGTCGACCCGGAGCGCGCTGGCGAACCTGGCCGTCCGGTTGGTGGGCAGGACGTGGTTGGGACCGGCCAGGTAGTCCCCCACACTGGCCGGCGAGAACTTGCCCAGGAATACCGCCCCAGCCGCCAGCACGAGGGGCAAGAGGGTCGCTGCGTCGTCCACCAGGAGCTCGAGGTGCTCGGGGGCCACCACATTGGAGACGGCAACGGCCTGGGCCGGCCCATCGACCAGCACGACATACCCCCCGTCCCCGAGCGTCGCTTCCAAGTCGGCGCGACGCGCCGAACCGGCCACCAGGCGATCGACTTCGGCAGCGACCTCTTCGGCCACCTCCTCCGACCAGGTCACAAGCCACGCCAGCCCGTCAGGACCATGCTCGGCCTGGACGACCAGGTCGATGGCGGCCAGCTCCGGGGGCGTATTGCCATCGGCGATGACCACCACCTCGGACGGTCCGGCAAAGGCCGACGCCACCCCGACCACGCCGGAGACCTGCCGCTTGGCCTCGGCCACATAGCGGTTCCCTGGCCCCACGATCACATCGACGGGAGCGATTGACTCGGTCCCAAAGGCCATGGCCGCGATGGCCTGGGCCCCGCCGATCCGATAGACCTCGTCCACCCCGGCCACGGCGGCCGCCGCCAACGTGGCGTCGTCGACCCTTCCATCCGCGCCCGGGGGCACGCACAGGACCACCTCGGCCACTCCGGCCACCCGAGCGGGGACGGCGCACATGAGGACCGTGGAGGGATACCGCGCCCGTCCACCGGGCGCGTAGCACCCGGCCCGCGCCACCGGTCGGGTGAGGTGGTTCACGGTGATGCCGCCGGACTCGAAGTCGTCGACAGGAGGGGCCTCGTGGGCGTGGTAGGCGAGGATCCGGTCGTGGGCAACCTGGAGTGCAACCCGGAGCTCGGGGGAGACGCGCTCCTGCGCCGCCAGGATCTCAGCCGCGGGCACACGGAGGTCGTCCAGCACCACGTGGTCGAATCGCTCGGTCAAACCACGAATGGCGGCGTCGCCCCGGGCCTTGACGTCGGCGATGATCTCCGCCACCACTTCAGAGGATCGCTCCTGCTCGTCGTGGGGCCGGGGCAGGGCGGATCGGAGGTCGCCGGTGATGCCTCGGAGATCGATGCGGCGAAGGGACATAGCCCATCAATGGTACTCGGCCGGTCAACATTCCTGGTCCGTGGACAATGGGCCTCCCCCGTTGTCGGTTCCCGTTCCAAGGGTGTCAAGATCGGTCCATGTCCGAGAGCAACGCAGAGCTGTCCTCCCTCGCCACCGTGCTCGACGAGCTGACCCGCCGGGTCACTCGCAACGCCGAAGCGGCGGCAGCGGCCCACGACGAGGAAGTGGCCTCGGAGCTCTTTGCCATTGAGCGGGCCCTCGGCGGCGCCTCCCGCCGGTTGTCGCGGCTCAGCGCGTCCCAGGATCGCAAGGCTCGACGCTAAGACTCACAACCCACGGCTCGCAGGCGCGTACGGCTCAGATGGCGTGCAGAATCAGCTGGTGATCGAGCGTGGTGGCGATATGGCCCAACCGTGGTGAGCGTTCGGTCACTGCGGCGTGGTTGAGCCGAGAAGCGCTCTCGACCACAGCCACGGTGGCCAGGTTGTCGGCTCCTGCTGAGGCCCCCAGTGCGCCCAACTGCTCGGCTCGGTCGGCGTCGAGCGACTCGACCTCGGTGCCGATGAGCAGCTGGGTAAGTGCGTCTCGATCCTCTACTGACCGCATGGCCTCGGCCACGACCATGGCTGGGACGACGGGCACGAGGCCCCGGACCAGAGCAGCCCGATGCAGGGACCACAGCAATCGATCGTCCCTCGATGCAGCACTCAGCGCCGCGGTTCCGTACACGAGTCCACTGCGGGGCGAACGAGGTCGGGCGTTTCCGGCTGGGCTCACCGCCGACGCCCCTTGGCCGCCGCCCCCACCGGGCGGACCATGGCGGCCACGCCCGGACGGACTTTGGCGGCCACGCCAGAGAGCAGGCGGGCCAGCAGCGCCTCCCCGGCCGCGATCTCCTCGGGGGTCAGATCGCCGGCCTTCTCTTCCCATGCCGCTACTGCCCTGAGCCCCTCACGGATCCGGAGCTGGTGTTCTGCGGCCACAGACAGCCAACCCGAGAAGGACACGCCGTCCTCATCCGCCGCCGCCTGGACGGCATCGGCCACCGTCTCGGACAACGAGACGGATCGTTTGATGACCATGCGATCACGGTATCGCGGTGGCCAAAAACTGCCTCATGGCCTCTTTGGCAGGCCTGTACCGGGCCCCTACGACGGTGCTCGCCCCCAGAGGCGATCCAGCAGACCTCAGCGGGCCTGTGTGGCGGGCCTGTGTGGCGGGCCCGCGACCTCAGCGGGCCTGAACTACGGTCCTTGCCCCCAGAGGGGCGGTCGACGACGGGCAGAAGTCGGCCAGAACGCAGGTGGTGCAACGCGGGGTGCGCGCTACGCATGTCTTGCGCCCGTGCAGGATCAACCGCAGGCTGAAGGCCCCCCGCTCTGCCGCCGGTACCAGCTTGTCCAGGGCCAGCTCCACTTTCACAGGATCGGTCTCGGCCGTGAGTCCCAACCGGATGGCCAGACGACCGACGTGCGTGTCAACAGGAAGGCCCGGGAGGTCGAAGGCGACGCTGCGGATGACGTTGGCCGTCTTGCGGCCGACTCCGGGGAGGGTGACGAGATCCTCGCGCCGGGTCGGCACCTCGCCGTCGAATCGTTCGGCCAGCGCACCGGCCATGCCGATGAGATTGCGAGACTTGGCCCGGAAGAAGCCGGTGGAGTGGATGATCTCCTCGACCACCTCGGGGTTGGCGACCGCCAGCGCCGACGCGTCCGGATACCGGGCGAACAGCACCGGCGTCACCATGTTCACCCGCTCGTCGGTGCATTGCGCCGAGAGGATGGTGGCCACCAAGAGCTCAAAGGGGTTCTTGTGGCGCAACGCGCACAGATCCTCGGCTGTACCGGGGAATTCGATCGCCAACCGCTCGGCGGTCACTCGAGCACGGCCGGCGGCTGATCGGGGGCGGGCCATCACTGGCGGACTCTATCGGTCGATCGTTGCTCGTGAGCCGGTAGCTCGTCGCTTATGAGCCGGTAGCTCGTCGCTTATGAGCCAGTGGCCCGATTCTTATGAGCCGGTAGCCCGATCCTCGTGAGACGGTAGCTTGCATCCCGTGGATGGAATCGAGGTCGAGGTGCATCGTGAGTTGGGCCCCATCGACCAGGCTGACGTCTCCGAGCTCCTCGCTGCCGCCGTCCTCGTCGATGGACAGCCCGCCCTGAGCGAGCAGAAACGGATCGAGGTCAACGCTGGTCCAGATGGGGCCATCGGGGCCCGGTCCCTGGCCCGGCTTACCGGCTCCGGTGGGCTGGTCGGATACGGGCACCTCAGCCGGGGGAACGAGAGCTGGGGCATCGAAATTGTGGTTCACCCGGATCACCGGGTCGACGCCGAGCCGCTGGGCTCGCTGCTGCTCGGGTCCCTGCTCGAGGAGGTGGGCACCCTCGGAGGCGGTCAGGTTTACTTCTGGGCCCCGAGGGTCGCCGCGGTCCACGACCACATCGCCGAGGCCAACGGGCTCGAGGCCGGGCGTGATCTGATCCAGATGCGGGTCCCGCTGCCCTTGGCCCCTCAACCCCACCATCACGCGGAAGCCCTCGTGACCCGGGCTTTCCGTCCGGGACAGGACGAGTCCGCCTGGTTGGCGGTCAACAATCGGGCCTTCGCCACTCATCCCGAGCAGGGTGGATGGTCGCTCGAGGAGCTGGTGGGACGGGAACAGGAGCCGTGGTTCGATCCAGCCGGACTCCTGCTCTACGAGGTGGACGATCGTCTAGCCGGCTCTTGCTGGACCAAGATCCATCGCGACACCGACCCCCCACTGGGTGAGATCTACGTCATCTCCGTCGACCCCCACTTCCAGGGTCGCGGCCTGGGCCGCTCGCTGACCGAAGCTGGACTGTCCTGGCTGGCCGACGCCGGCATTGGGATGGGCATGCTCTACGTGGATGGCGACAACGTCGCCGCGGTGAAGCTGTACCGGTCCATGGGGTTCATCGACGACCACGTGGACCGGGCCTACACCGGGATGATCGCCGCCCGCGGCTGACCGGCGTCAACGGGTTGGATACTGACGATCAGGCGGCCTTCTACCCGATGATTCGGCCGATGGTGAAGGTGATGCCGGCCGCAACCCCCGAGATCAAGAGCTGGCGGCAGGCCGACCAGAGCCATGGCTTCCCGGTGAAGTAGGAGAGGGCGGCACCCACTACCAGCGATGCAACGCCGGCGATGATCACCGAGGCCCAGATGGCCCCGGTTCCCGACGACACCAACCATGGCAGCAGCGGCAAGAAGGCTCCGAGTG
Organism: Acidimicrobiales bacterium; assembly: GCA_035552655.1. Taxonomy (GTDB): domain Bacteria; phylum Actinomycetota; class Acidimicrobiia; order Acidimicrobiales; family RAAP-2; genus DASXMT01. The sequence goes on from DASZLD010000133.1 coordinate 26,996, forward strand.
CGAACATCACGAACGACGACCCTGCTGCCTGGAACGGACTCCCGAGCTGATGGGGATTGATGCCCAGCTCCTCCCGGGCATGGGTTTCCAGGGCCGTCTCGGGATCTCGCATCATCTCCGTGGCCAACTCGGATGCCAGGTCGGCTTCGAGCCCACGGCGTTCGTAGATGGCGGTCAGCTCCCGACGCTCACCCTCGGGCTCGTGATGGAGAGCGTCGCGTTCGACGCGTAGCTCGCGCTGCATCAATTCGGTCTGTGCCCGCATCGACACGTACTCACCGGCGGCCATCGAGCACGCCCCCCCGACCAGGCCGGCCAGGCCGGCCAGACGGACCGAGGTGGCCGAGGTGTGTGCTCCAGCCATGCCCAGGATCAACGCCACGTTCGAGACCAGCCCGTCGCTGATGCCGAACACTGCCGCCCGAGCGCCGCCGCCCTGAAGGCTCCGATGGTGATGCTGTTGTTCCTCGGCCACTGAGCGAGCGTACCGACTGACCCCTGGTGAGGATGAACTGAGATCGGGTCGAAGGGGCGCCTGCCTGCCAACCTCCTCGGCAGGCAGACCCGTTCTCTCACCGGGATCAGGCGGTGGTCCGGACCCTTCCCAGTCCAATAAGGTTCGGTGCCATGACTACCACCGTGCAGGGCATCGACAAATTCCACGACCTGGTGGGACAGCACATCGGCTACAGCGATTGGCACCTCATCGACCAGGACAAGATCAACCGTTTCGCTGATGCCACCGGAGACCATCAGTGGATCCATGTCGATGTCGAACGGGCCAAGGAGGGGCCCTTTGGCGCCGCCATTGCTCACGGGTACCTCACCCTGTCGCTCATCCCCGTCTACCTGCCTGAGATCCTCGAAGTCCAGGGCATGTCCATGGGCGTCAATTACGGCTGCAACAAGGTGCGATTCCCGTCGCCGGTGATCGTAGACAGCAAGCTCAGGATGGGTGTCTCCGTGGCCGAGGTCGAGGATGTCAAGGGCGGCGTCCAAGTCAACTTCGAGGCCACGCTCGAGGTCGAGGACGCGGCCAAGCCCAGTTGTGTGGCGCTGGTCGTGTACCGCTACTTCTACTGAGTGCACCGGCCCCGAGCGCTCCAGCCCCGGGCGCACCGGCACCGAGCGTCTGCCCAGTTCAATGGGCGTGCTCTAACTGTATGAGTGATTACTCCTAGAGTGGTTGCTGTGGAGATGCGCGTGGAGGAGCTGTCGGCCAGAGCAGGGGTCTCGGTCGACACCATCCGGTACTACCAGTCAAAGGGCCTGCTGCCTGCCCCTCGACGGCAGGGTCGGGTGGCCTGGTACGACACCGATCATCTCGACCGCATCGCCCGGGTCCGATCCCTCCAGTCGAGAGGGTTCACCCTGGCCACCATCGTCCGGCTGGTGAACGGCGAGCTCGACGCGGCCGACGAGGCTCTGCTCGGCGAGCTGGCTGGGTCAGGACTGGCCGAAGCCGGTAGGCCCACCGTTACGGCGAGCACGACATCTGGGGATACCACCGCATTTGGGGGTACCGCCTCCACTATCCCCGGGGATCCCAGCCGAGAAGGCGGGTTGCCACCGCATTCGATCGAGCCGGAGCTGTTCACCATCGAAGCACTGGCTCTCCGTACCGGGGTCCCACTCCCCCTGCTGCGCGCCGTCGAATCCGAAGGCTTGCTCGTACCCCGGCGAGTGGGCTCCGAGGAGCGGTACACCTCCGAGGACGTCGATGCGGCCCAGGCCGGCCTGGCGCTGCTCGAATGGGGCGTGCCCCTCTCGGCCTTGTTGGAGCTGGGCCGCCGGCACCACGCCGCCACCGTGTCCGTGGCTCGTGAAGCCGTCGACCTGTTCTCGGTCCATATTCGGGGCTCGCTCCGGGAGCGAGATCCAGGGGAACAGGGTCCGGGCCGACAAGATCCGGGACAACAAGATCCGGGGAATCACGATCCGGCCGAGCAAGATTCAGCCCAGGACGATGCCGCGGGCACGCAGCGGCTGGTCGAGGCCTATGCCCAGCTGCTCCCGGCGGTGACCACGCTGGTCGGGCACCACTTCACTCGGACCCTGCTCAAGGCGGCCCTCGACCACATCGAACAGGTTGGAACCCCTGTCGAGCTGCAGGCCGTCCGGGACCAGGGCGACGACGAGGCGGCAGCCCGGTGACCGCCGAACCAGTCACCACGCCAGCGGTGCCACGGGACCACATCCCGCTTGATATCGCCGCTCGGGCTGCCCAGGCCGATCTACCCACGGGCACCGAGAAGACGGCCCTGGTGCGATCCATGTTCGACGCCATCGCTCCCCGCTACGACCTGGTCAACCGGCTCATGACCTTTGGGCTCGACATCAGATGGCGCAAGCAGTCGGTCGACGCTCTGGCGCTGCCGGTGGGATCACTGGTGCTCGATCTCGCCTGTGGGACGGGCGACTTCCTCCGGATCCTGCGGAGTGAAGGGCTCAGGCCCATGGGCATGGACCTGTCCTGGGGCATGTTGGCCGCCAACCGGACGGGTGAGCCCCTGGCTCAGGCGGATGTCTCTGCGCTGCCGGTGGCCGACTCCTCGCTGGACGGCATCACCTGTGGCTATGCCCTCCGGAACTTCACCGACCTGCAGACCGCCTTCGGGGAGCTGGGCCGAGTGGTGCGACCCGGTGGCCGGATCAGCCTCCTCGAGGTTGCCGAACCCGAGCGCCCGCTCCTGCTGGTCGGCCACCGGACCTGGTTCCGCCACGTGGTCCCCGTGATCGGTGGGCTCCTGTCGGACAGTGCTGCCTACCGCTACCTGCCCAAGTCCACCGCCTACCTGCCCCCCACGACCGAGCTCCGTTCGATGCTCCAGGATGCCGGGTTCTCCTCGGTCAACCGGCGGGCGCTCTCGGGTGGTCTCAGCCAGCTGATCACCGCCACCCGTGTAGGCCGGGTAGGCCCGCCAGGCCGGAGAGGCCGGGCGGACCGGGTAGGCCGGATAGGCCGGCCGTGAACGAACGGCGCCTTCGGGCCACCTCCCTGCTGCTCGATGACGGGCCGCCGATCGACCCGTTCTCCCTTGCCGGTCCGAGCGGAATCATCATTGCCACTGACGAGATGACGCTGGTCGGCGTGGGGACAGCGCTGTCGATCCCCCTTCCCGGGGGCCTGGAAGACGGTGCTGGTGTGGCCGGCGTCCAGCAGCGGCTGGCGGCCATCGATACCGACGATCGCGTCCGTCGGCCCGGATCGGGCGTGCTGGCCTTCGGCAGCCTTCCCTTCGACCGGGCGATGCCCGGGACCCTCCTGGTGCCCGAGCTCCTCTACGGTCGCTCGGCTGACGGTGCGGAGTGGTTGACCCTCATGACCGACGGTCCCGGTCCAACCTCGTCAGCGGGCTTGCGGGCCGAGCTCCTGGCCCGTTCGTCAGACCCGGCTGGTGACTCGTCATTCCCGGCCGGCGACCTGGCGGCAAGTCCAGCTGGCGACCTGGCCGCAAGTCCCACATCGCCGTCGATCACCCCGCTGGCCTCGGACCGTACCTTCGTCGAGGCCGTCGACCGGGCAGTCGGGGATATCAGGCGGGGCGACCTGCGCAAAGTGGTGTTGGCCCGCCAGATCGAACTGACCTTCGACACCCCGGTGGACATCCCCGCACTCGTGCGCCGGTGGCGTGACGTCGAACCGACGGCCACCATCTTCTCCATGCCCCTCGACGGCGCCCAATTCGTCGGGGCCAGCCCCGAGCTCCTGGTGGCCCGGTCCGGCCCCAGTGTTCGCTGTCGACCCCTGGCCGGAACCTCGAGCAGACGCCGCGAGGCCTTGTTGGGCGGCGGTCCGGCCCCAGTGGCGCAATCGAATTCGGTGGCGCAGACAGCTGCGCACTCAGCACCGCAGACAGCGCCGCACTACGACCTGCGAACGTCGACCAAGGACAACAGTGAGCACCACCTGGTGGTGGAAGCCATCGCCGAAGCCCTGGGGCCGATGTGCACACAACTCGACGTGCCCGCCTCCCCGGATCTCATCCACTTCCACAACGTCTCCCACCTGGGGACCAGGATCTCCGGAACCCTCTCGGGTACCTCATCCAGCCGGCCCACGGTGCTCGAGCTGGTGGCCACGCTCCACCCGACGCCTGCTGTCGGCGGTGTCCCCCGCCAGCACGCCCTGCGGGTCATCAAGGAGCTCGAGCCGGGCGACCGCGCTCACTATGCCGGTCCGGTGGGATGGATGGATGCCGCTGGTGACGGCCGGTGGGTCGTGGGTATCCGGGCGGCAACGGTCACCGGACGCCATGCTCATCTAGCTGCAGGCGTGGGCATCGTCGAGGGCTCGGACCCCTTGTCCGAGCTCCGGGAGACCAACTGGAAGTTCACCGCCGTCTTCGATGCCCTGGCCCCCGGCCACCAGCTGGTCGCCGGTGATACCCGGGAACCACGGCGCGGCGTGACCATGCCGTCCGACCAGCTCGACGAGTCGCCTCGGCGAGCTGGCTGAGGCGACTCGGGCGTTTCGGATCAGGGTGAGCGGGCTGAACGGGGTAAGCAGGCGTGAGGAGCCCGGGGCGTTCGGGTCAGGGTGTGTGGACGGGGCGGGAGTCGGCTCGGGCATCGGTAGTCCGAATGATCTCGGCCAGGGCACCGGCGGCGTCACGGGGGACGAAATGACCGACTCGGGGCAACCGAACCAGCTCAGCCCCGGGAATGGCCTGCGACAGGGTGTCTGCCGATTGGGGGGGCACGACGAGGTCCCACTCCCCGATCACTACCGACGTGGGTACGTTCACCTCCGTGGCCGCCTGTTCTGTGTCTGCGAGCTCGTCCAGCAACGCGCGCTGCTCGACGACGAAGGTGCGCTTGGTCCGTCCCCACGCACCCGGCAAACCGTCGGAGAGACCTTCATCGGGCAGAATGGCTTCGAGGTACTGACCGGCCCCGTTCGGTAACCGCGGCGTCAATCGGCGGATCCTCGGAAGCACGCCGCCCATGACGCCGAGACCGGCGACCGTGAGGGCATCGCCGACACCGTGGGTGGCCAGCAACCGGTCCAGCCCGTTGACCGTGTCGGCAGTACCCACCGATCCCACCAGGACCAGGCTCCGGACCAACGACGGGTAGCGACTGGCCAACAGGATGGCCACCCCACCACCCCAACTGTGACCGACCACCGTGGCCGGAGTTGCGTCTTTGTCCACCAGGAACGAGGCGAGGGCAGCCGCATTCGCGGCCAGTCCTCCCCCCTCACCGGGGGATCGGCCGTTCCCAATGCGATCCGGCGCGAGCAGGCGGAACTCGTCGGCCAGCTCGTCGATGACCGGTAACCATGACGATCCGGTACCGGGCTGTCCGTGGAGGAGGAGCACCGGCGGGCCGGTGCCCCGGTCAATGGTGAACAGCGTCGGACTCATGGGCCTCGATCGAATCGGGAGTCGGCGTGGGCGCGGACGGAGGCCCATCCCCGGGCACGGATGGATGCCCAGCAGGGGTCGCAGGGGCAGCAAGGGTTGCAGAACTCCCAGGGGTCGCATGGGTCGCATGGGTTGCATCGAGTGCACCCGACGGGGACTCGCCGGCCGAGTCGGGACTAGCGGAGGTCGTCCACGGGCCGCCGTCCGGGCCGCCCTCCAGGCCACCGTCGGGTCCCGTGTCCGCACCGGGCAGGACGACGACGAAAGAGGCTCCCTTCCCTGGAGCCGTGTCCACACTGACGTGGCCACCGAGGGATGTGGCCACGGTGGCCACGATGAACAGTCCGAGGCCCGATCCGCTCTCTGGCCCCGAGGACGTCCCACGGTAGAAGCGATCGAAGACCCGGCTGGCCTGATCCGCATCCAATCCCGGGCCCTGGTCGCGAACGCGCAGGATCGTCTGGGTTCCCGATCGCTCCACCACGACGTCGACCGAAGTACCCGCCGGCGTGTGGACCAACGCGTTCTGCAACAGGTTGTGGATCAACTGTTCGATGCGCTTCTGGTCAGCCTCGATGATGGTGTGATCGGCGGCGGTGAGCGTGATCCGTCGGCTGCGATCGAGGGCCCGGGCGTCTTCCACCGCGTCGGTGACGATGGCGGACAGATCGACCGGACGTGTCTCGGGGACGGGGCTCTCGCCCATCCGGGCCAGGACCAGCAGGTCCTCGACCAGCATGCCCATCCGGGCCGCCTCACTCTCGATCCTGGCCAGGGCCCGTTCCCTGGCCTCGTCATCCTCGAGGGCATCCTTGCGGAGCAGTTCGGCATAGCCGCGGATCGACGTCAGTGGCGTCCGCAATTCGTGCGAAGCGTCGCTGAGGAAGCGTCGGAGTCGGTCTTCCGAGCTCCGCTGTTTGTCGAAGGCCAGCTCGATCTGAGCCAACATGCCGTTCAACGCCTTGCCCAGCCGGCCGATCTCGCTCTTGTCGTCAGCCGGCTGCACCCGCCGGGTCAGGTCGCCTGCGGCGATGGCGCCGGCCTCCTCCGTCATGTCCTCCAGGGGCCGGAGTCCGCGGCTGATCAGCAGGGTCAACATGATCAAGAGAGCCACGACCACACCGGCGGAGACGGCCAGCTCGACGTGCAGGAGCGAACTGAGCGTGGCGTTGACCGCGTCGAGCCGGGCGGCCACCACCAGGGTCCCACCGGGAAGCGCTGATGCCTGCAGCCGGTACTCGGCGTTGGGCTGCGACGAGGACGCCAACGAGGGGACGTTGACCGACGCCGAGTTCGGACGGTAGGTCCCGTGGGCCAGCTCATTGCGGGTGAACGGGGGGCGCACCGGGAGCGTGGCCGGAAGCTTCGGCGGCGGATCCTGGTAGAGCTTGCTCCCCGAAGGCCGGGTCAAGACGGGTTTCCCGGTCTTGTCCAATATCTCCACGTACACCTCGGGGCTGACGATGCGGCCGACGACTGTCGCGCTCAGGGGCACGCCGCGGGACTGGTCGTGCAGGTACGCCGAGTCCACCTGGTCCTGGGCCACGCTGAGCTGGTCATCGGTCCTGCCGTAGAGCGAGGAGTGCAACGAGCTGTAGGTGACCACGTCCACGGCGACCAGGCCCAAGGCCACCAGGACGACCATGATGGCGATCAACCGCCGCCTGATCCTCATTGCCGGGTCTCCCGGCAATGAGGCTCCACGATCATGAGGGGGGCTCTCGCAAGCTGTAGCCCACTCGCCTGATGGTGTGCACCAGGGGCGGATCGAAGCGATCGATCTTCTTACGCAGGTAGCTGATGTACGTCTCGACGATGTTGGCGTCGCCCTCGAAGTCGTAATCCCACACGGCAGTGAGGATCTCCGACTTGGATACGACGCGCCGGGCGTTGACTAGGAGGTAGCGCAAGAGGTTGAACTCGGTGGCCGTGAGCTCGATCAGCTCGTTGGCCCGCCAGACCTCGTGGGTCTCGTCGTCCATCACCAGGTCGGCAAACCGGAGGCGTCCGTCCACGTCGGAGCCGTCGGGCATGGTTCGGCGGAGCACGGCCCGAATCCGGGCCACCAGCTCGTCGATGCTGAACGGCTTGGTCACGTAGTCGTCGCCGACGGCCAACCCGGCCAGCTTGTCCCCGGACGTGTCCCGAGCGGTGAGGAACAGGACGGGGGTGCCGGTGCCCGCAGCCCGAAGCTGGTGGCACACCTCGATCCCTTCGAGATCGGGCAGCATGACGTCGAGCACGATGATGTCGAAACCACCGGGTAGGGCCATGGACAGTGCCTGGGCCCCTGTCGCCGCCACTTCGATGTCGAATCCCTCGAACCGGAGGGCAGCAGCCAATACGTCAGTGATGTACGGCTCGTCGTCCACCACTAGGACTCGCCCCGACGTTCTCATTGCTCCATGCTTGCAGACGCCGGAGGCCGGGCAACCCTCAGGCCGGAGCCCGGCCAGCCCTCAGGCCGGAGCCCGGCCAACCCTCAGGCCGGAGCCCGGCCAGCCCTCATGCCGGAGGCCGGGCAACCCTCAGGCAGGAACCTCGGCCGGCTGCCCCTTCTTTCGGAGGGACCTGACCGCCCTGAGCAGGCCCCACCAGGTCACCAGTCCGAATGCCTCGACCACGATGTAGGTCGACATCTTGGACTCCCCTTCCACCCGGTCGACGAACCGTATGGGTACCTCGACAATGGAGGCACCGGCCCGCTTGGCCTGGTAGGTCATCTCGATCTGGAACCCATAACCGTCGGCCCGGATGGCATCGAGATCGATCCGGCTCAGCACCGATGAGGAATAGGCCCGAAAGCCCGACGTGGAATCGTTCACCCCCAGCCCCAAGAGCGCCTGGGCGTAGACGTTGCCGCCCCGGGACACCAGCCGTCGGTGCCAGGCCCAGTTCGGAATGGAACCGCCGGGCACGTAGCGCGACCCGACAGCCAACTCGTAGCCGTTGGACAGAGGGGCGACCAGCGCCGGGAGGGCGTCGGGGTCATGGGAGAGATCGGCATCCATCTCGATGCAGGCCTCGTACTGGCGATCCAGCCCCCAACGGAAACCGGCACGATAGGCACTGCCCAGGCCCGACTTCTGGTTACGGCGGAGAACCTCGACGCCACCGATGTCCGTCCCCGTCGATTCGGCCAGTTTTGCCGTTCCATCAGGGCTTCCGTCGTCAACGACCAGAATGGTGGCGTCAGGAAGGGCACCGCGGATGCGTCGAAGCACCCGGTCGATATTCTCTGATTCGTTGTACGTGGGAAGGACCACGAGCACGCGCACGGGGGGCAGCTTACGGGACGGGGTCGGGTGCATCTGTGGCGCGAACCACTGGGGCCCCCGAGTTGGCACCCTCGTGCGGCCGCTCTGGGCCCTCCGACCCTTCTGATGCCTCTGATGCTTCTGAGGCCTCCGGTGGGGACCCCCGGGTGTGCTGCCAGATCTCTCGGAACACGACCTGGATCGCACCGCCGACCGGGATGGCCACCAGGGCGCCGGCCAGAGCGCCGAGGGCCGAACCGAACACGCCGCCCAGGTTGGCCCCCACCAGAACCGAGAGCAGCACCCACAGGGGGTTCATGCGGACCGTCCTGCTCATGACGATCGGGTAGAGGAAGTGGTTCTCGATCAGCTGGAAGGTCACGAAGACGATCAGGGCCACCACCGCGGCGAACGGGGAGTGCAACAGGGCGATGAGCACGGTGGGAACCCCGGCGATCAGCCCGCCGACCAGGGGAATCATGGCAACGAGGCCGACCCACAGCCCCAGGAGGAGGGCAAAGGGCACCCCCAGGATGACCAGGGTTACGAATATCACCAGGCCGAAGATGAGCGACAGGGCGATGTTTCCCAGCACATAGTTGGTCACCGACTTGGACACGGTGCTGGCTACCTGCTCAACCCTGTCTCGACGCTTCGGAGCGAGCGATCCCAGGAAGCCGCGGCGAATGGCCGGCGCCTCGATGAGCATGAACAACGAGAGGAACCCAATGGTGGTCAGAGCCAGGATGGTCGAGAAGACGGCCTTACCCAGGTTGGTACCCACACTGAGGGCCGGTTTCCCCAGATTCTGTGCCGCCGTCTGGATCTTGGGCGCGTTCTTCTGTACCCAGCTGAGCAGGTGGACCCGATCGAGAAGATGGGCGAGGGTGCCGTGGCCCTTCTTCAGCTCGCTGATCATGTGTGGGAGCTGTTCGGCGAAGTGGGTGAGCGAGTTGATGAGCGGGTATCCAAAGAGGACGAGCAACCCGGTGAAAGCCAGCACGGCGGCGACGAAGACGAGAGCCACGGCGGCGACCCGCTTCAAGCGCCATCGCTGTAGGGCTACCACTGCCGGGTTCAACACCAACGAGATGAAGGCGGCAATGAGGATCCAGAGGATCACCTCGCGCAAGCGACCGATGAGCCGATAGAGCACCCAGGTCACGATGACGACCGCATCGATCGTCAGAATGGTGCGGAGGGGGACACCTTTGTTGGCGAAGGCGGCAAACAGGCGATCGCGACGGGGGGCGTCGGGGCCGGGGTCCTCGTGCGAATCTTCGATCCGGACCCTGGTGGCTGGAGCGGTGACCTCCTGTACTTTCGAGGGAGTGGTATCGGCTTGGTCCACCTCTCGACCGTTACTCGACCCCTCGCTCATCGCCTCAGCATGGCAGGTCGACCTGGTACGGGCGTGCCAACATGAAGCCAATGGTCGCTGAGAACGCTGAAACTCCGCGACGTCGTTGGTGGCACCGGGGCCCATTCGTGCGCAAGGAGGTCCGCTGGTCTGTCGGCCTCGTCCTGGCCTTCCTTTTTGTCTTCTACCTCGCCATTCCCCTCCTGGCCAGCCACCGGGAGGACCTGACCGCCCTCGGCCACATCCACCCCCTCTACCTCATCCTGGGCACCGTGCTGGAGATCGGGGCGCTGGCTGCGTACACGCAGCTGACCCACGCTGTGCTTCCGAAAGATGGGCCGCGTCGTCTGCGCCTGTTCCGCATCAACATGTCCACGTTGTCGCTCAGCCACGTCTCCCCCGGAGGCACGGCCCCGGGAGCCGCACTCGGGTACCGGCTGCTGACCCAGTCCGGTGTCAGCGGGTCAGACACCGCCTTCGCTCTCGGCACCCAGGGGATCGGGTCGGCCGTCGTCTTGAACGTCCTCTTCTGGCTGGCCCTGGTGGGATTCGTGTTGGTCCACGGCTTCCACGCTCCGACCAGCCACGGCGGGGGCCAGTCGGGCACGATCCTGGTGGTGGTGGCGGCGGCCATCGGGGTGATCCTGTTGGGCGCCTTCGGGGGCCTCTTCTACCTCCTGACCAGGGGCCAGGAGCGGGCGGCCAAGGTGGTCAGGAGGATCTCCGGCCGAATCCGGTTCCTCGATCCCGACAAGACGGCAGCCACGGTCCAGCGGCTGGCCGAGCGATTCGCCGTGCTGCTGGAGGACCGCCCACTGCTGATCAGAGCCGTGACCTGGGCCACCATCAACTGGCTGCTCGACGCCGCCTCTCTCTGGGTCTTCGTCGCCGCCTTCAGCCATTTCATCTCCCCCATCGACCTGTTGGTTGCCTATGGGCTGGCCAACATCCTGGCCGCCATCCCCATCACGCCAGGGGGCCTCGGTGTGGTCGAGTTCGTCCTGGTGTCGATGATCACCGGGTTCGGACCCACCCCCGGACAGGCCCTCTCGGGTGTGCTCGCCTATCGCGCCATCAACTTCTGGCTCCCCATTCCCATTGGCGGTATTGCCTATGGGTCACTGGAGTTCGAACGCGGGAATCTCTACCGTCGACTGCATCTCTTCTTCCTGGACCGGTACCAACGCCGGCGGGGGGCGCTCGGCGTGGAGGACGAGAGCGATGGCGACCCATCGAGTCTGATGCGCACCGGTCCGGCTCATGACAGTGCGGCTCTTGACAGTACGGCTGACGCCAGTGCGGCTGACGCCAGTGCGGCTGACGCCAGTGCGGCTGACGCCAGTCCGGTTCATGCCAGTCCGCAGCCCGGCCCGCCTGAGGCACCAGGAAAGGTACCGGACAGTGACGAAGCGACCCCTTCTGAGCAGGACCGGGCGAACAATGTGGTGTCGCCGCACGAGATCGAATCGTCGAACGAAAAAGGGTCGTCAGACGGTGAGGAGTCGTCAGACGGCGAGGGGTCAATGGTGAGTGGCGAGTCGCCGGTGGAGGAACCACCTGAGGCGGAGACTGGGGCATCGACAGCCGGGGGCCATGTCCACCGATTCCGGAGAAGATCCGAGAAGATCAGGTCCGAGAAGAAGGATGCCTTCGGCCCACAAACAGACGTCTCCAGTGGCGGGGGGAATACCAGCGGAAACGACGCTCCTCCGTCCGCGGGCGCGGTGGGATAGTGGCTGCCGCCTCCGTCCGCGCCTCCGCCCTGCTCAGGGCGTCCTGTCGCAAGCTGTCCTGAAGGCTCACCCCGATCCCCAACGGCACCCGGGTCCAGTTGCCGTCGCCCTGCAGGGTCCAGGTGTTGGCGTCGTCCAAGAGGGCGAGGTCCAACAGAGCCACCAGTCGTTGCTGGAGGTCAGGTGCCTCGATGGGCACCATGGCCTCGATGCGCCGATCCAGATTGCGCTCCATCAGGTCCGCCGACCCCAGTGTGATTAGCAGGGGCCGATCCCCGATCCCCCCGAACCGGTAGATGCGGGAGTGCTCCAGGAATCGCCCCACGATGGAACGAACCCGGATGTTCTCCGACAGCCCCGGTACGCCCGGTCGGAGGCAGCAGCGACCACGAATGATCAAGTCGATGGACGCTCCAGCTGCCGATGCGCTGTAGAGGCGGTCGATCACGGCCGGATCGGTGAGCCCGTTGGCTTTCAGGATGATCCGACCCTCAGGCCCGGCGAGCGCCTCGCGGTCGATCCACTCCATCAGCTGGCTCCGTAGTGATACCGGTGCCACCACCAGGTTCTGATAGGCGGTCGGCCGGCTGAACCCGGTCAGATAGTTGAACATGTTGCCCACATCGATGGCGATGTCGTCGTTCGAGGTCAGAAGGCCCAGGTCCTCGTAGTTCAGCGCCGTTCGGGAGTTGTAGTTGCCGGTGCCGATGTGGCAGTAGCGCCGGACGCCCTCATCCTCACGACGGGCCACCAGCGCCGTCTTCGAGTGGGTCTTCAGCCCGGCGAGGCCGTAGACGACGTGCACACCGGCTTCTTCGAGCGCTCGGGCCCACGCGATGTTGGCCTGTTCGTCGAAGCGGGCTTGCAGCTCCACCAGCGCCGCTACTTGCTTTCCCGATCGGGAGGCGCGGATGAGCGAAGCCACGATCGGGCTGTCGCCCGAAGTCCGGTACAGCGTCTGTTTGATGGCCAGCACGTCCGGATCATCGGCAGCCTGTCCGATGAACGCCTCGATGGACGTGGTGAACGAATCGTAGGGATGGTGAACCAGGACGTCCTGCTCCCGGAGGACGGCGAAGATGTCGACGGCACCGCCGGCCCCGAGGCCGGGTGCGGCGTTCAGCGCTCCAGTGGGTGCCGCGCTCAGTGCTCCGGTAGAAGTCGTGCCCAGTGATCCCGTAGGTGCCGCCGCCGGTGATCCTGTGGGCGCCGGGACTGGAGCGGAGATTGGGGGTGAGGCCAGCGGCGGAGCGGTAATGGGGATCCACGGCTCGACGGACAGATCGGGGCGATCGAGCCCGGCCACGGCCCACAACCCGCTGAGATCGATGGGGCCGTCGACGGCGTACACGCTCTCGGGCGGCACGTCGACTTCTGACACCAGGAGCTCCCGAATGGCCGGCGTGGCGTCGGCCGCGATCTCGAGCCGGACCGCTTCGCCGAACCGCCGGCGCTGCAGCTCGAGCTCCACCGCGGCCAGAAGATCACCGGCTTCGTCCTGCCCTACCGACAGGTCGGCATTCCTGGTCACCCGAAAGGCGTAGTGCTCCCCGATGGTCATGGCCGGGAAGAGCATGTCCAGGTGGGCGGCGATCACCTGCTCCAAGGGCACGAACCGCTCGCCGTCGGGCATCACCACGAAGCGAGGGAGCAGCGGAGGGACCTTGACCCGGGCAATCCGGCTCTCGCTGGAGACCGGATCGACCACCCGCACCACCAGGTTCAGTGACAGGTTGGAGATGTAAGGGAAGGGGTGGCCCGGGTCGACGGCAAGGGGGGTGAGCACGGGAAAGATCTGTTGGTGAAAGACATCGACCAGGTAGGTGCGGTCGTCCTCGTCCAGCGTGTGCCAGTCGGACAGGACCACCCCGGCTTCGGCCAAGAGGGGAACCACTCGATCCAGAAATATGTGGCTCTGGCGATCGACCAGGTCGGTCACACGGGCCGTGATGGCATCGAGCTGTTCGAGTGGCCGCATGCCATCGGCCGACCGGGTTCGCAGGCCCGCCGCTACCTGGTCCTCTAATCCTGCCACCCGGACCTGGAAGAACTCATCGAGGCCGTCGGCGAAGATAGCCAGGAACTTCACCCGCTCGAACAGCGGGAGGCTGTCGTCCTCGGCCAGCTCCAAGAGCCGTGCGCCGAATTCAAGCCAGGAGAGTTCCCGGTTGAGGAATCGGTCAGGAGGCAACCCGGCTTCTGGGTGGGATCTCCTGGCCCCTGGGTGGGCCGCGCTGGAGGTCGGCGCTGCGGCGCTCGCGGGATCCTCTGTGGTCGTCACTCCGACAACGCTCTCAACGGCGGTCGAACCCTCGGTCTGGCGTCGGGCCTCATACGACCAGCATGGTATCGCCCGAGACGCCAGCGGCCCCCGGGTACGGCGCTGGGCCTCCCGAGGGTGCCTGGCAACCTCTCAGGCTGCCTCCCACGTTGCCCCAGAGAGCCCCAGTAGGCTCCCCCGCAGTGTCCGTCCTGAGTCATATACGCACGCCTGCCCCCCTTCGTCGTCCCCGCGGGCCCAAGCCGCGGCGGCGCACGGAACTGGGCCTTATGGCCGCCGCCGCGGTGATCATTCTGGCTGCCTACGTATTGATGATCGTGGGCAACACCAACAAGATCCCTGCCGACGTAGGCCCATTGCTCGCGGCCATGTTCGCGCTGGGAGTGGTAGGACACATCGCCAATCGCTACCTGGCGCCCGATGCCAACCCGGTAGTGCTGCCCCTGGCCTTCCTCCTCAACGGCATCGGCTACGTGATGATCCTCCGGATCGATCTGGCACTGGCCCACAACTATGCCCCGATCCAGGCACTGTGGACGGCCATCGGGGTCGGTGCCTACGTGCTCACGTTGTTCTTCGTCCGTCGGTCGCGGGATCTCGACCGCTACCGCTACCTACTGTTGCTCCTCGCCGTCCTATTGCTGCTCGCGCCGTTATTGCCGGTAATCGGGAAAAACATCCAGGGGGCCAGGCTGTGGGTCGGGATCGGGTCGCTGGAGCTGCAACCGATCGAGCTGGCGAAGATCTTGCTGTGCATCTTCTTCGCCTCCTACTTCGTGGAGAAGCGAGAGATTCTCAGCACACCGACCGCTCGAGTCGGAGGTCGATTGGTTCTCGACCCACGACCGCTGGTGCCGATCGCCGCTGCCTGGGTCTTCGCCATCGGCGTGATGAGCTTGGAGCACGACATCGGCTTTTCCGCCCTGCTGTTCACCCTCTTCATCGGGTTGCTGTGGGTCACCACAGGCCGGACCGGATACCTGGTCCTGGGCATCGTTGCTTTCGGCATCGGGGCGTTCCTGGCTGGCAAGTTCCTCAGCCAGACCCACATTCGGGTAGAGATATGGCTCGACCCCTGGAAGATTCTTCCGAACGATCCAGGGGGTCAACTCCGCCAGTCCTGGTTCGCCCTTGGAAATGGGGGTATCGGGGGGACGGGACTCGGCTTAGGGTCGGGGGCCTATTCGATCCCCAATTCCAACT
This sequence comes from Acidimicrobiales bacterium, assembly GCA_035552655.1. Lineage (GTDB taxonomy): Bacteria > Actinomycetota > Acidimicrobiia > Acidimicrobiales > RAAP-2 > DASXMT01. Next base: position 42,199 of record DASZLD010000133.1, read on the forward strand.
CCGACTTCATCTTCTCGGTTCTCGGCGAAGAGATGGGGCTCCTCGGTGCCACGATGGTCGTGGTGGCCTTTTTGATGCTGGTCGGAGCCGGGCTGCGTATCGCCCAGGCGGCACGGTCCGAGTTCGCCAAGCTGACCGCGACCGGGCTGACCATCATCATCGGCTTCCAGGCATTCTTCATCATCGCCGGGGTGACCCGCCTCCTGCCTCTGACCGGGATCACCCTCCCGTTCGTCTCCTACGGAGGCTCGGCGCTGATCGCCAACTACATCCTGATCGCCCTGCTGATGCGGGTCTCGGACGAAGGGAACCGGGTGGTGGACGCGGCGGTTCAGTCCGGCGAGGAGATCGAGGCCTAGCTGGCCATCGGCCTTAGGTTCCTCCCACCCCTTCGGCGCCCGCCGTGGCCACCGATGTGGGACCTTCGGTGGTTGGCACCGTCGAGTGACCCTGGCCCGCATCCTCCTCGGCCGCATCGGCGGTGAGTTCCGCTGCCGGCGGATCGACCTCCGTGGTGGGCGGATCGACCTCCGTGGTGGGCGGATCAGCAGCCGGAGCGGGTGGCGACCATGGCGCCACGTCCCCTTCCTGCTCGAACAACCGGGAGTCGATCAGGATGGGGACGGGGACGGCCTGGTGGAGGGCGATAGCCAGCGCATCGGTCGGTCGGCACGAGTACACGTTCCGCCCTGTCCGGCCGCGGAGGTCGAGCTCGGCGAAATACGTCTTGCCCTGGCGGCCGACCAGGCGGATGGCGACCACATCGATGTCGAAGCCGCTCAACACATCGGTAATCAGCTCGTGGGTCAGCGGCCGTGGCGTGGGCATCCGACGGAGGGCGTGGGACAGCCCCACCCCATCCTGCATGCCCACGGCGAAGGAGAGCTGCCGGCGAGGTGCCTCGGTCTCACGCAGGACCACCGTGGGGAACTGGGACGGCAGCGTGATGTTGACGTCGCCCACGATGGCCATGCGGAACTCAGGCGCCGGCATGGCCGGTTCGTTGGTCAACGAACGCTCCGCATATGGACGTTCAGAACCAGACCGACGGCGGCAAAGAAGCCGACGATGGCGGAACCCCCGTAACTGAGGAACGGAAGGGGGATACCGGCAACGGGCATGATCCCCATGTTCATGCCCACATTCTCGAACACCGAGAACACGATCAGGGTGAACACCCCGGTGCAGAGAAGCCGCCCGTAGTTGTCCCGGGCCAACTGGGCCGTGCGCAGGATCCGCCAGGCCACCAGGCCGAACAGGCCCAGAATGGCCGCCGTGCCCACGAAGCCCAGCTGCTCCCCCACGGCCGAGAAGATGAAGTCGGTCTGTTGGGAGGGCACATAGGCCAGGTTGGTCTGGGCCCCCTTGAACAGACCGGTGCCGAACCAACCTCCGGCCCCGATGGCGTTCTTGGCCTGGGTCACGTTATAGGTGGCCTGGGTGCTGGCCTTGTTGGGCGAGATGAAGCTGGTCAGGCGCTCGATCTGGTAATGCTGCAGCAAGCCGACCTGCAGGGTGACCAGGACCAGGACGACCAATCCCACCACCAGCAACAGGAGGTACCGCCCGGGGAGACCGGCCGCGCCCAGCATCACCAGCAGGATCATGCTCATCACGATGCCGGTCCCGAGGTCAGGCTGCTTGATGATGATCACGATCGGAATCCCGGCCATGAGCACCAGGCGCACCATGTCCTTGAACACCAGGCCTTCGGGTCTTCGGGCGCAGTAGGTGGCAAAGGTAATGATGACGGCCAGCGTGGCGAATTCGGACGGTTGGAGCTGGAAGGGCCCGATGGGGAACCACCGCTGCGCACCCAGGGCGGTCGAGCCGACAGCCAGGACGGCCACCAGTAGGAAGAGCGTGCCCAGGTAGATAAGTGTGCTGACGTGTTCCAGCCGTCGGTAGTCGAACAACGTCATGACCACCATGACCACCACACCGATGATCATGAAAAGCAACTGGCGCTTCAGGTAGTACCGGGGATCGTCGCCGTGCAGGATCAGCTGCGACCTGGTGGCTGAGTACACCATCACGACACCGATGATGCTCAGGAGCACAGCTGTGCAGGCCAGGAGCACGTCGATGCGCGCCGTCACCAGATGGGCCTGGCGGGACCGGCGCGTTGCGTGTATGGGGACGTAGTTCACCAAGCTGCTCCGGGAGCCCAGGTTATCGGGGGTTCAGCGGGCGGCGAGAGCAGACGTCGCCGCCTGCCACATCGCCGTCACGGGCGGTTCCTCACCAGTCCAGGAGCGTAGCTGCACAGCGGCTTGGTGGACGAGCATGCCCAGCCCGTTGTGGGTCACCGCCCCCCGCTCTCGAGCGGCAAGGAGCCAGGGTGTGACCGCCGGGTGGTACACGAGGTCCACCACCACCTGACCGGCCACCAGGTACTTGACATCCAAGGGGAACAGACCGGCCCCAGGACCAATCTGAGGCTCGGCTCCGGCACCTTGCCCCTGGGGTTGGCCCATCCCGGCCGGCGTGGCGTTGACCACCAGGTCGGCCGTCTCCGCCTCCTCGACGCGACCCACCCGCCCGACCGCACCGGCCAGAGCGGCAGCCATGGTTGCCCTGCTCTCGGTCCGGTTCACCACGATCACCTCGGCCGCACCGGCCTCGGCCAGAGCCAGGATGACGGCCCGGGCTGCGCCTCCAGCTCCGATGACCAGGCACTTCTTGCCTCGGGGCTCAAACCCGTCGCCATGACGTAGCGCGGCCACGAACCCTTCACCGTCCGTGTTGCTACCCACCAGCTCACCCGAGGCCAGGGTGACGCAGTTGACGGCGTCCAACCGGGCGGCCACCGGATTGGTTCGGTCCACCATGGCGGCAACTGCCTCCTTGTGGGGCATGGTCACCGACAGCCCGGCGATACCTAGGGCGCGCATCCCGGCCAGGGCGGTCTGGGCTTGGCCGGCGACCACGGGGAAGCCGACCGACACCCAGTCCAAGCCCATCTCGACGAAGGCGGTGTTGTGCAAGAGCGGCGAGAGCGAGTGACCGACAGGATCACCGATGACGCCAACGACGGTGGTGGCGGCCGACACTCGGATGGGTTCAGGGGTGGGTGGCATGGGTGGCATGGGAGATCCGAGGGCCTACTGAAGTCCCCGTTGTCGGGCCAACGCCTGGTCGGCCCGGTTCTGGACCTCAGTGGTGGCGAAGGACTCGGTGCCATCCTTCCCGGTCACGACGTAGTAGCGCCAGGACCCCTGCGCTGGGCTCAGAGCGGCCCTCAAAGCGACGGCCGATGGGGAGCAGATCGGGGTGGGGGTAAGGCCCTTGTTGGTGAACGTGTTGTAGGCAGTCGACTGTTGCTCGTCCTGTGGGGTTACCGCTCCCCCGTTGCGATGCTCGGAGTAGCGCAACGTGGCGTCCGACTGCAGCGGAATCCCGGCGGCCAGGCGGTTGTAGATGACCCGGGAAACCGGGGCCATGTTCTTGGCGATACCCGCTTCTTTCTGCACGATCGAAGCCACCGTGATCACCTCGTAGGGCGTTCTGCCCACCTTCTGCTCACTGGCGGCCAGCCCGACTGACTTGGCCATCTGGTTGAATCGCTCGATCATCTGGATCAACAGCTGCGTATCCGTCTCGCCGGGCATGACTTGGTAGGTGCCCGCACCCAGCAGCCCGTCGAGGTTGGTCGAGCCGGCGGGAGACCACGGCGAGCGCAAAGTACCACCCGTGGCCAGGGCCAGGAATGCAGTTCCGTCGTGGCCGGGGAGCTGGGCCACCTGCTGGCTCACCTGCTCGACTGACGAGCCCGGAGGCAGCTGGAGCAATAGAACGTTCGGTCCAGCCTCCAGGTCGCTCTTGACCGAGGCGAAGCTCTCGTGTTGGTGGAACACGTAGTTGCCGGTTCCGATGCTCGGCGCTCCGTGCAGGAGCAACCAGGCCTGGAGAGCCAGGGCGTTCCCCACAACCTTGTCCCGCTGGAGCTTCGTCGCCACTGCGGCCGTGTCCTCACCCTGGTGAACGTGGACGATCACCTTGGGACCTCCGGGCACTCCCGTGTTCCCTTGATGATCGATCCACAGGACACCGGCCCCGCCGATGACGACGATGATGACCGCCACCGACAAGGCCAGAGTCCGCCACGGATGGCGGCCGACGGCCGAGCGGACACCCTGTGTTGCAGCCTGCTCGTCGGGGTTGGACGTGTTGGGCGCGAGCTGGGCGTCACCGCCGTAACGAGGTGGTCGGTCCCCCTCTGTCAACGATCTCGCCCGGAGGACCGACGGCCGTCGAGCCACGCCTGCAGCAGCACGGCGGCTGCGCTTTGGTCGACCACCGAACGCCGCTGGCGTGATGACTTCCCTGTCTCTGCCAGTGCTGCGTGTGCGCTGACGGTGGTCAATCGCTCGTCGAACAGTTCCACCTCGACCCCCTCTGGCTCGAGCAGCTCGACCAGGGTGGCTGCCTCCGCCTCGGCCGCCTTGGCCGCAGCCCCCTTGTCGCCCCGAAGGGACAACGGTAGGCCGATCACCACTACACCGGCTTCAGCCTCGACCACCAGGGAAACCAGCGCTCGATGATCGGCGGCGACATCCTTGGTGCGCAGCACCGTCGTCCGCGGCGATGCCAGGGTCCCCGCAGAGTCGCTCACCGCCACGCCGATCCGGCGGGATCCCAGGTCCAGTCCCACAGCCCGCACCGCACCTCGAATGGGTCGGCTGTTCAGGCTGTCGTGGCTGTTCGGACTGTCTTGGCTGTTCGGACTGTCTTGGCTGTTCTGGCTGTTCGGACTGTCTTGGCTGTTCTGGCTGTTTGGACTGAGTTGGCTGTTGGGACCATCTTGACCGTTCTGGCTGCCAGCACGATCCTCATCTCCCAGTGCTGGTGTGGCCATCACCGTGCGCTCCCGGTCACCCACCCGTGAGGGCTCGGCGGGCCTCATCGAGGGCATTGTCGATTCCAGCCACATCCTTGCCGCCGGCCACTGCCACTTCGGGCGAGCCGCCGCCTCCGCCGCCAACCAGTGTCGCCACCCGCTTCACCAGGTCGCCAGCGTTGACGCCGTCAGAGACATCGGCCGCGGCCACGACCGAGGCGCGGCTGCCATCCGGGCTTCCGCCGAGCACCACGGCACGCAGTTGACCCGACTTCCGGGCGTTCAGGGCCAGTTCACGGAGCAGGTCGGGGCTGAGACCGTCGCGTCGGGCCACCACCACGCCGTCGGCGGCGCTAGCCACCAGTTTGGCCGCCTCGGCCGCCAGGTCCTTGCTCTGTGCCTGCTCCAGGGCCCTGTCCGCCGCCCGCTGCCGTTCCACCAAGCGCTCGATGGCCTCGGGGACGCTCTCGGGCTCGGTCCGCAACAACGCTGCGGCCTCGGCCAGGACGCTGTCGCGCTCCACGCTGCGCTGGAGCGAGGCGGTTCCGGAGAGCGCCTCGATTCGCCGCTTGTTCGACCCGATCGAGGACTCGGAGACAATGGTGATAGGCCCGATCATCCCCAAGGCGGCGACATGGGTGCCCCCGCAAAGCTCGGTTGAGTGCTCGCCGGCGCGCACCACCCGCACCCGCTCCCCGTATTTATCACCGAAGAACGCCAGCGCCCCCATGGCCTCAGCCTCGGCCATCGACGTCTCGATCACGGTCACCGGCGCGTCGCTGAGGACGTCCATGTTGGCCATCGAGGCCACCGCGGCCAGCTCTTCGGGTCGTACGGGGGCATTGTGGCTGAAGTCGAATCGCAGATGGTCCGGCGCGACGAGGGAGCTCTGCTGACGGACATGGTCTCCCAGCACCGTGCGCAAGCCCGCGTGCAAGAGGTGGGTGGCCGTGTGGTTGCGGCGCAGCGAGTCGCGGCGAACGGGATCGATGGTGGCCAGGGCCTCCTGGCCGGCAAAGATCTCGCCGGTGACGGTGGCCCGGTGGGCCGAAAGGCCGGGCACAGCGGTCACCGTGTCATAGACCAGGGCAGTGCCTGTTTCGGTGACGATCGTCCCCGTGTCACCCATCTGTCCGCCGCCCTCGGCGTAGAACGGGGTCCGGTCCAAGAAGATCTCTGCTTGCCCGGCGTGCTCCGGGTCGGGATCGGCCAGTACGGCGACGACCCGGGCCGGCGTGGAGTAGCCATCGGGGGAATTGCCGACGAACAGGGTCTGTCCCTCGGCATCGAGCACGGCGCGATAGGCAGACTCACCGGCGTCGACCCGACCAGCGCGAGCTGCGGCTCGAGCCAAGCGACGCTGCTGGTCCATGGCCTCCTCGAACCCGGCTAGATCGACGGTGACCCCTGCCTCCTCCGCCATCTCGACGGTCAGCTCCACTGGGAACCCGTAGGTGTCGTGCAAGCGGAAGGCCACGTCACCGGGGAGGGTGACCGCTCCCGAGGCCAGCTGCTCATCGAGGATGGCCGAGCCGGCCGCCAGGGTGCGGAGGAAGCCCTCCTCTTCCCGGCCGACCACATCGGTGACCAGGCGATGGTTCTCGGCCAGCTTGGGATAGGCGGCACCCAGGATGCCCACCGCGGCATCGACCAATCGGGGTGTGAACGCATCGCTCACGCCCAGCTGCCGAGCCCGACGGACGGCGCGGCGGATGATGCGGCGCAAGACGTAACCGCGCCCCTCGTTGGAGGGCAGCACCCCATCGGCAACGAGCATGGACATGGCCCGACCGTGATCAGCCAGAATCCGGAGGCCGACGTCCTCATGCTCGTCAGCGCCGTAGCTACGGCCGGTGATCGACTGGGCCGCGTCGATCATGGGCACGAACAGGTCGGTGTCGAAGATGGAGTCGACACCCTGGATGATGGGCAGGATCCGCTCGAGCCCGGCGCCGGTATCGATGCTGGGATGGGGCAGCTTCTCGGTGGAGCCGTCGGCCAGCTGGTTCAGCTGCATGAACACCAGGTTCCACAGCTCGACGAAGCGCTCCTCGCCTCCCTGAGCCGGCCCTCCGGCCGCGCCATAGATCTCCCCCTTGTCGAAGAAGATCTCCGAGCTCGGGCCGCACGGACCCGTATCGCCCATCCGCCAGAAGTTGTCATCCCCCAGCCGCTGGATGCGATCGTGAGGCACGCCGACGGCGTCGGCCCAAATCTGCTCGGCTTCATCGTCGCTCTCATGGACAGTCACCCACAGGCGGTCGCCGTCGATGCCCAGGACTGCGGTTACCAGTTCCCAGGCGAAGGGGATGGCTTCCGCCTTGAAGTAGTCACCGAAGCTGAAGTTGCCCAGCATCTCGAAGAAGGTGCAATGGCGCTGGGTCGTGCCCACGATGTCGATGTCAACGGTGCGGAAGCACTTCTGCACCGAGGTGGCACGTGACCACGGAGCGGGCTCGTCACCGACGAAAAAGGGCTTGAAGGGCACCATGCCGGCAATGGTGAACAGCACCGTAGGGTCATGGGGAATCAGGCTGGCCGACCCGACGGCTGTGTGACCGCGGTCGGTGAAGAAGCGGGTGAAGGAGTTACGAAGCTGGTTGGCGTCCATCGCCGAGCCGGAGGTCACGACGGGAAAGTTTAGTTGCCCAGGTGGGAGGGCGATTTCGCGCTGCGCTCGGCCGGTCGCCGTCGTGCCACCTTCGTGGTCCTCCGTTGCGCCGCCCGGGCCACCCGTATCGCCCGAGTGGCCTGCGTCGCCCGCGTCGCCCTCGTGGACCGTACCGAGCGCTCTGAGTCACTGGTCTGGGTCGGCCGACCCGAAGTGACCCCGGTGAGATTGGTGGAGTCGGAGCCGGACGCCGGGGCCGTGATGGCCGTTCCGTCGGCCGGTAGAGCGACTCCTCGTTTGGACAAGTCAGACCACAGCTCTTCTTCGCGTCGGTGCATCCGGTCACGTCCCTCGGAATACGCATCTCGAAATCGGTCGCCGGTGGACACGGCGACGTGGCGAGCTGTCCGTCCGACCTCGGCAACCAGGGCATCCGGAGCCAGCTTTGCCGCCGTCTCCTCGATGGTGCGGCGAACGCGGCGTTCAGCCCAGAGCGTGGAGCCTGCTCCGAGGGCGACCCCAGCCGTCAACCAAAAGGTTCGCTTGGGCATCGCCGCTCAGCTCCGACCGTTCTTGTGCTGGTCCGACCCGGTGCGGAGGCGCCGCATCCCTCCAGCTGCTCCCGCTCGCACGGCCAGGACCTTTACTACCGGATTGGCGAATGCCCGATAGGCCAGACGCGAGGCCGAATCGACGGTGGCGCTTACCGATTCGGTCGACTCGAGGACGGCGCCTACTCGCTCCATCTCGGTGGCAGCCTGGTCTACGACCCGGTGTGCTTCGACGACCAGTGGCATTGTCTGGACTCGGAGATCCTCGGCCACAGCCTCGAGACGACGAACCTGACGCCGAAGACCGACCATGGCGAGGAGCAAACCGACTACCGCCACGACGCAGGCGCCAGCGGCAACGAGTACGGCGATCTCACCAGCGGACATGACCCGGCCAGCTTAGAGGGTCCACCCGGTCAGACCGGTGGACGCACACGCATCGCAGCCACAGTGCTGATTTGCGGCTCGCCTGAGCCCGAGGATGGAGAGCTCTCACTGGTCGACGGCGGGAAAGTACTCAGCGACGTGCATACCGTCCAATCCTGATCGGTCATCCGGGCTGAGCCCGGTTCGGCCCGGCGGCGGCCGCAAGCGGCCTTGCCGGCTCATTCCAGTTTGAACAGCTGATCGTCATCGCCACCGCCTGAGCCCTCCTGGTTTTCGGGAGGTGGTTTCTCGGGTGGGAGCCACTGCCAGTCGCCGGGGCCGCCTTCGAGCCGGAAGCCCTTGTGATGGCGGAGGTAGTGGTGGTGATGGCACAACCGGGCAAGATTCCAGAGGGCGGTCTCTCCGTCCTCGACCACGGGGATGATCCGATGGTCGATCTCCAATCCTTCTCTCACGTTGCATCCGGGGACGACACAGGTCTGGTCCCGTTCGATGAGAGCGGTGCGTAAGGGGGCGCGAATGGTCCGGCCCAGGTTGGAGACGGTGGCAATGTCTGAGCCGTTGGTGATGACGAGGCGGAGAACCGCGTCCCCCAGCACGGATCGGGCCGTCTCGATGGGCACGGGCCCCACGCCGGGAATCTCACAGCACTCGCCGCCTTCGAGCTGTCCACGACGCAGGGCGGCGAGATCCACCCGGAGGTGGACGCTGGCTGGCGGGGGAAAGCCAGTGGGGCGACAGTCCGAGCCGGCCCGGCCAGAGCCGGCTCGGCCGGGTTCCTCGGAGTCGGGGGTGTCGGAGCCGGTGCCGGAGTCGGTGCCGGAGCCGGTGCCGGCCTGGGGCGCCGCAGGTGGGCGCTCCCCGGTGAGGAGAGCGACCAGCGCGTCGGCCTCGTAGGCATCGGGACGCTCTTTGAGGCCCTGTCGTCTGGCCTCGTCGAAGATGACCGTCTTGGTGGGCTTCAGCGCGGCCAGCAGCTTGGCCCCGGCATCGGGGGTGAACAGGCCCTCCAAGCGAAAGGCCCCGTCTCGGTCGGTG
>DASZLD010000134.1:0-57258 GCA_035552655.1 Acidimicrobiales bacterium
GGTCACCACACGCCACCACGGCAGACCGGTGGCACCCCGGGCCAAGAACGTGCCCACGGCGCGGGCCGCGCCCGGGTGTCCGGCCTCCAGGGCCACCTCGCCGTAGGTCATCACCGTCCCCGAGGGAAGGCGCTCCAGGACCCGGCGCACGTCGTCTTCGAATTCCTGCGCTGCCACCTGGTTGTCCTCGATTCGCTCTGATCACGGCGCGCTGTGGGCAGGCATGGTCCCGTAGGATCCGCCCATGCCCACGATGATGTCCCATCCGAGCGCGGCATGGAGCCCACAATGGTGATGGGACGCCGCCCGGGCGTGGCCCGATCGTCGAGGGCCATCACCGCCACCGACTTGGTGGGATTGGCCGGACAGTTGGCCACCGCCCTGGTTCGAGTGCCGTTCCGGGATCCTTTGGCCGGTGAGGGCAACCCGGTCCACAACACGGTGGTGGCGCTCACCCGCGAGACCATCAGGTCGTTCATGGGCTATTCCTCGTCCCTCCCCATCGAGGAGTTCCGTTCGATCGAGGTGGTGCTGGATGACCTGTGCCGGGTGGTCATGCCGCCGGTGGTCCACGCCAAAGGGGTCATCTCCGAGACCACCCAGATCGCCGGGGTGCCGGGCATCTGGTACCGACCGAAGAACAAGACGCCTCGGGGCACGATCCTCTACCTGCACGGCGGTGGGTACATCGGGACCTCGCCCCGCATGTACGCCAGCTTCACCTCGTCTCTGTGCCGGAGCACCGGCTGCCAGGTGTTCGTGGCCGACTACCGGCTGGCGCCCGAGTTCCCCTTCCCCGCCGGCTTGGAGGACGCGGTGGTGGTACTCGAGTGTCTGACCCACGACGGAGTGGACCCCGACACCTTGTTCCTGGCCGGTGACTCGGGCGGCGGAGGATTGGCCTCCACCCTGTTGTACACCATGGAGCTGACCAAGCACGTCCCCATCGCCGGGGTCCTGCTGTTCTCTCCCGAGGTGGACCTGCTGCTCGACGAGCCGTCGGTGACCGAGAACGCGTCGACCGACATCCTGCCGTGGAACATTCCCACTGCCGCCTACCTCCACGGTCGCAATCCGGGCGCCGCTGCTGTCTCCGCTCTCGGACAGGACGTCACGCAGTGGCCCCCGGTGCTGGTCGCCTACGGCGCCGACGAGATGTTCCGGGACCCGATCCGCCGGTTCGTCGAGCACCTGCAAGAGGCCGACGTCCCCGTGGTCGCCCTGGAAGAGCCGGGCATGTTCCACGTCTTCCCCATTCTGATGCCCTGGGCCCAGGCCAGCCAACGGGTGTTCGCGGCCATCGAGGACTTTGTCGGGCACCAACTGGCCCCGACCCAGGCAGGCCTTCGAGAGTCCGAGCCGGCTACCGCCTGACCGACGGCCGCTCTACTCGGCGTTGTGTTCAGGCCACGTCCGCCGCCGGCCCCGCCGCGGCCAGGGCGGACTCGATGCAGCGCACCAGTTCCCGGGCCGACTCGGCACTCAGCTCCACCGCCACCCTCGCTCCGGGGCCCGCGGTGTTGTCCACGAAGTCGATGTTGAGCGTGTGCTCATAGGGCGCGTGGAAGGGATGGTCGAAATACACGGTGGCCGAGTTCAGGCGGAACCAGCCCTCGGGGCCTTTGCCGCTGCCGGCAATGTCAGTCTTCTCGGTGACATAGGAGCACATGGGATCCTCCTCAAGAGGCCAGGTAGCGGTCGAACCAGGTCCAGATCCGCTGCCAGCCGTCGGTGGCCGCTTCGGGCCGGTACATGGTCCGGTCGGTGGCGAAGAAGCCGTGCCCGGCGCCCTCGTAGCTGTGGAACTCGTAAGTCTTGCCGTGCTCCTTCAGCGCCGCTTCGATCTCGGCCACGTGCTCGGGCGACGGTGCCTGGTCCTCGGCTCCGAACAGCCCGAGAAGCGGACAGGACAGATCGCCGGTGAGACCGACCACTGCCTCCATCTTCACCGGGAAGCCCTCGGGGGATGATCCGACCACGAACGCCCCATAGCAGTCGACGGCGGCGTCGAAGGGCAGCCGGCAGGCGCTCAAGTAGGTCTGGCGGCCCCCGGAGCAGTAGCCGATCACGCCCACCTTGCCGTTGGCGTTGACCAGCGAGAGCAGGAAGCGACGGCTTCCGTCCACATCACCCACCACCCGTTCGTCGGGGGCACCACCGGCGGCCCGGGAGGCGGCGGCGGCATCATCGGGGCTGGCATCGGGCCCCTCGCGGTAGAAGAGGTTGGGGCAGATGGCGGAATACCCGTGGGTGGCGAACCTCCGGGCGATCTCCTTGGTCGCCTCGTCCCACCCGGGCATGTGGTGGATGACCACCACTCCCGGGTAGGGCCCGGGTCCCAGCGGTCGGGCGAAGTAAGCGGCGATCTCGTCGCCACCGTGCCCGGCAATCTTGATGGTTTCGGCCATGATCCCGTCGTACATCGCTGCTCCTTTCGCTGACGTAAACGTCAGGGTATAGCGCGTCGGGGTTTCACCGCGGCACGGCCTTGGGCCGGTAGAAGCGACGGGTGAGCGGGTCGGCCACCCGGGTGGCGATGGGGCCGATGACGGCCATGAGTATCACGTAGGCCGTGGCCAAGGGGCCCAGACGCGGCTCCAATCCCGAGCCCAGGGCCAGTCCGGCGATCACCACCGAGAACTCGCCGCGGGCGATGAGGCTGGTTCCCGCCCGAATCCGTCCGGGAACGGCCACGCCCGCCTTGCGGGCGGCGACCCAGCCGGTGATGAGCTTGCTGGCCACGCCGGCCAGGCCCAGGAGTGCGGCGGGCCCCAACGAACTGACCAGGCTGGACGGCACAGTCTGCAAGCCGAAGAAGACGAAGAACACGGCGGCGAATATGTCCCGCAACGGGGTGAGGATGGGCCGGGTGCGCTCGGCCACCCGGCCCGAGAGGGCGATCCCGACCAGGAACGCCCCCACCCCGGCGGAGATCTCCAGGTGCTCGGCCACGCCGGCCACGAGCAGGGTGAGCCCGAGGACCTGCAGCAACAGGACCTCGTTGTTGGGGCTGAAGATCGCTCGGCTGAGTACCGATCCGAACCGCAGCGACAGCACCATGACCACAGCCAGTGCGACCAGAGCCACTCCCACCGACAGCACCGTGGTGCCCAGCGCCTTCTGGGCCAGGAGGCCGGTGAGCACGGGCAGGTAGATGGCCATGGCCAGGTCCTCGAAGACCAGCACGGACAGCACGGCCGGAGTCTCCCGGTTTCCCAGTCGGCCCAGGTCGGAGATGACCTTGGAGATGATCCCCGAGGAGGACACGGCGGTGACGCCGGCCAGGGCCAGCGTCGACACCGGCCCCCAACCCAACAACAGTCCGGCCACGATCCCAGGGACCGAGTTCAACACCAGGTCGATCACGCCGGTCGAGGCGTGCGTGCGCAGGTTGGTTATCAGCTCTTGGGCCGAGTACTCGATGCCGAGGACCAGGAGCAACAGCACGACGCCGATCTGCGCCCCGGTCTGGATGAAGTCCCGGGTGGTGACGAGCGGGATCAGCCCGCCGCTCCCGAAGGCCAGACCGGCCAGGAGATAGAAGGGAACCGGTGACAGGCCCACCATGCCGGCCAGCCGGGCCAGCACCCCCAGGGACAGAATGACGGCACCCAGTTCCACGAAGAACGTGGCCGTGTGCATGGCGCGCTACTCGGCGGTGAGAAGTTGGATGGCTTGATCGATGCTGTCGCGTGTTCCGATGATCAGCACGGTGTCGTTGTCTTCGATGACGAAGTCGGACCGGGGGGACAAGTTCATGTCACCGTGGCGGATGATGGCCACGATGGATGCGCCCGTGCGGGTTCGCACCAGGCTGTCGGCGATGGTGCGACCCGAGCACGACGCGCCGGGAGGGATGGTCACGCTCTCGGTCAGCAGTCCGGTGACCTGGTCGTGCAGACGGGCGATGCGTTCGACGATCCGGGGTGCGCCGAGCAGCTCGGCCAGCGCATCCGACTCCTCGTCGGTGAGCGGGACCTCCTCTTGGCAGGCGTCGGGGTCGACTCGGTCATAGATCAGAAGATCTCGCTTCCCCGACTGCCGGGAGATGACGCCGATGCGGCGGCCGCTGGCCACCGTGAACTCGTGCTTCAGCCCGATGCCCGGGAGCGGTGTCTCCTCGATGTCCATGTGGTGGGGCCTCCGATCGCCTCGACCCAGCAATCTACCGGCGGTCGATCAGGAGCCACCGAGCTAGGAGGTCGCCGGTTCGGGCTCGTCGTTGGGAGCGGTTTTCGGGGCTCTGAACCTGTGGCTGCCCGAATGGCGGGAGATGCCGGTGAACAGGGCCAGGATGGCCGACAGCATCATGAGGGATCCGGCTGCGAGCAGGGACAGGTCGAGACCGTGGGAGAAGGCCCCGTAGGCCGCAGTAACCACCTTGTTGATGATCTCCTGGATCGATGCGTTCCCGTGCGCCGCGTTCTTGGCCTGTGATCCGACCGATCCCGTCGTGACGGCGGCAATGACCTGTGATTGGTAGGAGTGGGGTATCCCGATGGCGTTGAGCCGTTTGATCAGGTTCACGGTCAACTGTCCGTTGACGATCGAACCGAGGATGGCCACCCCGGCCACCGCCCCCAGCTCTCGACTGGTATTGGTCGCCGACGCGGCCATCCCCGAGTGCTCGCTGGGGACCGAGGACAGAGCCGAGGAGGTCACGGGGACGATGGCGATACCGAACCCGATGCCGGCAATGGCCAGTGTCCAGCCAACTTGGGCCAGCCCTGCCTGCGGGGTGATGTTCAAGTCGGTAAGCAAGATTCCCACACCGGCGATCACGCAACCGACGGCCATGGGGATCTTGGCCCCCCACGCTGCCACCCAGCGCCCGGTCAGCAGCGAGGCGATGACCATCCCCGCCGTCAACGGGAGGAAGTCGACGGCCAAGCCGTACGGGGACTGCGAGCCCACCACCTCCAGGTACAGGGCCACGAAGAAGAAGATGGAGAAGATGCCGAAGTAGGTGGTGAAGGCCACCGTGTTGGCGCCGGCGAAGGCCGGCCGGCGGAACAGTTTGACGTCGAGGACGGGATTCTGGGCCCGACGTTCCACGAGCACGAAGGCGATGAGCGTGAGCACGGCGAACCCGTAGAGGGCCAGGATCCACTCCGCCCGGTAGCCGGCGGTCTCACCCGAAATGGTGGCGAAGGTGGCCGAGCCCAGAGCCAGCGCGCCCAGTATGAACCCGGGAATGTCCAGTCGGGCCCGAACGGGGTCGGCATTCTCGGGGAGCACGATGGCCGCGGCCACGAAGGCCAGCGCCCCGAAGATGAGGTTGAACCAGAACACGGCGTGCCACGACCACAGCCCGACCAGTACTCCACCGATGACCGGCCCGAGGGCCAGGGCCAGACCCGAGACCGCGGCCCAGATGCCCAGGGCCCGAGCTCGGGCCTGACGTTCGGGGTAGAGCTGACGGATCATGGAGAGGGTGCCCGGCTCCGACGCCGCCGCGCCGATACCCATGACCACTCGGCCCGCGATCAGCGTCGCCGTGTTCGACGCCACCGCGGCGACCACCGATCCGGCGCAGAAGACGACCACGCCGATGAGCATCATCTTCTTTCGGCCGTAGAGGTCTCCGAGGGTGCCGCACATGAGCATGAGGCTGGCGAAGGCCAGTGCATACCCGCTGACCACCCACTGCAGTTGACTGACCCCGGCGTGCAGGTCCGACTGCACGTTGGACAGGGTGGCGCTGATGATGGTGTTGTCCAAGAAGGTGAGAAAGAGCACGAAGCATAGGACGGCCATGCCGTAGTGGGGGCTCATCCCGCCCGACGTTTTTGACATGGCCGCCGTGTCGGTGGCCTTCGTCGTATCAGCCATGGTCACCAGTGTTGTCGACGGCCTGTCGACGTGTGGTGGTTTGTCCGCGCTGTGCCTCGTTGTCTTTCACCATCGAGCTAGGCAACACCGGCGCGACTGGTGGCATTCCGGTTCTCCTTCCGGATGGCGTTCACCAGCTGTTGCCTGGACATCGACGATCGACCGGCGATGTCGAGACGCCGGGCGATCTCATAGAGGTGCGTTTTGGACGCGTTTGTGTCGACACCGTCGGTTGCGTTGTGGGGTCGCTTCCCCCGGGCCGTGGCCTTGGCCTTGGCCGAACCACCGCCTTGGGACACTGCAGACATGCGTCCGCCGCGCACGGGGCCCGAGGCCGGGCCCTTCTGGGGTCGAGAGGATCGCCCAGAGGGTTTGGCTTCCCAGTGGTCGCCAACCTTTTCGAACTTGTGCTTCAGAGCGGCGTACGCCGTCTGGCTGGCTCGCCGACCGACCCCGTACTCCTCGACCGCGGCGTCGCGGGCCTTGGCGAACGTCTCTTGCGCCTTCTTCGGAGATCGCTGCAGGGTGGACGGCAGCTCATCCGTCTTCACAGTCCCGTCCCTGGTCATGGGCATAGTTGATTCTCCCTTCTGTGAGTCGGTTGACGGCGAGGTGTGGAGCGTCCCCCTTCTTCTACCCGTATCTCCTTCCCTGTATGCCCACGTCATGTCGTGGGGTTCCGGACCCGATGCGTCGGCGGGCACGAGGCTGTAGGGGTCCCGGGCACCAGGCTACGACGCGGCGCCGAGTACGGTAAGTGCGTGAGCGAGCCGACGCACCATGTGATCGAAGACATCGGACCAGACGAAGCGGCGAACCTCGTCAACGCGGGGGCGTTCCTGCTCGACGTCCGCGAGAACGAGGAGTGGGTAGCCGGTCACGCACCGCAAGCAACTCATGTGCCTATGGGCGAGATCCAGGACCGGGCGTCTGAGATCCCAACCGACCGCACAGTCGTGTGCATGTGCCGGGTAGGCGGTCGGTCAGGTGCGGTGGCCAAGGTCCTGGCCGCCGGTGGGTTCGACGTACGCAACGTGGACGGAGGCATGCAGGCCTGGGCGGCCACCGGTCTTGCGGTTGTCACCGATGCCGGTACGCCCGGCGAGGTCATCTGAGCACACCCGGACCATGACCGTCTACGTCGATGACTGGCGACAGCGTGCCCGTCTCGGTCATGTGGATGCCCAGTGGTCCCATCTCATCGCCGACAGCGATGACGAGCTCCATCAATTCGCTGCACGACTGGGGATGAAGCAGGCCTGGTTCCAAAGTGACCCCCGCCGACCGCACCGGTCGCACTACGACGTGACCGAAGCCCTCCGCCGCCAAGCCATTTCGTTGGGAGCCGTGGCCATCACCTGGCGGGACATCGGCCGCATGATGCGCGAACGGCGAGAACGGGCGCTTCGAGCGAGCGAACCGCTGCAGTCGCCGGGCCCGTAGTCGCCGGCCCGGTTCGACGGCCATCGTGCATACTGACCCGATGCCTCCGACGACCCTCGACCCACGGACGCCGGTCCTGATCGGGGTGGGGGTGGCGTCGGACGACAGGGAGCCGGCCGAGCTGATGGCCATGGCCCTGGTGGCTGCAGCCGAGGATGCGGGCTCGACCAGGATCCTGGGCTCCGTCGACCGGATCGCCGTACCCCAGGGCAACTGGGCCTACCCTGACCCGGCCCGGCTGGTCGCCGATCGGGTCGGTGCCACCCAGGCTCGCACTCACTTGGTGGAGCTGGGCATTCCCCAACAGTCGCTGATCAACGAGGCCCTGGGGGCCATCCTCGAGGGCAGTTGCGACGTGGCCGTCATCGTCGGGGGAGAGGCAAAGCGCCGGTCACAGCACGCGGAGCGGAGCGGACGGCCGGTGCTGGAGACTCCGCAACCCGGGTCCGTGCCCGACGTCTTGCAGCGACGCCCCGGCGACCTTCTCGAACCGGTGGAGGTGGCCACCGGCCTGTGGGATCCGGTGCAGCAGTACGCCATGATCGACAACGCCCTCCGCCGAGCGGAGGGTCGGAGCTTGGACCAGCATCGGGACGAGATCGCCGAGTTGTGGAGCCGGTTCAACGCCGTGGCCACCGGCAATCCCCTCGCCGCCTTTCCCGCTCCCATGTCCGCGTCGGAGATTGCCACGCCCTCCCGCCACAATCGGCCGTTGGCCTTCCCGTACAACAAGTGGCACTCGACGCAATGGACCGTCGACCAGGCCGCGGCGTTGTTGGTCTGCTCGGTCGGCGCAGCCCAGCGTTTCGGGATCGCCGTCGATCGCTGGGTGTTTCCCCTGGTCGGTCTGGAGTCGAGCCACGCCGTGTCGTTGCTCCGGCGGGTCGAGCCCCATCGATGGCCGGCCATGCAGGCGCTCGGCGCCCGGGCCGCGGAGTGGATCGGGCGCCCGCTGGCCGATATCGAGGTGACCGAGCTCTACAGCTGCTTTCCTGCCGCCGTCCGAGTGCAGCAACGAGCGTTGGGTCTGGGGCCGGCAACGACCCCGACGGTCACTGGGGGCATGGCCTTCGCCGGCGGGCCCTTCAACAACTTCGTCTACCAAGCCACCGCCGCGGTGGTGGAAACGCTTCGAGCATCGCCCGGAGCTCTGGGCATGGTGACGACGGTGAGCGGCCTGCTGACCAAGCCGGGTATCGGCATCTGGAGCACCCAGCCCGATGATCGGCCGCCACTGATCGCCGATCTGGCCGACCAGGCGGCCGCCACCACCAAGACGGTCGATGTCCACGTCACGCTGGAGGAGTATGCGGGAACGGCGTCGGTGGTGTCCTACACCGTGACGTTCGAGGCCGGGGAGCCCAGCCGCACGGTGGTGATCGGGGAGACGCCGTCCGCGACCCGTTGCGTCGCTTTCTCCGACGATGCCGACCTGGCCCGCCATGCCGTTTCCCACGAACTGGGAGGAACAACGGTCCTGGTCCGCTCGGGAACCTTCACCCTCACCTGATCGGCCGAGGGACTCGCCCCGTCCCGGCCCGGATCGTTACAGTGGGTCCATGGCCATCGATCTCGCCGAGGCACTCGCTTTCGTCCGGGAGCACGACCGGGGAGTCCTGGTCACGATGCGGAAAGACGGACGGCCGCAGTTGTCGAACATTATCTATGTCCCCGACGAGAACGACGCCATTCGCATCTCGGTGACCGACTCGAGGGCCAAGACGAGGAACCTGCGTCGAGACCCCCGCGCATCGCTGCACGTCACCAGGGCCGACTTCTTTGCCTACGTGGTCCTCGAGGGAACGGTGGCGTTGTCACCGGTGGCGGCCGACCCGGGGGACGCGGTGGTGGACTCATTGGCGGAGATGTACCGCACGGCCCGCGGCGAGCATCCCGACTGGGCCGAATTCCGCCAGGCCATGGTGGACGAGGGGCGGGTACTGGCCCAGCTCCGGGTGGAGCGGGCCTACGGGATGCTGGGAGCGCCGTAGCCCGCGGGCCGGCGTTGCCGGACACGGCGAGAGCGAGGTTGACACCATGGACGAAGGCCGCAACCGCACCACCGAGACGGGCCCGGGCGAACCGTCGGGGCTCGATTGGGATCGTCAGCAATCGGCGCTCGACGAGGCCGAGGTGCAGTCGTTCCCGGCCAGTGATCCCCAATCATCGTGGGCCGGCTCGGATCGAGGCAGGCTCCCGGGGTGGGACGACGAGCAGTAGCGTCGAGCGCTATGAACACTGAGCATGGTGCATGGTCGATCCCCGATGGACGGGGTCCGGTGGTCGGGCCCGTAGCGGGCGCACTCTGATGGGGTTGCTCGATGGCGCACGAGCTGTCGTCACTGGGGCCGGGTCGGGGATCGGGCGGGAGACGTGTCTGCGGTTCGCCGCCGAGGGTGCCGCAGTGGTGGCCCTTGACGTCGAGCCCGAGTCGGCCCGAGCGGTGGCCAACGAGATCGGGGGCGAAGCGGCTGTGGCCGACGTGGCCGACCGCGGGCAGCTCGAGGCGGCTATCGAACGGGCCACCGAGGTCCTCGGGGGGATCAACGTTCTGGTCAACAACGCCGGTGTCGGGGCCATGAACCGTCTCCACCAGTACAAGGAGGACGAGTACGACGCAGTGATCGATGCCAGCCTGCGAGGGACGTTCAACGGCATCGGGGTGGTGGCTCCGCTGATGGTGGCGGGAGGGGGTGGGGCGATCGTCAATATGGCGTCGGTCAGCGGGATTCGTCCCACCCGGGGCGAGGCGCCCTACTCGGCGGCAAAGGCCGGCGTGATCGCCCTGACCAAATCGGGGGCGCTCGAGTACGCACCGACCGTCCGGGTCAACTGTGTTTCGCCGGGCCTCATCGAGACGCCGCTCACCGCGGCAATCTTGGGCGATGACGAGACGCGCCGGGCGTTCGAGACGAACACGCCCTTGGGCCGAGTCGGCACTGCGGCCGAGGTGGCCAACGTGATGCTCTTTCTCTGTTCGGACTTGGCCACCTACGTGACCGGTGCCAACATCCCGGTCGAGGGGGGCAGTCTCCTATCCAGCGCGCAGATGGACCCCACACTCACGTCGATACTCACCCTGTTCGACTGAGAGCCGGATCCCGACCGACCGCCACGCTCAGTGTTGTCGTCCCCAAGGGGTCCCAGAACGATCCTGGCCCCCGGGAGTACGCTCTGGCCCATGAGCGATACGCAGCAGGGAGCGGGCTGGTGGCAGGCATCGGACGGGAAGTGGTACCCACCGGAGCAGCATCCGAACTACGCAGCTGAGGCGACCCCGCCCGCATCGGGGGAGGCCACGCCGGTAGAAGGGGAGGCATCGCCATCGGCTTCACCGGCGACTGCACCCGCACCCGCCTACACGGCGACCGCACCCGGATACGGCGCACCGGGGTATGCCGCGCCGCCGCCGGTGGCGCCCCCGCCCGGTGGATACGCATACCCTCCTGGCGGCTACCAGCCCGGCCTGCCCTCGGCCAAGTACAGCGGTCTGGCCATCGCCTCGCTGGTGCTGTCCATCGTCTGGCTCGGCGGTGTCGGCGCCATCCTGGCTGTCATCTTCGCCATCATCGCTCTCCGGCAGATCGCCGCCTCGCAGGGTCGATTGCGGGGCAAGGGCCTGTCCATCGCCGGCCTCATCATCGGCATCATCGGCATCATCGGAGCGGCCATCACCTGGTCGGTGGTGGCATGGGTCGGGGCCAACGCCCATCACGTGACCGTGCCCGAGGGACGGACCTTGAACGTCAGCGACTCATTCAGCTTGGGCATCTCCACCATGCAGATCAGCAATGTCCGACCGGTCGTCCAGTCGTCCGGGCCGAACTCGGGCCACTACGTGGTGGCCTCCGTGCGGATCTGCGCGGGGAACAGCGGGTCCAAGACCGGCGTGTTCGATACCGCCTTCTTCCTCAACACCGCGGGCGGCAACTCCATCTCCGGGTCCACCTCGACACAGGACAAACCGGACATCGGCAGCGTCTCCGTCCCGGCCAACTCGTGCCGCAGCGGTAACGTCACCTTCAAGGTCAGTTCCGATGTGAACCCGACGTCGATCGACTACCACGGCTTCTTGCCCTCCACCTACACCTGGACCATTTCGGGCTGAATCGCGGGTTCAGGCCTCCGAGGTCGCCGCGGCATCGGCCAGTGAGGCGGCAGCGAGGAGGTGGGCGGTCAGGTCGGCCAGGCTCGATCGACCATTGAGGCCGCTGGTCGACGGCATGACGTAGACCGGTCGGTGGCCCAGCGGCTGAGGCTGCAGACCGGCTGTGGCCTTCCGATCGATGACGGCTCGCCATCCGGCCAGGCCGACGAAGCACACCGCCCCCGGTTGCAGCCACCGCACCAGTCGTTCGACGCGGGCCACGCCGTCCCGGTACTCGTCCACGTCGAGCTCGGCTGCGGTCCGGGTGGCCCGCTTCACCAGGTCGGTGAGCCCGATGCCCGAAGCCTTGAGCGCCGCGATGGGTTCACGGTCGTGCTCCACCAGGCCCGCGCCCAGTGCCGCGGGCCAGAACCGGTTCCCGGGCCGGGCAAAGGGAACGCCGGCATCGGCCGAGTACTCGCTGGGATTCAGCCCGCAGACCAACAGACGCATGCCGGGGCCGACGGTGTCGCCCAGGGTTCGGGCCCGTCGAGCCCGCAATCGCACCTCATCGCCGGAGACCGTCACCGAGTCGGCCTCGACCTCGAACCCGGCGCCGGTGACCACATCGGCCAGGGACCCCGGTTGCCAGCCGGCGAAGAACCGCCCGCCCACGTCGTCGTCGGGCAGGTCGAATCCCTCGTAGTCGCCGGCCAGCACCTGGATGTCGAACGGGGCCCCGACAGCCAGGACCCGCTGGAGGTCCCAGAGGGCGAGAGGAAGGCGGAGCCGGGGCACGTGCAGGTGGGTCATGCACGACCACCCCCCGCCGATCGAGCGGGCGGTGAAGGGAAGCGCCTCGACGTCCCCGAGCACGTACAGCCCGCCGGGCACGTGAACCCGGCACTCGTTGAGCATCACCCACGATGCGTCCAGGCCGATGAGGGGCTGGCCCAGATGCGGGGCGTACCGCCCGGCACCACAGCCGATATCGAGGCGCAGCATGCCCGGGCCCACCTCGGCGGCGAAGGCCTGGGCATCATCTTTGCGGCCCGCTCGGGCATGGGACTGGGCCCACCGGAGCCCTCGGTCGTCGTAGATGGCCACGGTCTCGTCCTGCACGGCCACCGATGCTAGGGGTCGTTCCCGGGTCAGGGTACGAAGCGGTAGCCCATGCCTGATTCGGTACGGAAGTGCTCGGGCCGGGACGGGTAGGTCTCGAGCTTCCGGCGTACCCGGGCCATGAGCACTCTGAGGTACTCGGTCTCGGTCTCGTATTGAGGTCCCCACACCTCATGGAGCAATTGCTGGTGCGAGACCAGCGTGCCCGGGTTGCGGACGAGCAACTCGACGATGTCCCACTCTTTGGGCGTGAGGTGGACGTCCGACCCATCCCGCGTCACCCGTTTGGCGGCCAGGTCGATGGTGAACGCATCCGTCTCCACCAGGGGGTCCTCGGGACCGGGAACGTTTCGCCGGAGGGCGGCGCGCAACCGGGCCAGAAGCTCGTCCATACCGAACGGCTTGGTGACATAGTCGTCCGCCCCGGCGTCGAGGGCCTCGACCTTGCTCACGCTCTGGTGCCGGGCAGAGAGGACGATGATCGGAATGGCGCTCCACCCCCGTAGTCCGCGCACGACCTCGACGCCGTCAATCCCCGGAAGACCCAAGTCGAGGAGTACGACATCGGGCCGTTTGTGTGCGGCCAGGTTGAGGCCCTCCTCGCCTTCTCGGGCCACGATCACCTCGTAGCCCCGAGCCCTGAGGCTGATCCCTACAGCACGCAGCAACGAGACGTCATCGTCGATGATCAACACCCGAGCGCCCTGCTCAATTTCCTCGCCGATCTGTGGGCGAACGATCCGGGACCCTTCTGTCACTGCGATTCCTCCGTCTTTCCCTTGGCAGCTACTTCTGGCTCCGGCTCCCGGATCGCCTCGCCGGCCCCGTCTGCCGTGGCCTCGACGCCCTCTTGGGCGTCCGAACCCGGATCGTGCTCGGTCTGAGCTGTTGCCGGTAGTCGAACCACCATGGTGGTTCCACCCCCCGGTGTGTCATCGACATCCAGGTCGCCCCCGACCGCTTCGACGAACCCTCGGGCCACGGCCAGGCCCAGCCCCACTCCGGACTGGTCTTCGCCGTCGCCCACCCGCTCGAAGGGCCGGAATATCAGCTCGCGGTGCTCGGCTGGAATGCCCGGACCATGATCGACTACCCGGAGATCGACGCGACCAGCGACGGCACCCGCTTCGATGCGCAGGCCGGACCCTCCGGCATGGACGAGTGCGTTGTCGACCAGGTTGGCTATGGCCCGCTCGAGGAGAACCGGGTCGGTACGTACCCGCGGAAGGTCGTCAGGCACATCTGAGCTCACCGCTGCCGCCCGTGGCCCCAGGCTGGTCAGTGCCGCGTCGACCACGTCTTTCACGTCGACGGCGACGTCGAGTACCTTCACGGATCCGGTTTGCAGTCGGCTCATGTCGAGCAGGTTCTCGACCAGCGAGGAGAGCCGATCGGATTCATCGTCGATGGTCCGCAAAAGAATCTCTGTCTCTTCTGGGCCAAAGGTCAGCTGCTTTGACAACAAGCTGCTCGAAGCGGCCTTGATCGAGGCGAGCGGTGTCCGCAAGTCGTGACTGACCGCGGCAAGCAGGGAAGAACGATGCTCGTCCGCCCGCGCCAGCGCGTCGGCCCTCTCTGCGCCGGCCTGTAGTCGCTCGTTGGCCAAGGCCGCAGCCAGTTGAGCGGTGAACCCAGCGAGTATCTCTCGGTCCTCAGCGGTCAGCCGGGGTCCTCGCAGCGCCACCACCTCTTGATCGCTGAGAGGCAGTGAGACCGATGCCGCTTCGGGAGTGAGGGGCGGATCGGCGCCCACCACTACCACAGCATCCCACGTCGTGGTTCCACCGCCCGGGCCCGTCCGAACCGGTCCCTCTCCCTCCTGCGATCGCCGCAAGATGGCCGCAGCTTCGAGACGGAAGGTCACAACCAGGTCGTCCAGGAGAGCCGACAAGGGGTTGCCTTCGGGAGACGCCAGTCGACCGGCCACCCGGGCCAACATGTGCGCGTCGGCCCGGGCCCGGACAGCAGCCACCGATCGTCGGTTGGCCAGGTCGACCAGCGAGCTGACCACGCCGGCGACGACGAGGAAGATGACGAGAGCGACAACGTCACGAGTGTCGGCGATGGTCAGCCGATGGATGGGCGGAGCGAAGAAATAGTTAGAGAGCAGAAACCCGGCCACTGCGGCCAGAGCCGCTGGCAATGCTCCGCCCACGGCGGCGACGGCCACCACCAAGATCAAGTACACGCCGAGCGAGGTGGACAGGTCGATGTGCGACCGGTCCATGGTCAGAATCAGTGTGGCCAACGGGAACCCCACGATTCCGATGATCAGGCCCCCGACCTGCCGGCGCCGTGAGAGAGGGGAAAGCGGTAGCCGGCGCCGGCGGTCCAATCGAACGGCATCGGTGGGAAGAGGATCGGCTCCGTCGGTATCGGGGTCGACCAGGTCCGACTCTGATGTGGCCGCGTCGGTGGCGATGACGTGGATGTCGAGTGATCCACCCGAAGCCCGGATGACCGAGTTCACCACCGAGCCACGCACGAACTCGGTGAGCCGACTGCGATGCGTTGCCCCCAGGACCAGCTGGGTGGCGTTCTCCGCTCTGGCCACCTGCATCAGGGCTGGCGCCACCTCGGCGCCGACCACCTCGATGTAGCGGCCTCCCAGCTCGTCGAGCAAGGCACGGTTCTTGATCAGTCCATCGGAGGCCGGGGCGGTGAGGCCATCCTCGGCACGCACGTGCACGCCCACCAGCTCGGCCTTGGTCCGCATGGACATCCGGGCGGCCCGGCGGATCAGAACCGCGCCCCCTGGAGCGCCGGTCAAGGAGACCACTACCCGCTCTTTGGTTTCCCAGGGACCGGCGATACCGTGTCGCTCCCGGTAGTCCTGGAGCTCCTGGTCGACCCGGTCGGCCACCCACAACAAGGCCAGTTCGCGAAGGGCAGTCAGGTTGCCAGCACGAAAGTAGTTCCCGAGAGCGGCGTCGATGCGCTCGGCCGGGTAGACGTTGCCGTGGGCCAGCCGCCTCCGCAGCGCCTCGGGGGACATGTCGACCAACTCGAGCTGATCAGCCGAGCGCACCACCCCGTCAGGTACCGTCTCCCTCTGCACCACCCCGGTGATTCGTTCAACGACATCGTTGAGGGACTCGAGGTGCTGCAAGTTGACGGTCGAGATCACGTTGATTCCTGCGTCCAGCAGCTCCTCGACGTCCTGCCAGCGCTTGGCATTGCGGGAACCGGGCACGTTCGTGTGGGCCAGTTCGTCGACGAGCGCCAGTTGAGGGTGACGAGCCAACAGGGCATCACGGTCGAGTTCTTCGAACATTTGGCCGCGGTATTCGATCGGCTTTCGCGGCAGGATCTCCAGATCCCGCAGTTGCTCTGCGGTCTGTTGTCGACCGTGGGTGTCGACCCACCCGACCACGACGTCAGTGCCGCGCTCTTTGCGTCGCCACCCTTCATTGAGCATGGCAAAGGTCTTCCCTACGCCGGGAGCGGCGCCAAGGTATAGCCGGAGTTTTCCTCGTGCCACGACTAGGGCTCCTCGCGGTACCTATCGCTCATGGGTGTTGCCATCGGTCCAAACCGGATATGCGCCCGCTCACCGAGGATACTCAGCAGGCTTGACGCGTGTTGTTGTGTCCTGGGTCGTATGGCCAGAGTGGATTGAAGAATGGCCACGATCCGGGCTCGACGATCGTGGCTCCTCAGGCAAGAAGATTTCATGTTCAGCAGGTTCCCTTCGCTCGCACCGAGAGCTCTGTCACCTTCCAGGTGCCGCCCATACGTACGAGTTCTGCCGTGGTTGCACGGCGGCCTCCGGGGGCGTTCTTTTGTAACGTGCCGTTCGTCTTGTATTCGACCCAATGGGTGTTGTCGAAACAGTCAGTGATCGATGCCTTGATTGGGTTGGCTGCTGGCGTGAGTGAGGAGACACTCGGCTGAAGCACGGGTTGGCCTTTGGTGACGATGCCCTGCTCCCGGTCTTTGGCCAGGCCCTGTACCAGGAGCGAGAGAGCATCTCCTGTGGCATGTTGGGGCAAGAGCTTCGATTGGTAGTTGGAGGTTCGAGCGGCACTGACCAAGTTGGCCCACATGGTCCGATAGTCGTTGATCACCGTGGCGGTCACCGACGCCGTCGAGGGCTGGGTGGTGGTCGACGACGGGTAGGGCCCAGCTGTCGTTGACGGCGTCGACGCCGAGGCGGGCCCGGAAGGGCAGACGGCGAAGGTGAGGGCGAACGTGCACAGCACCACGCCAGTGAGGATGCCCGACGAAGGCACTCGTTTGACCACAGAGGTGATCATGTGGAGATCTCCTGGTCGGGACGAAGGCTGTAGCCCACGCCGGAGGCGGTTTGAATCATCGTTCCCGGGCCATCGTTGAGCTTCTGTCGCAGTCGATGCACGTAGGCATGCAGGTACTGGGCCTCATGTCCATAACCGGTTCCCCACACAGCCGTGAGGATCATCTGGTGCGTACAGGTCCTCCCCACGTGACGGGCCAGAAACGATAGAACCTCGAATTCCTTTGTGGTGAGGGAAACCGTGGCGCCGTGAAGGCGAGCCTCGTGGTGCACCAGGTCGAGCTCGAGCGGTCCGAAATCGAGGCTCGGGGGCAATTGCTCGTCGGGCTCTCCCCGACGGCGCAAGGCAGCGCGAATGCGGGCTTCCAGCTCTGCCATGCCGAACGGTTTGGTCACATAGTCGTCCGCACCACCATCGAGGGCGGCAACTTTTCGGTCCTCGGTCCCACTGGCCGAGAGGATGATGATCGGTACCTCGCTCCATTGACGGATCCGCTTGCACACTGCGAGCCCATCGATGTCGGGAAGGCCCAGGTCAAGGACAACCACGTCGGGGGAGGTGAGGGCGGTCTGGGAGATGCCCTGCTCTCCGTTGACCGCCGTCGTCACCTCGTGACCACCGGCCTGCAAGCCGAGGCGCAACGCCCGGAGGAGCGACGAATCGTCATCAACGACGAGGACCTTGGCCATCGCCCTTATGGCCTCACGCCATTGGGCGCGGCCAAAGGCAGGGTGAAGGCGAACCGGGCTCCGCCCTCGGGTACGTCATCGACCCAGATGCGCTGGCCATGGGCCTCGATGAACGTCTTGGCGATGGTCAGGCCGAGACCTGCTCGGCCCCCGGTGTCGAATCGTACGAACCGGTCGAAGACAGCCTCACGCTCGTTGGACGGCACCCCGGGCCCCCTGTCGGTGACCGAGAGAGAGACACGATCGTGGCCAAGCTCGGCCGCCACCGTAATCAAACTGTTTGGCGGTGCGTGACGGTTGGCGTTATCAAGGAGGTTCGCCAGCACCTGCCCGATCAGAAGGTGGTCGACCTCGACATCAGGAATCGATTTGGGAACCAACAGTTCGATAGGACGGTCCCCCAGCGAAGGATGCAGGGCATCAACGGCCTCGTTCACCAGGTCGGCCACCGCCTTGGGACATCGCTGAAGCTCGAGTACCCCGGCCTCGAAGCGGGTCATGTCCAAGAGGCTGGTGACCAGACGGGTGAGGTGATCCGTCTCGACCTCGATCAAGCCGTGCAGTTCGTGCATGTCGGCCTCGGACAGTGAGACTGCAGAATCGTGCAGAGTCGAAGCGGCCACCTTCATCGTGGCCAGAGGGGTACGGAGGTCGTGTGAGACCGCACCCATGAGCGCGTGTCGCAATCGGTCGACTTCTTCGAGCAGTTCCGAACGCATGGCCTGCTCTCGCAGTTGGGCCCGTTCCAGTGCCAGTGCCGCGTGGTTGGCAAAGGTGCGAAGCAGCGCCCGGTCGGCATCAGAGGACGGCATGCCCCGTAGGGCCAGTATGCCGACGGGGCGACCCGAAGCCGACAGGGCGATCGTCCGCATCATGTCCGGAGATCCGGGCGCGGTGCCCACACTCACTGGCATGCCGGACTGAGGGTCAAGCTGGTGGATCTCCAGCTCGGAGAGCGCTCTGCCATCCGAGGCGGCGATCGACAGACGGCCATCTTCGGGAACGAGGACCGATACACCATGGACTTCGAACACCGAACCCACCGTGTGGACGATCGTCTTGAGCAGGTCCTCGACCGACTGGTCCTCCACCAGGAGCTCGGACAGCTCGAAGAGGCGATCCGTTTCGTCCGCCCTTCGATGGGCTTCGGATCGGGCCGAGTCGAGTCCGGAGACGACACGAGCCACCAGCACCATCACGATCACGTACACGACCAGGGCCACCCAATCCTGCAATCTGCCGACGGAGAGCCTGTAGTACGGCGCAATGAAGACAAAGTCATAGACGAGAAAGCCAGCGGCCACGCTGGCAATGCCGGCACGGAACCCCCCGATGACTACCCCAGCAACCACGGGAATGACCAGGACCAGCGCCAGGGTGGCGATGCTGGTACGGGAGCGCACGGGAACCAGGGCGGCACCGAGGCCGACCGAGAGAAGGATCCCAACCATTGATCCGACAAGTCCTTTCCGCACCCTTCCATTGTCATACGAAAGGGCCGGTGCCAGTCGCAGGAGGCGGACTTGTTAAGGATTTTTTAAGGGCGGTGGGCTCTTGTTCAGATTCTGTTACGACGGATCGGCAGATACTCGTCTCATGGCAGATTTTCTTGTAGCAGTGGGCATCATCGTGTTCGCAGCGGTGATGCTCGGTCTCATCTGGGCGTTGGATCGGGTATGACGGTCACTCAGGGTCTCTTGCTGGGCGTGGCCATCATCATGTTCCTGTATCTCGGCTTCGCCATGTTCAAGCCCGAGAAGTTCTAGATGGGCTTTACCTGGACCATCATCACCCTGGTCGTCGCCCTGGCCCTGACCTGGCGGTACCTGGGGTCGTACATGGCCGCCGTCTTCGATGGACGGGTGCACTTCCTGGGGTGGGCGGAACGACCGGTGTATCGGCTGCTGAGGACCAGTCCCGAGCAGGAGCAATCCTGGAAGCGGTACGCCGGATCGGTGATCATCTTCTCGGCCGTCTCCATCGCCGTCACCTACGTGATCATCCGGATCCAGGGATCATTGCCCCTCAATCCGCAACACCTTGGTGCCGTGCCCCAGGCCCTGAGCCTCAACACGGCGTCCTCGTTCGTGACCAATACCAACTGGCAGAACTACGGGGGCGAGACGACGATGTCGTACTTCTCCCAGATGGGAGCGCTCACCGTCCAGCAGTTCGTTTCCCCGGCGGTGGGCATCGCCGTGGCCATCGTGGTGGTCCGAGGCTTTGCCCGTCGGAACTCCCCGACCATCGGCAACTTCTGGGTCGACATCACCCGCTGCCTGCTCTACATCCTGCTCCCGGTCGCATTTGTGTCCGGGATCATCTTCGTGGCCCAGGGCGGGGTGCAGACCCTGGCCGGCCCGGTTGTCATCCACAACTCGCTCAACGGGGTCACCCAGACGATCCCCCGAGGGCCGATCGCGTTCATGGAGTCGATCAAGCAACCCGGCACCAATGGGGGCGGGTTCTTGAACGCCAACTCGGCCACCCCGTTCGAGAACCCCACCGGCCTCACCAACTGGTTGTCGATCTACCTGTTGTTGGCCATTCCCTTTGCCCTCACCTACACCTTCGGGAAGATGGTAGGAAGCATTCGGCACGGGGCCGCGTTGTTGGCCGCCATGGTCATCATCTTCGGGGTCTGGGTGGGATACACCAGCTACGCCGAGCACCAGCAGAACCCGGCCATCGTGGCCGCCGGGGTGCACTCGACGACGGGCAACACCGAGGGGAAGGAAGTTCGCTTCGGTGACACGTCGACCGCCCTGTTCGGCGTGGCCTCGACCAACACGTCGACTGGTTCCGCCGACGGTTCCTACGACTCCTTCACCTCCATCGGAGGGATGGGGCTCCTCACCGGCATGATGCTGGGGGAGGTGACGCCAGGAGGCACCGGCAGCGGTCTCTACACCCTCCTCATATTCGCCATCATCGCCGTGTTCATCGGCGGACTGATGATCGGACGAACGCCGGAATACCTGGGCAAGAAGATCCAGGCCAAGGAAGTCAAACTCGCCGGCCTTGCGGCCCTGGTCATGCCCATCATCGTGCTGGTGTTCACGGCCATCGCCGTTTCGATACACGCCGGGCGGGCCGGTCCCCTCAATGCCGGCCCCCACGGGTTCACCGAGATCCTCTATGGGCTCACGTCGCAGGGAAACAACAACGGCTCTGCCTTTGGCGGCCTGACCGGTAACTCGGCCTTCTACAACACCGTCGGAGCAATCGACATGCTGCTCGGTCGGTTCGCCATCATGATCCCCGCGCTGGCACTGGGTGGTGTGCTTGCGGCCAAGAACGTCGTTCCCACATCGCTCGGGACCTTCCGCACCGACAACGGCATGTTCGTCGGCCTCACCATAGGAGTGATCGTGATCATCGGTGGCCTTACCTTCTTCCCGGCGGTGGCCCTCGGCCCCATCGTCGAACAGCTCAGCCACGGGAAGTTCTTCTGATGACGATGCTGGCCGCACAACCGGAGCCGAGTACGGAGGCACATGGTGTCGCCCAAGCTCGCGGCCTCTTCGATCGGCAGATCCTCCGTCGGGCCTTGTTCGATTCGATCCTCAAGCTGAACCCGGCAACCCAGATCAAGAACCCTGTCATGTTCGTGGTGTTGGTGGGCTCGATCATCACTTTCATCGAGGCCATCGCCCATCTCGGCACCTTCACCTGGTCCATCGCCATCTGGCTGTTCCTGACGGTCATCTTCGCCAACTTCGCCGAAGCCATGGCCGAGGGCCGGGGCAAGGCCCAGGCCGACACGCTGCGCAGGATGAGGACGGAGACCGAAGCCCGCCGCCTCCATCCTGATGGGTCGGAGGAATCCGTCCCCGCGGCGGAACTGTCCAAGGGCGACCTCGTGGTTTGTGAGGCCGGTGACCTGGTCCCTTCCGATGGTGAGATCATCGAGGGCATCGCCTCCGTCGATGAATCGGCGATCACGGGCGAGTCGGCCCCGGTGATCCGGGAGTCGGGTGGTGACCGGTCGGCGGTGACCGGCGGGACCAAGGTGCTCTCCGATCGCATCGTGGTCCGCATCACGGCAGAGCACGGCCAGACCTTCATCGACCGCATGATCACGTTGGTGGAGGGGGCGAACCGGCAGAGGACGCCGAACGAGATCGCCCTCACCATCTTGTTGGCCGTGCTCACCATCGTCTTCCTCCCCGTGGTCGTGACCCTGCAGCCATTCGGCCACTTCGCCGGGGCGACAGTCTCGGTCGTCGTCCTGGTCTCGCTCTTGGTGTGCCTCATCCCCACGACGATCGGCGCGCTGCTGTCGGCCATCGGCATCGCCGGCATGGACCGACTGGTGCAACGCAATGTGCTGGCCATGAGCGGTCGAGCGGTGGAGGCGGCCGGTGACGTGCAAACCCTGCTGCTCGACAAGACGGGCACCATCACCCTCGGGAACCGGATGGCTTCCCAGTTCGTGCCGGTGGGCGGCCACATCGAGCAGGAGGTGGCCGACGCGGCCCAACTGGCGTCCCTGGCTGACGAGACCCCTGAGGGCCGTTCGATCGTGGTGCTGGCCAAAGAGCGCTTCGATATCCGGGAACGGCAGCTGGAGGCTCATCACTCCTTCGTGCCCTTCTCGGCCACGACCCGTATGTCCGGCCTGGACATTGGCAACCGTCAGATCCGCAAGGGCGCAGCCGAGTCGGTGAAGCGCTGGGTCACCGAGCAGGGAGGGACCGTTCCGAGCGACCTGGACGGCATCGTCGATGGCATCTCCCGGGCGGGGTCCACTCCCCTGGTGGTGGCCGACGGGCAGGTCATGCTCGGGGTCATCGAGTTGAAGGACGTGGTGAAGCAGGGGATCCGCGAGAAGTTCGACGAGATGCGCCAGATGGGCATCCGAACGGTGATGATCACGGGGGACAACCCCTTGACCGCAGCGGCCATCGCCCAGGAAGCCGGGGTCGATGACTTCCTGGCCGAGGCCACGCCCGAGGCCAAGATGGCGCTGATCAAAGCCGAACAGGAGGGCGGCAAGCTGGTGGCCATGACCGGTGACGGGACCAACGACGCCCCCGCCCTGGCCCAGGCCGATGTCGGGGTGGCCATGAATACGGGGACCACTGCGGCCAAGGAAGCGGGCAACATGGTCGACCTGGACTCCAACCCGACGAAGTTGATTGACGTGGTCGAGATCGGCAAGCAGCTGCTCATCACCCGAGGCTCGCTGACGACGTTTTCCATCGCCAACGATGTGGCCAAGTACTTCGCCATTATTCCCGCCCTGTTCATCGCCACCTACCCCCAGCTCAACACGCTGAACATCATGAAGCTGCACAGTCCGGAGAGCGCGGTGCTCTCGGCCGTCATCTTCAATGCGCTGGTGATCGTGGCCCTGATTCCACTCGCCCTCCGTGGCGTCAAGTTTCGACCCGCGGGCTCGGCTTCGATTCTCCGAAGGAACGTATGGATCTACGGGGTGGGCGGCATCATCGTCCCATTCCTCTTTATCAAACTGATCGACCTGATACTCGTCGCTCTGCACGCCTACTGATGGAAGTCAACTGATGCTCATCCACCTCCGCCGTTCGGTCACCATGGCCCTGATCTGTCTCGTGTTCTTCGGCTTTGTGTACGCACTGGCCGGGACCGGAGTCGCTCAGCTCTTCTTTCGCCATCAGGCTGACGGGTCGATCACCGCCAACGGATCGACACTCATAGGCCAGAACTGGTCGAGCCCGAAGTGGTTCCACGGCCGCCCCGACGACACCGGACCCTATGCCGCCGACCCCAAGCAGGATGTGGCCGGAGGGGACAACCCGTTGGAGGCCAACGGCAACAGCGGGGAGTCCGGGGCCAGCAACCTGGGTCCCCGGTCCAAGGTGCTGGTGGCCAATACGAAGGAACTGGTCGCCTACTGGCACAAACTGGGTGTCGACCCCACCCCGGACCTGGTCACCACCTCGGGCAGCGGCTACGACCCGGATATCACGCCGGCTGACGCCCTGGTCCAGATCCCCATGGTCTCCAGGGCCACGGGGATCGCTCCGAGCGCCCTGCGGTCGCTCATCGCCAAAGAGACCAACGGCGCGCAATGGGGCTTCCTCGGCAGCAGCTACATCGACGTGTTGCAGCTGAACACCGCGCTGTCCCACCTTCGCTGAGCGGTGCGCAACAGACTTGCAGCGCCCGCGCCTCTCCGTGGAGATGTCCGTCGAGTGCCAGCAGTGCCTCACTGCGTGAAGCGGTGGTGTGCCGTAGGCGCGTGAGGATCGACTCCGTGGGTCATGGGATCGACGTGCACGATGGCATCGGAGAGGTTGGGAACATCGTGGAGGAGCCGGTGGTAGGCGGCTTCGGCGACGTGGTGGGCATCAGTCACGGTGAGGTCCCCGTCCACGCTCAACCGAACCTGGGCAAACAGTCGATGACCCACCCAACGGGCCCTGACCTCGGTGACAGCCTGCACGCCCGCTTCGGCTCTGACCGACTCAGTGATGGCGTCGATGACGGCGGGGTCGACGGCGTCGAGGAGGCGTTGGCCCACGGTGCGGATGGTGCGGGCCAGGACCAACAGGATGGCCAGGGCGATCAGGAGACCCACCGCCGGATCAGCCCAATCAACACCGCAGGCGACAGCGATCGCCCCGACCAGGACCAGCAGCGACGTGATGCTGTCGGTTCGAGCGTGCAGGCCATCGGCTTCGAGTGCCGCCGAGCCGATCCTGCGACCCACCCGCATCCGGTATTGGGCCACCACCTCGTTGCCCACGGCCCCGACCACGGCGGCGACCATCACGAAGGGCAGGTGGGTGATCTTCTCGGGGTGCACGAGTCGCTCGATCGCCTCGTAGGCGGCGAAACCGGCAGACAGGGCGATCATTCCCACCACGGCGACACCGGCGAGATCCTCGGCCTTGCCCAACCCGTAGGTAAAGCGACGGGTCGGAGGGCGTCGGCTCAGCCTGAAGGCCAGCCACAGCGGCACCGCGGTCAGGCCATCGGCGGCATTGTGCAAGGTGTCGCTGAACAGGGCCACCGAACCGCTGGCCACCACGACCAGGGCTTGTAGGGCCGCGGTCACGAGAAGGATCACCAGGCAGATGGCCACGGCTCGCACGCCGTCTCGGCTCGCCTCTAACTCGTGATCCACCGAGTCGGCAACGTCGTGGGAGTGGGGGAGGACGAGGCTGCGGAGGAAGTGTCCGAAACCTCGGCCGTGATCATGGTTGTGCCCATGACCGTGGTCGGAGGTCACGCCGTGGTCGTGATGATCCGCAGCACCATGATCGTGGCGGTCATCCTTGGACCCTGCCATGGCGTTGATTGTCCCTCATCACCCACGCATACGCACGATGCGAAGCACTCTCACCTACGAGATGGAGGCAGGCGCAACCGGCTCCGACAACCGGTCGTGTGCGTACGCCTCCAGTCACGACGAGCCTCCATCACGAGGTCTCGGTCGTGGCCCCCTCTATCGGCACAGTCATCCCGGATATCGCCGCACCGACCTGGTCGGCGATGGCCACGGCCACCCGCAGCTCCTCATCGGTCACGGGGACGACCGGTTTCGGCGTCAACAGGAAGTGTCCCAGGATGAACCCCTGATTGCGAACGGGAAGGTCGACCTCTTTGGTGGGGAGGCCGAATTGGCCCGTGGCCCACGGGACGGTCCCGATGAGCACCGCTCCGTTCGGGCTCACGTGTGCGGTGGCGGGCACCATGAGGGCGTCCGAGAAGCGGCAGTCACGAAGGTGGAGCAGGTCGCGCAGCTCGGTGGCCGCCACGGTGGTGATGAACTCCGGGTCCTCGCCCTCGGCCACCAGCTCCGTCATGGCGTGCAGGCTCTCCACCTCGCTCCCGCGGAGAAATGAGAGGGCCCGGTGGGCCCGGCCCCGAGCGGCCAGGTCGCCGACCGCCAGGCCTACGACCAAGAGCAACACGTCGGTGATGACGTCGTCCCGGTGTGCGATCCGCAGCGAATAGTAGGGAGCGGTCAGGAAGAAATCGAAGGAGATCGCCGCGGCGATGGCAGCAACGGCCGCGGCAAATCGGCTCCCGTTGGCGGCGACGGCCACCACCGCCACCACCAGGACCAGTGCGTTGTTGCCGGCATTGAGGTGACCGCGGCCGGGGATCAACAGCGCGGCGACGATGATCGGTGCTCCGATGGCTGTTACGGCCAGGATTCGGGAGCGCCACATCGGTCTCATACCACTACTGTCGCGCCGTCGGACTGATCGGGAGAAGCGTTTTTCGCCCTCGTTACGGGTTGGATTGGGATCTTTACGGTCCTGTTATGCCCTGGCGTTGATGGCCGTCGGCAGGCGCCGTGCACAGGCCGATGGAGGGTGGTACGACTGCATGGTGCGCAGGTTCGAGGGAACCCCATGAACGGCCGACCATCGGCCGCGTCACCGGATCTT
Organism: Acidimicrobiales bacterium; assembly: GCA_035552655.1. Taxonomy (GTDB): domain Bacteria; phylum Actinomycetota; class Acidimicrobiia; order Acidimicrobiales; family RAAP-2; genus DASXMT01. Next base: position 25,817 of record DASZLD010000134.1, read on the forward strand.
GTTCGCCACCACGTCGCCGACTCAGCGGTCGTGCTGGGTGATGTCGCGGCCGGGGACGGCGTCGGCGTGGCCCCGGGCGTCTCCGTCCGGAGCATGGCCGGCTCGGTGCACATCGCTTCGGGGTCGTACCTGCTGGAGAATTCCGTTGTCGTGGGGAGCAGGGCCGCGGCCACGAAGATCGGACAACGCACCGTGTTCGGCCACCGATGTCTGGTCATGGGAGCCACCGTCGGGGACCTCTGTGAAGTGGGCAACGGTTCGGTGCTCATGCCCGGCTCAGTGCTCGGCCATCGCTGCTTTCTCGGCGAGGGCACGGTGCTTCCCGGCGGAGCCGTCATTCCTGATCAGTCCGTGGTGGTGGGGCGGCCGGGTCGGGTGATTCGCCGTGCCCACGCCGGCGACATGGAGCGGCTCAGGGGACTGCGGGATGGGAACCTCGATCTTCCGGCCCCCGGCCCGCTTGCTCCACTGGACACAGGAACCGACGATCAAGGAGGCTCGATGGGACGGCTGTACGAATTCCGGGGTACCTGGCCCACGGTGGCCGAGTCGGCCACCCTGTTCGACTCGGCTGAGCTGACCGGGGACATCGTGGTGGGAGCGGACAGCGTCATCGGGGCGGGCGTGAAGATCCTGGGCGATTCCCATGGACCGGTCCGCATCGGGCAGCGCGTGCAGATCCTGGAGAACACCGTCCTCCACCTGCTCCCGGACAATGAGCTGGTCATCGAGGACGATGTGGTGATCGGCCCAGGGGCCATGATCCACGGCTGCCATCTGGGGGCCGGCACTGTGGTGGAGCCGGGCGCCATCGTGTGCGACTGGAGCTTGCTGGGTGAGGAGTGCGTGGTCCGCGCCGGTGCGGTGGTCAAGCAGCGATCGAATTTCGAGGCGCGCAGCGTGGTCGACGGCTTCCCGGCCCGGTCGGTGGGCACCAGTCAGGGCCGGCCGGACCTGCCGACGTGGGCGCTCCAGCCCGGCGATCTCGCTACCCTGAGGCAACGATGACCGAGATCCCGAGCAACCAGGCTGAGGCGGACGGCGAGCAGGTTCTGGCCTCGGCCGTGGTGGACAGCGCTTCGGGGCTGGGGGGAGAGGGACGGGCCGGGATCCACCGTCTGGTGGTCGACGAGGGAAAGAACGTCGGGGGCAACGACGAGGGCTTCAACCCGTTTCAGCTGGTCCTGTTGGGTTTGGCCCAGTGCACGACGGCCACGCTGCGCCTCTACGCCGACCGCAAAGGATGGGAGCTCGGTGCGCTCCGTGTCCGGGCGCGGTTGGTCCAGACCGGTGAGGGGAGCACGGCCCAACAGCGGATCGAGCGACAGGTTCGTGTGGCCGCCGACCTTGGCCCGGAACAGACATCCCGATTGGCCGAGATCGCCGAGCGGACACCGGTGACCAAGTTGCTGCGGTCGGGCGTGGCCATCGAGACCACCATGGTCTGAGAGGGCCGAACGACGACTGACTGCCCGACGCTCCGCACCGAGCGGCTCGTGCTGCGGCCCTTCGAGGACTCCGATCTCGACGCCTATGCCGCCATCGTCATGTCGGCCGAGGTGCGGCGGTCGCTGCACCTGCCCGACCACTTCTCCCGTTCCGACGCGTGGTTGGGCATGGCTCAGTGGCGAGGACAGTGGGCCCTGCGAGGGACCGGTCACTGGGCCATGGTCGAGATCGAGTCCGGACTCCTGGTCGGCCGGGCCGGGCTCCATCGACCGGAACGGCCGGGCTGGCCCGGCATCGAGATCGGCTGGGTGGTCGACCCACGACAGTGGGGGCGCGGTTTCGCCACCGAGGCCGGGGCTCGGTCCATCGAGTACGCCTTCGACCAGGTGGGCGCGGACGATGTGTGCTCGACCATCCTGGCCGAGAACGAGCGGTCGGCCGCGGTGGCTATCAGGTTGGGCTTCACCCTGGCCGAGAGCCGGCTGTTGCCTCATTTCCCCGAAGCGCCCCACGACATCTGGCGCCTGACCCGCAGGCAATGGGAACGACGACGCCCGCGCCGACACGGGGCATGAGTATCCTCGTCTATCGGGCCCGGGCCACCTCGGGCGGCGGCCATCCTGGCCCTGACAGGTACTGACTGATCCACCGGTGGGAGCGACCGAACGTGACTGAGAGCAACCAAAGCACCGAGGCGGGACTCGAGACCGAGCTGGTGGCCTGGCTCAAGGAGAACTGGGATCCCGAGATCACGGTGGCGGAATGGTGGGAGCGCCTGGGCACGTCGGGGTGGGCCGCTCCCAGCTGGCCGGCGAAGTGGTACGGACAGGACCTATCACCGTCGGAGGCCGTTCGGGCCCAACAGATCATCGCCGAGTTCGGCGCCCTGGGACCTCCTGGGGGCCTCGGCCTCCTACTGGCCGGTCCGACCATTGCCGTCCAGGGGACCGATGAGCAGCGCGACCGCTACCTGCGGGACATCGTGACCGGACAGAAGGCGTGGTGCCAGCTGTTCAGCGAGCCCGGCGCCGGGTCGGACCTGGCCGGCCTGTCCACCTCGGCGGTTCGAGACGGCGACCAATGGATCGTCAATGGCCAAAAGGTGTGGACGTCAACGGGTACCACGGCCGACCTGGGCATGCTCCTGGCCCGGACCGATCCCGACGTGCCCAAGCACCAGGGGATCACCTACTTCGCCGTCGACATGCACCAACCCGGCGTCGAGGTCCGGCCCCTGCGGGAGATGACCGGTCGGGCCCTGTTCAACGAAGTGTTCCTGACCGACGTCGTGGTGGATGACGATGCGGCCATCGGTGGCGTCAACAACGGTTGGGCCGTGGCCAACACCACCCTCGGTTTCGAGCGGTCCGGACTGGGTGCTGGCGGAGGGTCGGCGGCGGGCGGACGAGCCGGGCCGGGGACGGTCACCGGCGACCTGGACCGACGGGCCGGTGACTTCACCGAGAAGCGAGGCCGGCGAGCCGGTGGGGGCGGCATGGGCTTTGTCGGCTACGACACCCTCGTCGCACTGGCCACGGCCAACGGAACGATCGCCGACGCCTCGGTGCGCCAGGACCTTACGCGGCTGTTCTCCCTGTACGAGATAGCCAAGTACACCCGCCTGCGCCAAAAGGCTTTGGCCGGCCGAGGCGGCTCGGTGCCCGGACTCGGCAATATCGCCAAGCTGTCCATGAGCGACATCCTCCGGCGTACCCGCGATCTCGGGCTACAGATCCTGGGGGCGCGGGGCATGCTGCACGGGTACCACCCCGCAGAGGCCGAGGCGTTGGCCGACCGGGACGGTAACCAGTTGGCCGTCGGGGTCACCGAGGCGGCGCTGTTCGCCCAGGGGCCGTCCATCTACGGCGGTACGGACGAGATCCAGCACAACATCCTCGGTGAGCGGGTGCTCGGCCTCCCCCGGGAACCGAGCAACGACCGGAGCACGCCGTTCCGCGAGCTTCCCCGGAACGGCTAAGGGACGGCTCAGGCCGGAGCGATCCGGCGGACCCTGTCGACGATCAGTTCGGGCTCTGATTTCTTGGCCTCGTCGATGGGAAGGCCGCAGACGGGCACCGGTAGCAATCGCCCGGTGCGCACCGTCGCCTGCCACGTGATGCTGGAGGCAGGACCCTCGACGGTGAGCGAGACCGACCCGTCGGGGAGCTCACTACCGCGGCGAAGCGAGGAAAACAAAGACCAGCCCGTCTCGGCCAGCACGGCCCGTTCGAGTGCTTGGACGCGAGGCGAGCTCAGGCCCGAGCAGCCGCGATACCGGGGCACCAGGTCGTCCAGTGTGCCCTCTCGGCGGACGATGCGATCGACCATGTCGGCGTCGGCGAAGGCCCACACCGTGGCTTCGGGCAGCACGATCATGGTCGGAGCGAACCGGTGTCCACCGGTGTGGCTGGTGCGCCACAGGCGGGTGTTGTCTCCACCGATCTCGCCCGCGGCCAGCTCCAGGGCGAGGGAGGTACCGAGGGCCCCACAGCAGCGGTCACGCCGGCCATGGCCACAGATGAGGATGTCGGTCGGCCCAGACGATGCGTCGTCGGCGGGAGACCCCCGACCTTCGAGGAGTTCGATGGCGGAGGTCACCAGGTCGTCCAAGGCAGCGGTGACCTCACGTCGCTTGAATTGGGTAAAGCCCTCCGATACGGGGGGAGACCGGTGGTACAGGATGGCGTGCCGTTCGGGTCCATGGGGGACGGTGGCGACCAGCCCTTGGAGGCGGATCCCCGTCCCGGCCAGGGCGGACACCAGCGGCGCCAGCTCGGGCACCTCGCTCAGGTCGTGGGGCCAGGGAAGGGGCCACTCCACCAGCAGGTAGCCGGCGTAGGTCCCGGCCGTGCCGATCGGGTCAACGTGGTGTTGGTGGGTCCATTCGGAACACCGAAGGGTGGTGGCGGTATCCAGTTGGGAGGAGATGGCGCCTTCCTTCGATCGTGTCGCGTCGGTCCATGTGCACTACGCCGCCGGGCCCCACCAATGTAGCGGGGGCATGACCGGACAGGGCTCGCTCCCATGGGCGACACCCGACAGACGCACCGGGACCATGGCCGGCGGGTGGGCCTCGCGTCCCCTACGGTCGGGGGGTGCGACTCGTCAGCTTTCGTCCCGATCATGTGGTTCGGACCGGCGTTGTCCACGGCGACGAGGTCATTGACCTCACCGATCCGGCCGTCGGCCTGCCTGGTGACATGGTCGCCTTGCTGTCCCTGGGTCCGGCTGCGCTGGACATTGCCCGGGCTGCTCCTTCGGGGGGAGCCCGTCGGGTGCCCCTGGCCGAGCTGGCCCTGCTGGCGCCGGTACCCCGTCCGCCGTCGTTCCTGGCCATTGCCCGGAACTACCAGGATCACATTCGAGAGCTGGGACAGGACCGACCCGAGCACCAGACGTGGTTCGCCAAGCAGCCCACGTGCGTGATCGGGCCCGAGGCTGCCATCGAGGTGCCCGTGGTGTCCGACGAGGTCGACTACGAGGGTGAGCTGGGCATGATCATCGGCACCCGATGCCGGCACGTCACCGCGGACCGAGCGCTCGAGATGGTTGCCGGCTTCGTCGTGGTGAACGACGTGAGCGTGAGGGACTGGCAGCGGCGGGCGCCGACCATGATGATGGGCAAGGGCTTCGACACCCATGGTCCCACCGGGCCGTGGTTGGTGACGGCGGACGAGATCGCCGATCCCCAGCAGCTGCGCATCCGGACCTGGGTCAACGATGAAGTACGCCAGGACGGGACCACCTCCGACATGATCTTCTCCTGCGCGGCGATGATCGAGCACCTCTCCACTGCGTTCACCCTCGAACCGGGCATGATCCTGTCCACCGGGACACCGGCGGGAGTGGCGGCCGGCGGCGACCCGCCGCGCTGGCTCACCCCCGGCGACCTGGTCCGCATCGAGATCGAGGGCATCGGGACACTGAGCAATCCGGTGGTCTCCGAACCCGGGCCATGACCGCGGAACCGGCGCGAGCCGATCTCATCCGGGTCACACCGTCGTTGTCCATCCCCCTGTCCGAGCTGCAATTCCGGTTCACACCCAGTGGCGGTCCCGGTGGACAGCATGCCAACAAGGTGAACACCCGAGTGGAACTGCGATTCGATGTAGCCCGATCACCGTCGTTGGGGCCGCGCCAACGGGCCCGCCTGGTGCAGCGCTTCGGCCCGGAGATCCGGGTGACGGCGGACGATGAGCGATCGCAGGTTCGCAATCGTCAGCTGGCCGTCGAGCGGTTCAGAACCCGAGTGGCGGATGCCTTGCACATCGAGAAGACCCGCCGCCCGACCCGTCCCTCACGGGGGGCCAAGGAGCGGCGCCTGACGGCCAAGCGTCACCAGTCCGAGCGCAAGCGCCAACGCGGTCGCGGTCACGACGACGACTGACGGTTTCTGGTTGCTCCCGCCGGGTGGTTGCGGCAGTCAGCTGGCCCGACGCCGCGACCGGCTACGGGTGCTGGTGGCGGCCGTGTCCCACACCGCGTCGAGGAACTGGGCGATCTCACCGGTGAGGCGTTCGGGCCGCAACCTCAGCTCCATGACCGACTTGGCCTGCAACAGCCGAGCGTCGGGAAGGCGATCGGCCAGCTGCTCGGCGTCGTTGAAGGGGTGGATCCGGTCCGAGCGGTGACCGATGACCAGGGCCGGGACGTGCATGTTGTTGCGTTCCTCCACTGTGGGGGCGATGGGTCCGGTCAGCACCCCGTGCAGGACGGCGGCAATCTCGACGGGATCGTTGGAGAGGGTGTTCATCACGCTGTCCAACGGGCCGAAGCCGCTGCGGGGGATACGCCGCATGATGTTGCCGGCCACCCGCACCGCCCGACGGGCCAAGTGCACGGCGATCAACATGGGCACGAACGTGATGGCTGCTGCAGGCACGGCCCATTCCAGTACGGGCATCTCGATGACCAACCCCTGTACCCGCTCGGGCGACTGCGAGGCCACCAGGAGGGCGACGTTGCCGCCGAGGGACACGCCGCCCACCACCGCCTTGTCGATCTCCAGGTGATCGAGGAGCGCCTCCACGTGTCGGGCGTAGGTGTCCATGCGATGAAATGAAGCCCGACGCGGCTTGTCGGAGAGACCATGCCCGGGCAGATCGAGCAGGATGACCCGATTTCCCGCCGCGGCCAGATCCGTGGCCAGCCGGCGGTTGAGATTGGCATCGAGCAGGATCCCGTGCATGAAAACGAACACCCGGGGGCCGCTGCCGTGCACCTCGTAGTACATGGTCACGCCGCCGTTTTCGAACCGGCCCACCTCGAAGGGCGCGGCGCTGGCCAGGGCGGTGTCGGCCGGACGTCGGGCCGCCTTTTGGGCCAGTGTCCCCTCGGGGCCGTGGGCGCTGGCGGCGGTGACTTTCTCGGAGGCCGCCGGGGCTTTGCTCCCCGGACCCTTGGAAGTCAGCCCGCCGTTCGACGCTCTGGTGCCGCGGGTGGTGGGTGGCGTCGCGCCCTCAGTTGCCATGGGGCCAACGGTAGGTCGCCGGCTGGCGATTTGCCAAGACAGGCAGCTGGCGGCGGATCCGGTCCTGGTCCCTGAAGTCCAGATCGGCGATGACCAGGCCTGGTCCGCCATCATCGGCGTCGGTCAGGACTGTTCCCCACGGGTCAACGATCATCGAGTGGCCATGGCACGAGGGCATCCCGCCGGGTAGCTCACCGATCTGAGCGGCGGCCACCACGAAGACCTCGTTCTCGATGGCACGGGCTCGCAACAGCACTTCCCAGTGCGCCGGGCCCGTCGCGGCGGTGAAGGCCGACGGAACGGTGACGATCGTCGCACCTTGCAGGGTCAGGATGCGGTAGAGCTCAGGGAACCGCAGGTCATAGCAGACGGACAATCCGAGCACCGGATCCGACGGTAGGCCGCCGCCTTCACCGGCACTGGTGTCGGGTCCCTCGGTGCGAGAGGGCGACAGCGCAACCGTGCTCAGGACCTGGCCCGGCGCGAAGGTGGCCGACTCGTGGAACTTCGCCCCCTCTACCTGGACGTCGAACAGGTGGACCTTGCGGTAGACGGCGGCGACTCTTCCGTCCGGGCCGAGGACGCAGCTGGTGCTGTGCAGTCTGGTGTCGGGTGATGCAGGATCGGGACGCTCGGGGAAGGTGCCGGCCACCAACCAGATGTGATGGCGTTCGGCCTGTTCGGCTGCCCAGGTCACCGTGGGCCCTTCCAGTGTCTCCGCCCGCTCCTTGATGGAGCGGGAACTGCCGGCAACCGAGAAGTACTCAGGTAGGACCACCAGCTCGGCTCCAGCATCGGCGGCCTGGTCGACCAGGGTGCCGGCGGCCCGAAGATTGTCGGCGCGATCTGCGGTGGCGGTGGTCTGGACGGCGGCGGCGCGCATGGTGTCAGGCTAATGGGGCTTGCTCGGCTGGCCTCAGGCAAGCTGGTCCCCGAGCCGTCAGCAGGTGAGCACTCGCTCAGGGTCCGGGCGCGAAGACCCCCGCCGAATCTGGTGAGATGGGGCGGGGGTCGTCAGAGCAGATAGGCGGGCCGGTTCGGGGCCGGCTCAGAACTGAACCATCAGCTCAGCCCGAGCTGGGCCGAGCACGAGGGCCACGGACTCCAACCTCGCTGTGCCTGTAGCTGTTGGGCGGCCTGGTCCTGTTGTGCAGGAGAAGCGTCGCTCGGAAGCCCGGAGTACCCGAGACCCTGCCACGTGCTCTCCGAGAACTGGTAGGCCCCGTAGTAGCCGTTGCCCGTGTTGTCGCCGTAGTCGCCTCCCGACTCACATTGGCGAAGGCGTGCGAAATCGTCGCTCAATGATGAGGGAGCCGCCGCTGTTTGTGCGGCTTGCTGTTGTTGCGCGGCCTGTTGGGCCGCCGCCTGTGCGGCCTGTTGCTGTTGTGCTGCTTGCTGTTGCGCGGCCTGTTGTGCCGCTTGTTGTTGTGCTTGTTGTTGTGCTTGTTGTTGCGCGGCCTGTTGTTGCGCGGCCTGTTGTGCCGCTTGTTGTTGCGCGACCTGTTGCGACTGTGCTGTCTGTTGTGCTTGCGCGGCTTGTTGAGCCTGTGCTGCTTGTTGCACGGAAACGGTCATCGAGGCCAGTGCTACGGAGTACCCGTTGAGTGTGGCGGTCGAAGACGGTGATGCCGCGTTGGTACCGGTCAGGTCACCGATCCCCAGCCGCGCCGGAGTCGGGTCTGCCTTGTGCGCAGTTGCCGATCCCTGGGAGATGAATCCAACAACAGCCAGTGCTGCAATAACGAATATGTAAAAGCGGTGCTTGCGCAATTCTTGCGCCTCCTCAAAGTCGCGGAAGCCCGGAAGGCTTCGAGGGATGGCATGGGAATGCGGGCGCCGTCGTGGGAGCATTCGTCTCGCAAGCTGGTGCCGGGAAGGGCAGGCGGCCCTGGACGTACAAGTAGGTCCATACGAGGTGCAGACGGAGTGACCCTTGTTGTGATCAGTGTGAGGCGGCTCCAGAACTGGTCTTTGGGTATAGGGAAGAAGGGCTCATGGGGTGTGGATCATGCTGCTGTGGACAGGCGACCGCGTCTGAAACGGTGTTCAGTACCGGCACGCTCAGGCATTACGCCACAAGACGGGTCACACGTTCACGGTGCTCCTCAACACCCTGACAACAACTCTCGCTGCTGTGTGACCCAACCTGTCTCTGGCTGATCGAGTGGCTCCAACGTATACAGGTAACTCACATCAATGCAATTCGAAATGGAATCTGTACTGGATGGGTTGTTACCCACCAGCCAAGGGCGCCAAACCCCAGGTCATCAGCTAGATCGGACGGCTGCGAGCGCCTTGGCCAGGACTTCCGTGCCTCCAGTGGAGGCATCTTCTCTGACTCCCAGAATCGGCGTCAGCGACGCCCATCCGTCATGCACCAGGCCCGCGTCGGAGTGGGGATCGAGCTCGGCTGCCTCTTCGCCCTGGTCGGAGCGGCGACCGCCGCGCAACGTCAAGGTGATCGCGCCTCCCATGGGCGCGGAACGCTCCGAGTGCACCTCGTCGACCGTCTGGTCAGAACGGACCGAACGGATCAAGCCGACCCGTCCCAGCGTTCCGTGGCGCACGCCTTGCAGTTCGGCCAACGGCACGGCGGGCACGTTGAGGTTGAGCACCGTGCCCCGTTCGGCCGCGGCCAGAACGGGAACGAGGTTGCACGCCAACGTCACCGGTGTCTCCCACGGAACCGGGTCCGTGGCCCAGGCGATGCTGACGGCGACGCCTCGCAGCCCGAACTGGGACGCGGTCAAGGCCGCGCCCACCGTCCCCGAATGCAGGGCCGAACGTCCGGCGTTCATACCGTTGTTCACACCCGACACGATCATGTCGGGTCGAGGCCCGAAGCCCTCGATGCAGGCCAAGATGACAGCCAAGGCCGGAGGCCCGTCGACGCCGTAGGTGTGAATGTGCTCGAGCCCTGGTATCTGCACCGTCTCGTAGGGAATGGACTCACGCTCGTAGACCGAACCCACTGCGGCACCGGCGCCGCTGTGATCGACCAGGGGGGCCACCACGATGAGCTCGTGCACGCCATCGAACCTGGCGGCCAAGCCTCGAGCCAGTGCTTCGATGCCGGGCGCGAACACGCCATCGTCGTTGGTGATGAGGATGCGCACGTCAATGCTCCGATCGCGGATCGCAGAGCAGGCCCAGCCCGATGCCGGTGGGATCCGAGCCCGGGGCCACTCGCTGCCGGCCTCTCCGGCTCCGTCGCCTACCATACCGGTCGACCACAAAGTGTCCTCTGGCCGGCAGCCCACCGAGTGACCACCTGCTTCGCTATCGACCAATGCCGATCGGATTCCCGTCCCATGACACCTCGCCCGCATCCTGACGATCAACGCCCGGCAGAGACGACGGCCGCCACCGGCGACCAGTGGGTGATCGGTCACGGACACCAACGGGCGGTTATCACCGAGGTCGGGGCGACACTGCGGTCCTTCACCGTCGACGACCGTCCGGTCATCGACGGCTTCGGTGCACTGGAGTACAGCCACGGAGGTCGAGGGCAGGTCCTCGCTCCCTGGCCCAATCGCCTGGGCGATGGTCGGTACACGTTCGAGGGGTCAGAGGCCGAGGCCCCGCTCAACGAGCCCGCATCTCGGAACGCCATTCACGGCCTGGTGCGTTGGATGCCCTGGACGATGGCCAGCCGAGCGCAGAACCGGGTGACCATGGCGTGCGTACTCCACCCCACACCGGGCTATCCCTTCACCCTGGGCCTCCAAGTCGAGTACCGCTTGGGCCGGGACGGCCTGACCGTTCTGGCCGATGCCGAGAACCGGGGGGTGGGTCCCCTCCCGTTCGGCCTGGGGTTCCACCCCTACTTCACCGTGGGCACGCCTACGGTGGACACCCTTCGTTTGACGGTGCCGGCTGATCGGCGGCTGGTGACCGACGAGCGCGGTCTGCCCACCGGAGACGCACCGGTGGCCGGCACCGAGTTCGACTTCACCCACGGCCGCATTATCGGGACAACCCACTTGGATACCGGATTCGCGGGCCTCCGGCGGGACCCCGATGGCTGCGCACGAGTGAACATCGATCATCCCGACGGGACAGCCGGTGTCACCGTGTGGGTCGACGGGACCTTCACCCACTTGATGATCTATACCGGGGACACCCTGCCCGAGGGATGGCGACGAACCGGCCTTGCTGTCGAGCCCATGACCTGCCCGCCGGATGCATTCCGTTCCGGCGCCGATGTGGTCGTGCTCCAGCCGGGCGGTCGGTGGGCCGGCTCCTGGGGGATCAGCGCACGCTGAGCGGGGACTTGCTCATCCGCTCCAGGACCACCTCGACGTCCGGCGTCGTCAACGGCATCGAGAAATAGAACCCCTGTGCGAACCGGCAGCCCAGCTCGACCAGACGATCCCGTTGGCTCCGATGCTCGATCCCTTCGGCCACCACCTGGAGGTCGAAGGCGTTGCCCATGGTGACCACAGCGGAGACCACTGCGTCATAGCGCGTACCCAGCCCGTCGATGAACGCCTTGTCGATCTTGACCGTGTCCACGGGCAAGCGGGACAGGGAGAAGAGCGATGAGAACCCGGTGCCGAAGTCGTCGATGGCCAGGCGAACCCCCAGGCGCTTCAGGGCCGTCAGCCGGCCGACGGCGGCCTGAAAATCGCGGATGAAGAAACTCTCGGTGATCTCCAGAATCAGCAGGGCCGGCGGGATGCGGCTGGCCCTGAGCACGTTCTCCACATCGGTGACGAAATGGTCGTGCTCGAGCTGGCGCCCCGACACGTTCACGCTCACGGTCAGATCGGGGGCAAGGGGGTAGCGGGACCGCCAGAAGGCAATCTGGCGGCAGGCCTCCTCGAGGGCCCACCGCCCCACGGGAACGACCAGCCCGGTGTCCTCCGCCGTACTCATGAATTGATCCGGCAGCACCAGGCCCTTCTCAGGGTGGTGCCAGCGCAGCAGGGCCTCGACCCCGGTCATATGGCCGTCATCGAGAGCGATGATCGGTTGGTAGACCAGTTCGAACTGGTTCCCGGCCAAGGCCAGATGGAGGGACGCCTCGGTGGCCACGCGCTCCGCGGCCAGTGCGGTGAGAGTCTCGTCAAAGAAGGCGGCCCGCGCCCGACCGTTGCGCTTGGCCAGGTACATGGCGGCATCAGCGTTGCGCATGACCATGCCCGCTTGGTCGGGTGTCCGGGCAAAGGCCAGTCCGACACTGGCGGTGACGTAGCAGTCCACGGCATCGACCATGAACGGCTCGTCGAAGACCGACAGCAGTTGCGCGGCGAAGGCCACGGCGGCCTCTTGGTCGGCCAGACTCTCGACCAACACCCCGAACTCATCGCCGCCGACCCGGGCGATGAAGTGACCGTTGACGGCACCGACCAACCGCTCGGCCACGGCTTCGACCAGCGCATCGCCGGTCCGATGGCCACGACTGTCGTTCACGTACTTGAAGTTATCGAGGTCGAGGAAGCACACGGTGACGGGTGGGTCGATACCCAGCCGTCCACGAAGCGATGCGATGAGCCGTTGGGTGAACAGCTCCCGGTTCGGGAGCCCGGTAAGGGCGTCGTGGGTGGCTTGATGGGTGAGGCGACGCTCGAACTCCCGCCGCTCGCTCACGTCTCGGATGGCCACCGAGGTCAACTCGCCCTCGGGCGTATCGATGGTGCTGAAGGCGAGCTCCAACGGGATCTCGGTGCCGTCCTTCCTGCGCCCGAACACGGTCGGGTCGGGACCGAGCTTCGGATTGCCGGTGCCGGCCACCCAATCGTTGAGCAGGGCGATCTGCACCTCCCGGACGCGATCGGGCATGAGCAGGGTCACGCTCTGTCCAACCAGCTCGTCGGTCGAGTACCCGTACAACAGCTCGGCCTGGTTACTGGCCTCGACGATTTGTCCGTCTCGCCCGAGGACGATGACTGCGTCGGGGGCAGAGGCCAGGAGCTGCCGGAAGTGGTCGGCCTCTCTGCGTTGACGCTCCAACAACTGCGCGTTCTCGAGGGCTCGGCCGGCTTGGGTGGCAAACACCTCGAACGCGGCGACCTGGTCCGAAGCCGGGGTGCGCGCCTGCCTGCTTCCTCCTTGGAGGACGGCCACGATCTGGCCGTTCACCCACACAGGAGCAGCCACCACGGTCTGAAGCCCCGCTTCGATCGCCACCTGAATGGCACCGGGCAGGCTGGCGTAGTTCTCGAAGACAACGGTGGTGCGCCTCTCCACGACGGTGGGGACCACGGCCTCGGGCTTGCCGTCTCGGGTCTTGACCGTGAACGGATGAGCGAGATGGCGAGCGTGGAGGACGCGCAGGGTCACGCCGTCCTCTTCGAGCTCGGAGATGGCCGCGGCATCGAAGCCAAGCGTGCCTACCGCATCGACCACCGCCTCGAGCACCCGGGTCGTCTCCGGCGAATCGATCTGTCGAACGAGGGATGCCACTTTGCTCCACAGCACCACCCGCTGCTCCGATGCCAGCCGTTCGCCGGCGGCGCGGTGGAGCCCGGTCATCAGCTCATGGCTCAACGTGCCCACGGCCAGGGCGGCGGCGGCCATCATGCCCAGCCGGAAGCTCAGGGTGGCCGCGCTGATTCCCCACCCGGTTGCCGCCAGTGTGATGGCATAGCTGCCGATAGCGATGGCGTTCATCGTGATCTCGGCCCGAATGGAGTAGTAGGGGCCACCCAGGAACACCATCACGATGACCAAGACGATGAACAGCTCGGAATGGGCTGAACCGGTCAGGGCAATTCCGATATCGACGAGGGCGATCAATCCGAATGCCCAGCCGAAGATCAGGGCCCGGTCGTTCTTGCTGCCCACGATCCTGGCCCAGGGGAGGAGCGCACTGATTACGGTGAGCACGGCGCCGACGCCGATCAGGACGAGGCAGGCATTGCGATTGTCCAAGCCAGCGCCGGGGAGCAACGCGTACAAGAAGAGAACCACGAGCACGAACGCAGAGGTGACAATCCCGCCGCGGATGGACCGGAGGATGTAGGTCGTGACCGGGTCCTCGGCCTCGACCAGATCGCTTTCCGATGCACGGGGGAACCCCTCGTCCCCTTGCATGATCACCCGTGGCTCTTGGTCCATAGTTGACATGAAAGGTTCCAGTGACTCCGTCTTTAGCGCCGGACATTGGTCCGCATGGCCCCCACGTTGTACCACCGAATGGTAGTAAAAGTTTGGCCCCCTGACCTGGGCGGACGTTCGATCCAGCACTCTACGGCGCGGTCTCGCTGTACGGGTTCGATATACCACAAAGTGTGGGAAAAATACCGGCTGATTTTGACTAAAATCTTGCCCGAATCGGTGTTTGGTGCCCAGAGTGATGGTTCTGTTACTGAACGCCCGATGTTGAAAAGAGAGTCTGGTTCGACTATTCGAATCCGACCTCGACCCGACCGGATCCAGGTCGATGAATTCGTGCACGCCATGCCGTCTTCCCCTGTGGGAAAAGACCATCGAAAACTCCCATCGAGACCTCGAGGAGCTGACCATGACGAACTTTGTCGAAGTGGACCATGTTGATCTCGGACCGGCTGCGGAGCGACTTTCACAGGTGGTGGCGAGTTCCCCGGAAGGCCTACTCGAGGCGCCCACGCCGTGCCCGGCCTACGCCGTTAACACCTGATGGACCACGTGGGCGGCTTGGCCATCGCCTTCACCGACGCGGCGACAAAGCCCCCGCCCGCGGGCGGTTCGCCGGGGGCATCAGGCGACGCGTCTCGCCTGGGCGACGACTGGCGAACGCATTCCCCGGGACTTGGGATCCCTGGCCCAGGCGTGGCGGGACCCGGCGGCCTGGAGCGGGATGACCGAGGCCGGCGGGCTCGAACTGCCCGGCGAGGTGGCCGGACTGGTGGCCATGAACGAGCTCGTGGTGCACGGCTGGGACCTGGCCCGAGCCACGGGACAGCCCTACCAGTGCGACGAGGTGTCGCTGGCGGCCGCGCACGCCTTTCTCGGTTCGTTCGCCACCGGGCCCGGTGAGCAGGGCGAGGGCCCGTTCGGGCCGGTCGTCGAGGCGCCCGATGATGCACCGTTGTTGGCCCGCGTCGTCGGCCTCAGCGGCCGTCACCCCGAGTGGACTCCATGACGACGGCACCCGCTGGTCCGTAGCTACCGACGAGCTGGCCCTGAAAGCCGGCGTGTTCGACGGCTGGACCAGCCCACTGGGTGCGCCCCCCGGGATTCGAACCCGGAACCTGTGGATTAAGAGTCCATTGCTCTGCCATTGAGCTAGAGGCGCGCAGTTACTGTAGAAGATCCCCTGGCGGGCGCGGGCGCATTGGCCCGCGAACGCCAAGGAACAAGGGTGACCGAGGGGACTTGAACCCCCGACCTCCAGGGCCACAACCTGGCGCTCTAACCAACTGAGCTACGGCCACCAAGGAGCAACCAGTGTGGCACACGTCGAGGAGCAGGATCGTCGAGGTAATCTTGCCGACCGGGCCCCTGTAGCTCAATTGGATAGAGCAAGTGGTTTCTACCCACTAGGTTGCGGGTTCGACTCCTGCCGGGGGCGCAAATGTGAGCTGTCGGACCGTTGCTGTCCCATCGACGGCGGAGGCTCCGATGGAGGTGCCTCGATCGGTGCTAGTCGCCCATTCGATCGATTCATGTGTCGGCATCGGATCAGGTGCGAATCTCCCGATGCAGTTGGCCGCTTCCCTGACCCCGGTGGCGGCGCCGTGCGACGGTGAACGCCGCCGGCGCCCTCGGGCGAGCCGTTAGCCCCGAAGGTGGTGCGGGTATACGTCATGGCAACCACTGAAAGGACCCGTGATCTCTGATGACACTGTTCGCTGCCTGGGAGGACCTGCCCGTCCGCATCGCCACCGGAGGGTTCATCTTGAACTCGGGGCTGGAAAAGTTGCAGGCCGACAAGGAACGGGCCGAGACGCTGCACGGCTTCGCCAGCGGCGCCTATCCCGCCCTCGGTTCCATCCCCCCCGAGAGCTTCGCCAAGGCGCTGGCCGTCAGCGAGGTGGGGCTCGGCGCGGCCCTGTTATTGCCCATCGTGCCGTCGCGGCTGGCCGGCGCCGGTCTGGCCGCGTTTGCCGGTGGGTTGCTCGGCCTCTACCTCCGGACCCCGGGCATGCGCCAGGAGAGCAGCCTGCGTCCCACCGAGCAAGGCATCCCGCTGGCCAAGGACGTCTGGATGCTGGGGGCCGGCCTCTCGCTGCTGGCCGCCGACCGACGTCGGACCCGGCACAAGCGCAAGGAGAAGGAGAAGGGGTAGTCCCCGCCCCGCAACCGGTGACTACGCCGGGTGGGCGTCCACCTGGCTGATCCACGTGGCGTACATCTCGGCGTAGCGCCCGCCCAGAGCGACCAGTTCGGCGTGGGGGCCCTCTTCGATGACCCGGCCTTCGTCCACCACCACGATGCGATCGGCTCGCATGGCCGTCGACAGCCGGTGAGCGATGAGGATGGCGGTGCGATTCTCGAGCAGCACGTCGAGGGCGGCCTCGATCATGGTCTCGGACTGGAGGTCGAGGTTCGAGGTGGCCTCGTCGAGCACCAGCACCCGGGGACGGGTCAGGAAGGCCCGGCCCAGGGCGATGAGCTGGCGCTCGCCTGACGACAGGGTCTGTCCTCGCTCGTGTACGACGGTGTCGATCCCCTCGGGCGTGCGATCGATCACCTCGCTCAGGCCCACCCGTTCCACCGCCTCGTGGATCTCGGCGTCGGTGGCGTCGGGTCGGGCGAAGGCGATGTTCTCCCCGATGGTGCCGGCGAAGAGGAAGGGCTCTTGGGGGACGACACCGAGCTGCCGGCGCAACGAGAGCATGGTCACGTCCCGCAGGTCGTGCCCGTCGATGAGCACCCGGCCCGAGGTGGGGTCGTAGAAGCGGGTCACCAGCTTGGCCAGCGTCGACTTGCCCGCTCCCGTCGGCCCCACGAAGGCCACAGTCTCGCCCGGCGCGATCCGGATGTCCACGTCCTCGATGACGGGCACGTCGGGGTCGTACCCGAACGAGACGTGCTCGAAGACGATCTCGCCGTCGATGGGTGGCAGCTCGGTGGCGTCGGGCGACTCGAGCACGGTGGGCTTGGTCTCGAGCAGGCCACGGAGCTTGGTCACCGACGACTGACCCTGTTGGTAGGTGTTGTACTGCTGCACCAGGAGCTGGATGGGCTGGAAGAACCGGTTGAGGTACAAGAAGAAGGCCACCAGGGCACCCAGCGACAGCGTGTGGTGCAGGACCATCTCCCCACCGATGGCCAACAGCGCACCCTGTCCGAGCACACCCAGCATCTGGGTCCCGGGGCCGTAGAGGGCGTTCACGTGGGCGGTGTAGTTGTTGGCGTCCCGGTAGGCCCCGACCACGTTGCGGTGGTGGATCACGTTCTGGCGCTGGCGGTTGTGGGCGGTGACGATGCGCACCCCGTGCAGGCTCTCGGACAGGTCGGCCAGGACGTTGGCGATGCCGTCGCGTACCCGGTCGTAGCCCCGCTCGGATGCCCGTTTGAACCAGATCGACGCCACCACCAAGAGGGGGATGATCAGGAACACGGTAATGGCGGCCAGGTCCACGTTGGTGGTGAACAGCACCACCGTGATCACCACCATGGTGAGCCCCTGGATGGCCAGCTGCGACAGCCCGTCTTGGAGGAGCTGTTGCAGGTTCTCGATGTCGCTGGTCATCCGGCTCATGATCACGCCGGCCTTCTCCTCGGTGAAGAACCCGAGTGAGAGCCGTTGGAGGTGGGTGAAGATGGTGATCCGCAAGTCGTTCATCACCCAGGCGGCGATGCGCCCGGTCACCCGGACCTGGGCCCGCTGCGAGACGGCGGTGCCCACGATGAACACCAGGTAGACGCCGGCCAGGATGGCCACCAGGGCGAAGTTCTTGTGGGGGTACATGCCGTCGTTGATGGCGATCTCGGTGATCTTGGGCCCCGTCTGGGAGATCACCGCGATGACCACCACCAGCAACCCGGCCAGAGCCAGCATGCCGGGGTACTCCATGAGCAGGCGCCACAGGGTCAGCCGGCGCCCCTCCATCTCCGTGCCGTTCTGGGTGAAGACGAGATCGGGCTCGGGGTGCTCGGGCTCCGACTGCAACAGCCGGTCCACGCCGCCCTGGAGCTCGGAGGGAATGCCGGCAAAGGGCAGCCCCGGCGCGGCGGGGCGGCCGAATCCGCCGGGCGCCCCCCCGCCCATACCCCAGGTCATTGGTCCCTCCCAGTGCTCCGGGCCGATCCCACCGGGTCAGCACGTCCGGCGTCGACCCCATGGCCGTTGCCGTTGGCCGTGCTCGTGCCGTTGGTCGAGGCCGGCTCGTCCTCCACGTTGGGCTCCAGGTCGTCCACCGCTTGGGCCAGGACCTCGCCGTAGAGGGGGGTCGTTTCCAGCAGTTCGGCGTGGGTACCGTCGGCCACGATCCGGTGCTGGTCGAGGAGCACGACCCGGTCGGCCAGCGAGATGGTCGAGAGCCGGTGGGCGATGATCAGCGTGGTGCGCCCCTCCATCAGGACTCGCAGTCCGGCATGGATCTCCAGTTCGACCTGGACATCGATGGCGCTGGTGGCGTCGTCGAGCACGAGGATGGGCGGATTGACCAGCAGGGTACGGGCGATGGCGATGCGTTGGCGCTGGCCTCCGGACAGTGTGTAGCCGCGCTCGCCCACCACGGTGTCGTAGCCGTGCTCCAGCTCGCTGATGAACTCGTGGGCGCCCGCCGCCCGCGCCGCCGCTTCGATGTCGTCGAAGCTGGCATCGGGCTTGCCGTAGGCGATGTTGTCCCGCACCGACACCGAGAAGAGGAAGGGCTCGTCCAGCACGATGCCGATGTTGGCTCGCAGGCTGTCCATGGTCAGGTCGCGGATGTCGTGGTCGTCGATGCGCACCGATCCGCTGTTCACGTCGTAGAAGCGGGTCAACAACCGGGACACCGTCGACTTCCCGGCCCCGGTCCGTCCCACCAGCGCGACCGTCTCGCCCGGGGACAGGTGCAGGTTGAAGTCGGCCAGCACCAGGTTGTCGTTCTCACCGTCATAGGCGAAGCGCACGTCGGAGAAGCGCACGTCGCCGCGGCAGTCGGTGAGATCGACGGCGTCGGGCTTGTCGGTGACGGTGGGCTCTTCGTCCAGGATCTCGTAGATCCGGTCGGCCGAGGCCGCGGCGCGCTGACCCATCATGATGAGCATGCCCAGCATCATGAACGGCGCTTGCAGCATCAACAGGTAGGCGTTGAAGGCCAGGATGGCTCCGACGCCCAGCTGGCCGTGGATGACCATGTACCCGCCGAACAGCAACACCAGGGCCAGGCCTACCTGGGGCAGGTTCTGAACGGCGGGGGTGAACCGGGCCCGGATGTCGGCATCTTTTATGTACCCCCACTGCACCCGATCGGTGGCCTTGGACAGGTTCTTCAGTTGTTGTTCCTCGGCCGCGAAGGACTTGACCACCCGCACGCCGTTGACGTTCTCGTCGACCACGGTGGCCACCTCGGCCAGGCGGGCCTGGATGATCCACGACACCGGGAACATGGACCGGCGCATGCGGACCCCGACGAAGTAAACGAAGGGCATGGTGGCCATGGCCACGAAGGCCAGCGGCACGTCGATCGACAACATGAACCCGAAGGCCACAATGGCGATGGAGCACTGGACCAGGATGAGAGGGGCGAAGGTCATGTACATCTGCACCGAGCGGATGTCCGAGTTGGCCCGCGAGATCAACTGGCCCGATTGCACCCGGTCGTAGAAGGCGAACGACATCTTGGTCAGGTGCTCGTAGATGATGTTCCGCAGGTCGTACTCGAAGTTATACGCCGTTTCGAACAGGAACAGGCGGGAGATGTAGCCGGCGATGCCCCCACCCACTGCCAGCCCGACGATCCACCAGACGTAGTGGCTCAGGGGCACGGTGTGGTGCTGGATGGAGTTGTTGATGGCATCGTTCAACAGGTTGGGCACCAGGACCTGCAGGACCAGCCCGACGAAGGTCAACACCATGGAGATGCCGAAGACGAACTTGTGGGCCCGCATGACCGGGAGGGCCCGGCGCAGCCAGGACTTGGACTTGTCGGGATCGATGGACGCACGGGGTGCTTCGTATTGCGCCTTCACTGTCACTGGTACGAACGTGGTGCCCTGCTCGTCGGTGGCCGCTCGCTTGCGGGTGGGCAGCTTCATGGGCTCGCCCTCCGGGCCAGCCGGTAGGCCACGAACGCCTGCCGCCAGGCCACCAGACCGTCGAGGGCGCGCTCGGTGTCGCAGGGATCGAGGCAACCGGCGATGTCGTGGAGCCGGGCCGAGGTGGCGGCATCGGCGGTGTCGAGCACGCGGCGGCCTTCGGCCGTGAGCACGTGATCGACCTGGCGCCGGTCCGAGGCCACGTGGCGGCGCTCCACCAGGCCCCGGGCGACCAGGCCGTCGATGATGGCGGTCACACTGGGCGGGCGGACGGCCAGGCGCTCGGCCAGATAGGACTGCACGGCCGAGCTCTCGCCCAGCAGTCCCAGCACCCGGTACTGGGACAGCGACAGATCCACGGAGCCGAGGCCGATCTCCACTTGCTTGGCCATCCAGGCCGCCGTGCGGCCCGGATGCAGGTCGCGTTCGACCACCTTTGTTTTGCTCTGCACATAGTTAGACTATCGAAGTAACGCGGACCTCCGGTCATCCCTTTGGGCAGGATCGCCGTCGCGCCCTAACGTTCCGGCATGGCTCGGCGGCATCACCTGGCGATGGGAAATGTCCCCTGGTCCCGGGTCGGTTCGAGCGCGCTCACGGCCTGTCTGGTCGCCGCTCCGCTGGCGCTGGGCTTCGCCACCGGCCATTCGGTGGCCGGGGGGATCGGCGCGTTGGGGGCGTACCTGTGGACCGCCAGTCACATAACCGACAGGCGCCCGATCGGGCTGCCCATCGCCCTGGTCACCATCCTCTTACTGGGTGCGGCCGGCGCCACCGGGGCCCTGGGCGGACGGTATCTGTGGTTCCTGGTGGTGATGGTCGTCCTGTGGGCGACCATGCAAGCCGTCACCGACGTGGCCGGTGGCCCGCTGCGGGTTCCCGTTGCCCTCTCGGCCCTGTGCATGTTGCTCTCGGCCATCGGAGGCGGTCACACCATCACCGGCGCCCTGTGGCAGGGACTGCTCACCCTGGGCGGGGCGGCGTGGATCACCGTCACCGAGCTGGCCCGCCATCCGCCCTGGCGATCGCCGGGCCCCGACGTCACCAGCGTGGGCCTCAAGTCCCTGGGGCCGGCCTGGCCCAAGGCACGCGGCTTTGCCGTGCTACTGGTCGTTCCCACCGCACTGGTCGCCGGTATCGGCGGCGTCTTTCAGATCTCCCACGGCGCTTGGACGGCGACCACGGTCCTGCGCGTCCTTCGGCCCGACGAGGCGACGACGGTCATCCGGAGCAAGCAGCGTGCCGCCGGAACGGTTGTCGGCGCCCTCCTCGCTGCCGTGCTGCTGGCCGCCGCGCCCAGGGCGGTGACGGCGTTGGTCGTGCTGGTGGTGGCCGTGACGGCCATGCAGCTGGTCGGACCGCGCCGGTATGGGTTGTACACGTTCTTTCTGACCCTGGTCGCGCTCCAGCTCAGCTCCATCGGCCATCCGCCCGATTGGGGGATCGCCCTCATCCGAGCCGGGCTGACCCTGGTGGGAACGGCGATCGCCGTGATCAGCGGGCTGATCTATGACCGCCTGACTGCTCAGGCCTCGCAGTAGAGGCCATGAGCGACCGGGACCGTCATGCTGCGGGCTAACCCTCCGTCCGGGCCGAGGTCGCCGTTCGGCTGAACGACGCCAATGCGAACTCGACCAGGATCGGGCGCAGCTCGGGGAGGCGGTCGAACTGATTGGCTCGGATGTAGGTGTAGATCCGGGCATAGATGCCCCCGATGACCAGGGGCACGAGGTCGGAGGCGTCCATGGCCAGACCGGGCGTCGGCGTGGCATTGGCGAACATGGCGAACGAGCGCTCGAAGTCGGCGTCCACCCGCTTCATGACGTTGGGCCCCACCTTGACCGCTTCGACGGCGAAGAACCGGGCAAAAGGTTGGTTGTCCACCAGGATCTGCAAGAACTGGCCGATCCCCGCTTCGACCCGCTTGTTCCAGGGGACGTCGCCGGCCAAGTAGGCCTCACTGACCCGATCGAACAAGATCGTCACCCCGGCGTCGTAGGCCACCAGGAACAGCTCTTCTTTGGTCTCGAAGTACTCGTAGAACGTGTTGAAAGCCACTCCGGCGCGTCGGCAGATGGCCTTGATCCCAGCGCCGTCGTAGCCTTCCTCGGTCACCACCTGTACGAAACCGTCGATCAGCCGGTCCCGTTGCACCTGGCGCACGTGCTCTCGAGGTTGCCCGTGCCCACCCACCTTCAATGCCCGCGACGGGTCGAGGGGCGAACGGGTGCCGGGCAGCACGGCACGTCCGGAGGTGTCCTCGCTCGCGGGCGCGCTCACGGGCTCGGCCATGTTCTCTTGGCGGATGGGGGACATGTGGGGACCCTCTTGATCGTGCGCTGGGCTTCTCAGGCTATCGCGTTAGATAACCCGTGATGCCCAGAGAGGGGGCCTATGCTCACGCGTGTGACCGAAGTGCTGGCCGTGGCCAACCAGAAGGGGGGGGTGGCCAAGACGACCACGGTGCACTCGTTGGGCGTGGCCATGGCCGAGCTCGGCCGCCGGACCCTGGTCGTCGACCTCGACCCGCAGGCCTGCCTGACCTTCTCGCTCGGCTTCGACCCCGACGGGCTCGATCAGTCGCTCCACGACGTCTTCGTCCGTCGCACCAAGGTGGCCGACGTCTGTCTTCCCGTCCCCGATGTGGCCGGGCTCACGCTGGTACCGGCCACGATCGACCTGGCCGGGGCCGAGGTCCACCTGTTGACCCGGACCGGTCGCGAGCACGTGCTGGCTCGTGCGCTCGAGCCCGTGCTCGACCAGTACGACATGGTGCTCATCGACTGTCCACCCTCGCTCGGCGTGCTCACCATCAACGGCCTGACCGCGGCAGGCTCGGTGCTCATCCCCCTCCAGTGCGAGGCATTGTCCAATCGGGGTGTGGGCCAGCTGCTCGACACCATCGAGGACGTACGCGCCTTTGCCCACGCCGACTTGGCCATTCGTGGAGTCATCGCCACCATGTACGACGAGCGCACCCGCCACGGTCGTGCCGTGCTCGACGAGGTCCAGACCCGGTACGGGCTCACCGTGTTGCAGCCTCCGGTGCGCAAGTCGGTCCGGTTCGCGGAAGCCCCGGCCGCGGGCAAGTCAATCATGCAGCACGCTCCCTCCTCGCCCGGGGCCGAGGCCTACCGCTCGTTGGCCCGGCAACTGGTCCGTTGAACGACGGGCCCGATCCGCTGGGAAAGCGGGCCCTGTTCTGGATGCCGGTGGAGTCCACCGCTCCGGACACCCCGACGGCCAAGGGTGAGCACGCGGGCGGCCCCCGACGGGCGCGGCCGCTGGGCAAGCACGCCCTCTACACCGACGCCGGCGCCGACCGTCATGCGCCCATGGCGCCGCCGTCGGGCGACCCCATGCCCGACCGGGGCGTGTTCACCGTGACCTGTTCGGCCTGTGCCGAGATCAGCCGGATCGGCCTGCTCGATCTCCTTGTCCTCCAGTTCCCCTTCGGTGTCTGGTTCCCGGGCCGAACGTTCGACCACAAGATGACCTGTCCGTCCTGCCGCCGCCGGACATGGCTGAGCGTCACGCTCTTTCCGTGAGCAACAGTTCGTGAGCATCCTCAGCGTCATGAGCCTGGCCATGGTGCGCCTGGTGGCCGCGTCGTCCGACCAGCAGCTCCCCGGTGGGTTCGTGGGCAGGTTGCTCCACTTCCATGGTCCGTCCGCCTACGCCCTGGTCGGGTTCCTGGCCTTTGCCGAAGCGGCTCTGCTCGTTGGGTTCTTCATCCCCGGGGAGACGGCAGTTGTCATTGGCGGCGTATTGGCCGGCCTCCACCAGGTCAACCTGGAGATCATGATGGCGGTGGTGGTGGTGTGCGCCATCGGTGGCGACTCCGTCGGATTCGAGGTGGGCAAGAAGGCGGGACCCTGGTTGCTCGACCACCGGCCCATGAAGGGGAACCTGGGGGTCAAGAAGACGATGCAGCTGCTCGAGCGCTACGGCGGCCCCGCCGTGTTCCTGGGCCGGTTCATCGCGTTCGCCCGAGCGGTCATTCCCGGACTGGCCGGGTTCAGCGGCCTCCGCTACCGCACCTTCCTCCTGTACAACGCCCTCGGCGGCATTCTCTGGGGTGTGGGCTACACCCTGCTCGGGTACGTGGTGGGGCTGTCCTTCGAACGGATCCTGCGCGAGGTCGGCCTGTGGTCGCTGGCCGGGATCGGCGGGTTGGTGATCATCGCCGTCGTCGTCCAGATCCTGTTGAAGCGCCGGGAGAAGCGAAAGCTCTCCGCCGAGTTCGGCACCGAGGAGGATGGCACCGCACCCCGCGGAGCGGACAGCACCACCAACTGACCGGTGGGCCTCCGCCTATTGCTCGACGACGTAGAACCGGGCCGGGTTGTGGCCTTCCCGGCGAATCCGCTCGTGCAGCTCCAACAGGATGCAGTGGGCCAGGGTCTCGCCGTTGGCCGAGCGCTGCATGTAGTCGTGAATCTGGTCCCACGGTCGTGACCACTTGAGCTGGACGGTGATCTCCCAGGCTGTCGATCCGGGGTGCTCGGCCACCACGTGCTCGATCTCCTCCAAGCGTTCGCCGTGGTGCTCGATCAGCTCTTGGAGCCGGTTCTGCAGGTCGGCAAAGCGGTACTCGTGGGCGGGCAGCACCTCGTCGGTGTCCAGGTTCTGGAGCTTCAGCAGGGAGGCCAGGTAGTCGCCCAGTGGGTTGGGGGACTGCTGGGTGTGGGCCGAGATGTTGGGGGTGATCCGGGGCAGCACGTGGTCCCCGGAGAGCAGGAGGCGCTGGTCCTCGCTGTAGAAGCAGACATGGCCGGGGGAGTGGCCCGGGGTCCAGATGGTGGTCAGGTCCCACCCGGGCAGCTCGATGTGCTTGCCGTCCTCGAACATGACGTCGGGCAAGGCCATGGTCACCTGGGACTTGATCATCATGGAAGCCATGTTGAGATCGAGGAGCTTGTCGTCGGGGACGCCCGAGTCGACCAGGAAGTCGTTCATCTGGGCCAGCAGTTCGTCCGTGTCACCGTAACGAGCCTGGAGTGCCTCGGCGTCGGCCGGGTGCAGGCCGATCCACGCCCCCGACTCCTCGCGGACCCGGCCGGCCAGCCCGTAGTGATCGGGATGGTTGTGGGTGACGAGCACGGCCTGCACGTCGGCAATGGATCCGCCCGCCGTCTCCAAGCCGCTGTTGAGCGACGCGAATGCCTCGTCGGTGTTCCAGCCCGCGTCCACGATGGCCACCCCGCCCCCGCCCAGCTCCAGGGCGTAGACGAGCACGTAGCGGAGCGGGTTGTTGGGTATGGGCACGGGGATCGACCACAACCCCGGCCTGACCTGTTCCACGGGGGGCAGGATGTTCTTGTCCCACGCGTCTTTTTGGAGTGTGCCGGTGACCTGAACCACGGTGGGCACGGTACACGGGGTCCGCTCCCGGGCGCCCATTGGCCGCTGCCGGCGCCGGCGTCATCACTTGGCCCTAAGCCGTGTGGCAACCTTGCTCGTTCCCATGACGTCACTTGCCTCCCACCACCGGCTGACCGCCCGATGAGATCCCGGCACTCTTTTCACCGCCGGGCCTTCTCGGCCGCCCTGGTGGCGGCGGCGTCGCTGGTCAGCGTGGGCCTGTTCGCCGGTCCGGCCCCGGCGGCCACGTCGAGGACGACGCACCCCACCGCCACCACCGCTCCGTTGACCAGCGTGGCCGGTACCCGGGCCCAGCTGATCTCGGCCATCACCCTTCGCCAGACCGCCCTGCACCGGGTGCTGGCGGCCACGGCCGCCTCCAAGACCATGGACCCCACCGACCAGTCCGTGCTCAGCGCCTCGCTGACCCAGACCCTGACCGAGATGAACGCCCTGGCCGCCAAGGCGCCGTCCGACACCACCGCGGCCGACGTGGCCGCTGATCACACGGCGATGGTCCAGAACTATGTGCTGGCCCTCCAGGTGCCGGCGGCCGACATGGTGCTGGCCGCGGAGTACGCCGCCAGCATCGAAGCTGAGATGTCCGCCCGCCTGCCGGCCATCCAGAAGCTGATGGCGCCGGCCAACAATCAGGGCTCGCCCGTTCCTACTGCGGTCAAGACGGCGTATACCGAATTCCAGCGCCAGCTGAACGCAGCCAGCAGCGCCACCGGTGGTGTCTCGTCGTCCCTGTTGGCCTTGCTCCCGGCGTCCTACCCGTCCAACCAGGCCGTGTTGACTTCGGCCCGGTCCGATCTGGCCAACGTGCGCCACGACCTGGGCCTGGCCGTCACCGACCTCAACACCATCGTCACCAACTTCCACCACTGAGCGCTGATCCGCCCGGTCAGCCGTCGGGCGACGCCACCGATCGGGCGCAGGCCTCGCAGGTGCCGAACACCTCGATGGTGTGCTGGACCTCGGAGAAACCGTGCTCCCGACCGACCCGGGCGGCCCACGATTCGACCGAGTCCGACTCCACCTCCACCGTGGTCCCGCACGCTCGGCACACCAGGTGATGGTGGTGGGAGCCGCCGCCGCACCGTCGGAACAGTTGCTCGCCCGCCCCGTCCCGGAGGACGTCGACCGAGCCGGCATCGCTCAACGAGTTCAGTGACCGGTAGACGGTGGCCAGCCCGATCTTGACCCCGGCCTCCCGCAGGGTGGCGTGGATGGCCTGGGCACTGCGGAAACCGTCTTCCCCGTCCAACACCTCGAGGACGGCCCGGCGCTGTCGGGTGTCCCTGGTGCCCACGGGCCCCGGTGCGGCGGCACTGGTGGCGTCGGGTGTCACCGCCCAACTATGCCACTGCGCCTTCATGCTCCCCACTCTAGTTTGTATTGATAATCAATCTCATCTAATGTCCCGAACGGAACCCGATGAGTCGATGCCACCGACCGGTGTCACCACGAGCACGAGAAGAGAGCCCGAACATGTCCCTGCTGCAGCATCGGAGCCGGCGGTCGTACCGACGGGGTCGCGTGATGGTGATCGGGATCGTGTTGGTCCTGAGCACGGCCGGGCTCAGCGCCTGCGCATCGGGCCCGCCCGGGGCCTCGACCGCCTCGGGCGGGCGGATCTCGGTGGTGGCGGCCGAGAACTTCTGGGGCAGCATCGCCCGCCAGCTCGGGGGGGACCGGGTCTCGGTCACCAGCATCATCTCCAATCCCGACGCCGATCCTCATTCCTACGAGCCCACCCCTGGTGACGGGCGGACGGTGGCCACCGCACAGCTGATGATCCTGGACGGCATCGGCTACGACCCGTGGACCCAGCAGCTGCTGGCGGCCAATCCCACCTCGGGCCGCACCGTGTTGAACGTGGGCGACCTGGTCCACGTACCCGTTGGGGGGAACCCCCACCGGTGGTACGACCCGACCAACGTGCGCCAGGTCATCGCCCAGATCACGGCCGACTACCGGGCCATCGATCCCAAGGACGCCGCCTACTTCGATCATCGCCGCCAGGTCTACGAGGACGTCACGCTGGCGCCCTACAACGCGCTGATCTCGAGCATCCGGTCCAAGTACGCGGGCACGCCCATCGGGGCATCCGAGAGCATCGTCTCCCCTCTGGCCCAGGCCCTGGGACTAGACATGCTGACGCCGGCGTCGTTCCTCGATGCCATCAGCGAGGGGAGCGATCCCACCGCCGCCGACAAGGCCACCATCGACCAACAGATCAGCAAGAGGCAGATCGCCATCTACGTCTACAACAGTCAGAACGCCACCCCGGATGTGGCCGCCCAGGTGGCCGAGGCCAAGGCCAACGACATCCCTGTGGCCACGGTGACCGAGACGCTGGCCCCCGCCAACCAGACCTTCCAGGCGTGGCAGGTCCGCGAGCTGCAGGGCATTCAGTCGGCACTGGCCAAAGCCACCGGCCGGTGACCGACGTCGACGTCCTGTCCCTCACCGGGGCGGCCATCGACGTCGGCGGGCGGCGGCTGTGGACCGACGTCGACCTGACCGTCCGGACCGGCGAGTTCGTGGCCGTGCTCGGTCCCAACGGGGTGGGGAAGTCGACGCTGGTCAAGGCCATCCTGGGACTGCTTCCCTTGGCCGCCGGACAGGCCACCGTCCTGGGCCAACGTCCCGGACAGGCCAACGAACGGATCGGGTACCTGCCCCAGCGACGGAGCTTCGACCCCTCCTTGCGGGTCCGCGGCATCGACGTCGTGCGATTGGGGCTCAGCGGCGATCGGTGGGGCGTCACCGTCCCCGTCCGGCCCGCGGTCCGATCCCGCCGTCGGATGTCCGAGGACCGCCTGACCGAGGTCATCGAGCTGGTGGGGGCCTCCCCGTACGCCCACCGGCCCATCGGGCAGCTGTCGGGGGGTGAGCAACAGCGGCTGCTGATCGCCCAGGCGCTGGTCCGACAGCCCGCCCTGTTGCTGCTGGACGAGCCCCTCGACAGCCTCGATCTCCCCAATCAGGGATCGGTGGCTGCATTGATCAGCCGGATCAGTGGCGACGCAGGGGTCAGCGTGGTGATGGTGGCCCACGACGTCAACCCGATCCTGTCCTATCTCGACCGGGTGGTGTACATCGCCCAGGGCGGTGTGGCCTCGGGCAGTCCCGAAGAAGTCATCACCGGCGAGATCCTCACCCGGCTGTACGGGACGCCGATCGAGGTCCTCACCACATCGGACGGACGCATGGTGGTGGTGGGCCAGCCCGAGGCACCGGCGCACCACAGCGACCGTCACGGCGGCCACTGACATGGTCCTGGCCAGCGCAGCCTCGCCGCCCCTCACCGGAAACCTGGTCGAGGACGTCCGCCAGCTCTTCGTGTACCCGTTCATGGTCAACGCCTTCCGGGCCGGGACCATCGTGGCCGTGCTGGCCGGGGTGATCGGTTGGTTCATGGTGCTGCGCAAGCAGAGCTTCGCCGGTCACACCTTGGCTGTGGTGGGGTTCCCCGGGGCGGCCGGCGCCACCCTGCTCGGCATCAGCGCCCTGTACGGCTACTTCGCCTTCTGTGTGGCCGCCGCCGTCGGCATCGCTCTGCTGCCCAGCGCCCGAGGCCGCGGGTTCAGCGAGGAGAATGCCATCACCGGCACCATCGGGGTGTTCTTTCTGGCCTGTGGCTTCTTGTTCATCAGCCTGTACAAGGGATTCCTGGAGGGGGTGAACTCCCTGTTGTTCGGGAGCTTCCTCGGCATCACCAACCAGCAGGTCGTCGTGCTGGCCGTGGTGGCGGTGGTGGGCCTGGTGGCCATGGCGCTGATCGGCCGCCCCCTGCTCTTCGCCTCCATCGACGGCGATGTGGCCCAGGCCCGGGGGGTTCCCGTGCGGGCCCTGGGGGTGGCCTTCCTCATCCTGTTGGGCATGGCCGCGGCCGAAGCCAGCCAGATCACCGGAAGCCTGCTGGTGTTCGCCCTCTTGGTCATGCCCGCGGCCACGGCCCAGCGCATCACCACCCGTCCGGCCTACAGCCTGACCCTGACCGTCGTCATCGGTCTGGTGGTGACCTGGTTGGGACTGGCCGCGGCCTATTACTCGCCCTATCCCATCGGCTTTTGGGTCACCTCCTTCGCCTTCGCCGCCTACGTGCTCTCCCACCTGGCCGGGGCGGCCCTGGTGCGACAGCGGGCGTCGATGGTGGGGCCCTCGCCCGGCCGGCCCGATCTCCGGGCCGGAGTCGACCGGTGATCCCCACGCTGCTCGCCATCCAGGGAGGGTTGGCCGGGATGTTCGACCAACCGTTCATGCAGAACGCCTTGGTCGCCGGCACCTGCATCGCCGCCGCCTCCGGTCTGGTCGGCTACTTCCTGGTCCTCCGCAGCCAGGTGTTCACCGCCGACGCGCTGAGCCACGTCGCCTTCACCGGCGCGCTGGCCGCGCTGGCCTTCGGGGTCGACCTCCGGCTGGGCCTGTTCGTGGCCACCGTGGGGGTCGGCCTGTTCATGGGCACCCTCGAGCCCAGGGGACGAGCCGACGACGTGGTGGTGGGCAGCGTCTTTGCCTGGGTGCTCGGGCTCGGTGCCCTGTTCCTCACCATCTACACGACGACGCGCAGCACCGGCAACGGCACGGCCGGGGTCAATGTGCTCTTCGGGTCGATCTTCGGGCTGAGCCGGAGCCAGGCGTGGACGGCGGCGGCGGTGGCCGTGGGCATCGTTGTGGTGGTGTGCATCGTGGCCCGACCGCTGCTCTTCTCCTCCATCGACGTCGACGTGGCCGCCGCTCGGGGCGTGCCCGTCCGGCTCATCGGGTTCGTCTTCCTCGGCGTGGTCGGTGCCTGCGCGGCGGAGGCGACCCAGGCGGTCGGCGCCCTGTTGCTGCTCGGGCTGCTGGCCGCGCCGGCCGGTGCCGCCCACCGGCTCACCGGCCGGCCCGTGGTGGCCATGGTCCTGGCCTCGGCCCTGGCCGTGGGCGAGATGTGGGCGGGGCTCGCCCTCAGCTACTGGGCGCCGAGCATCCCTCCCAGCTTTGCCATCCTGGCCGTGGCCACCGGCGTGTTCCTGGGCGTCCTGGTCGTGACCCAGGTGCGCGGGCGAGAAAAAGCAAAGAGCCCGGTTGCGCAGTTCGAGGCGGCCCGACGATAGGGCGACGCCATGGCTGGGCCGCGGTCCGCTGCATGGGGTCAAGCGGGTCTTCGGATCTCAGCGGGGTCTCCGCGATATTGCCGGTCCGCTCGCTCGCTATAGACGCAACCGGTTGGGTCAAGCTGGCCCTCGTCTGGACTGGTGACGGAATGCGTCGCTGACGCGGTCTGTCAGGGCCTCCACGTCCGGGTGGGAGGTTGCGTCAACCTCGATGACATGCCACCCACCGGACACCGGAGCAAACGTTTCTGTGCTCCAGAGGCTCTCGGCCGTCGCGTGTTCTGGTATGTATTCCGGGGGTCGAGTCCTCGCCCCGTACCTTTCCCTCACGACGGCCGGTGGACACCGGCAGAACAATTCGACTATCTCGCCGGGGAGCGCACCCAACTCCAACCGACCGAGGCCTTCCCGCCACACTGCATCCAGAACCGCTCCTGATGTCGTCTTGGCGGCAATTCGGAGCAACACCGCCATCGCGGCCCGTCCCAACGAGGCGACGTCGTCGGTGGTCTTAGGTGGAAGCACCCCGGCGAGCGCCTCCTTGATCTCATCCTTCGAGATCAGCGGCCACTCCAATTCCGCAGATATCGCTTGGGCAAGCACGGTTTTCCCACTCGCGGCTGGACCAGAGACCACGACGGATCGGCCCCAGGTACGATCTGGCGTCCTCATCGTTCCCATTGTCCCGCCAAAAGGACCAATACGTACCTCGACTCCCTACGACGAACCCCAACTGGGAGCTACTCGAAGACCGTCACACCCCGCTGAGATCCGAAGAGCCGGTCAAGCCCAACTGGTCGGGGCGGCGGGATTTGAACCCGCGACCTCCTGCTCCCAAAGCAGGCGCGCTGCCAAGCTGCGCTACGCCCCGATTGTCGTCGCCGGCCTCCGTGGCCGGGACTCCAAGCCAGACAGGTTACGCCAGTGGG
>DASZLD010000135.1:0-3246 GCA_035552655.1 Acidimicrobiales bacterium
CCGCTCGCCCACATCAAGGCTCACCTCTCCGAGGTCGTCGATCGAGTCGAACACCAGCACGACCGCGTCATCCTGACGCGCAATGGCCGGCCCGCGGCCATCTTGGTTAGCCCCGACGATCTGGAGGCGCTGGAGGACACGCTCGACCTGCTGTCAGATCCCCAGGCGTTGAAGGAGATCAGCGAGGCCCGAGAGGAGATCTCCGAGGGCCACGTCGTGGACGCCGGAGCGTTGCGAGCCAAGTACCTCACTCGTTGACGACCGAGGCTTGGAGGCTGGTCCTCGCCGCCTCGGCCGAGCGCTCACTCGACCGGCTGCCATCCAAGATTGCCACTGCCATCGTCGAGTTCATGCTCGGTCCGCTGATCGAAGCGCCTCGCCGGGTCGGCCACCCATTAGCGCGCGATCTGGTCGGTCTGTGGTCCGCTCGCCGAGGGGTCTACCGCATCGTGTATGAGCTGGACGACGTTGGGAAGGTGCTCAACGTAGTTCGCATCGACCATCGGTCCGACGTCTATCGGCCAAGATGAGATGACGCCGGGTCACAGTTCGAGTAGCGCCGTGAACTCTCGATTTGTGGTCCTCACCGGATGCGAACCGGACAGCTCGATACCCTCGTCGCCAGTCAGTCGGCCGTCGGGATCTACCATCCACTGAGAATCGTCTGATGAGTACCAGCGCCAGATGATCACCACCGGCCCATCGACCCGAGAGGTACACACCGTGAGATTCCGTATCGCCCTGCCTGGCAACAACCACATCCCACCGGCCAACGACCATGTGCCCGAGGCCGCCGATTGGGTCCCCGGCCTCACCTCTCCGGACTTCCAGGAATTGGCCTCGATCATCGACGGCCTGCGCTACGACGCCATCACTACCTCGGAACATCTAGCCATGCCTTACGAGGAGGTTCCTCGGCTCGGCCCGTACTGGATGCACGCCCTCTCCCTCATGGCTTTCGTAACGGGGGCAACCAAGCGCATCCGGGTGGACGCCAGCGTGTTGGTCCTGCCCTACTACCACCCGTTGGCCTTGGCCAAGGCTCTGTCGACCATCGACGTCCTGTCCGGTGGCCGGCTCGACGTCTCCATCGGCGTTGGTCACGCTGTCCGGGAGTTCGAGGTGCTCGGTGTCCCCTTCGACGAACGCGGGGCCATCACCGACGAGATACTCGAGGCCACGCTGACCCTCTGGCGGGAAGAGGAGCCCGTGTTCCACGGTGCCCACTTCGACATCGAGGGTCTGGCTTTCGAGCCGAAGCCGGTCCAGTCACCCCGGCCTCCCATCTACGTCGGCGGGAACTCGAAGCCGGCCTTGCGCCGGGCCGCACGCTACGAGGGGTGGCAACCGAACCCCACCACCTTCTCGGTAGAAGAGATCCCACCGCTCCTCGACTACCTTCGCAGCCAGCCCGAGTTCGCAGGGAAAGAGAACGACTTCGACCTGTGCTGGGTGGGTACCGTCCCCGGCATCGAACGGCCGGCGTTCGGGGACCTGTCGGACGCGGGACGCAGTGCCCATCGGGACCAGATCGTCGAGCGGCTGGCCTACATCGCGACGTTCGACATCACATCGACCTCGGTGCCCATCCCGGTGACCAGATCAATGGCCGAGTACATCGACTACGTCACCTGGTTCTCCGAAGAAGTCATCAGCGCGGCAGGTTGACGGACTGGGACTCCGGGGCCGCCGAGCGACCGACAAGGTTTCGCACGGTGCATTGCGATGAACTCGACGGCAATTAGAGTCAGGCAATCGAGCGGGCGATCTGGACGAATCGGCGGACCGCCTCGATATCCTTCCGACGTTTGTCGTCGAGGCGGCTGGTACGGGTCTCCGAGTCCACTCCGGCCGGGTTCACCGCGGTGATCGCTTCGCTGACGTTCTCGGGACCCAGGCCGCCGGCCAGGATGACGGGAACGCCCACCGCCGGTGGGATCAGGGCGCTGACCGACCAGTCATGGGTGAGGCCGGTGGCCCCCACGATCCCGGTGGCCGGGTCCTGGCTGTCGAGCAGCAGGTAGTCGCTGCATGCCGCGTAGGCCTGTGCCGTTCCGAACGCCGATTCGTCCCGGATGGCCACCGTGGTCATGACCCTCACCGGGCCGAGACGGTCGCGAATCATGCCGACTTCCTCAGGACCCATCTGATCCGCTCGGACTAAGTGGACGATGTCGGGGCACACCACGTCGACCGTACGGGCGATGCGGTCGAAGTCCGTTCCCAGGCTGAGTGCGACGGTGGTCATCGAATTGGGGATCTCGGCCACGATGTCCCGTGCCGTTCGCTCGTCGACGCCGTCCCAGGTGCCAAATCCCTCGTCGAGCACCACGCCGATGTTGTCGATGGCCATGTCGCTGACGGCAACGATGTCTGCCGGAGTGGTGAAGCCGTAGATCTGGACGATCACGGATAGCTACCCCTCGTCGGCAACTGCGCTCTGCGAAACCCGGATCAGCTCGGCCAGCACCTGTTCGGCCCGGCCGTCGTCGATGACCTCGCAGGCCAGGGCCACGCCGGCAGCCAGATCGTCGGCCTTGCCGATGACCACCAACGAAGCGGCTGCGTTCAACACGGCGATGTCGCGGTGGGGGTTGGGGTCGCCGGCCACCACCCGCCGGATGGCTTCGGCGTTCACCGACGCGTCACCGCCCCGCAGCTCATCCAGGCTGGCCAAGCGGAAGCCGAGCGACGTCGGGTCCACCCGATCCATGCGTACCTCGTACCCGCCCTGGCCGTCACCGATCAGCTCGTGCACGGTGGAGGGCCCGGTGGTGCTTAGCTCGTCGAGCCCGTCGTCGCCGTAGACGACCATGGCCCGGTGGGCGCCGTTGGCCGCCAGCACGCCGAGCATCTTGTCGGCCATGGCCGGGTCGCTCACCCCGATCACCTGGAACTTGGCCCGCCCCGGGTTGGCCAGTGGGCCCAGATAATTGAACACAGTGGGAATGCCGAGTTCCTTGCGCACCGGGACGGCGAAGCGCATGGCCGGGTGGAACCGCGGGGCGAAGCAGAACCCCATCCCCACCTCGTCCAGGCACCGGGTCACACCGTCAGGACCCAGATCGGCCACCACGCCCAAGGACTCGAGCACGTCGGCCGCCCCGACCGAGGAGGACGCCGCCCGCCCGCCGTGCTTGCACACCTTGGCCCCGGTGGCCGCCACCACCAGCGCGGCGATGGTCGAGACGTTGACGCTGCGCAGTCGGTCTCCCCCGGTTCCGCAGGTGTCGACCAGGTCGCCGG
>DASZLD010000136.1:0-2556 GCA_035552655.1 Acidimicrobiales bacterium
ATCAACGCCATGAACGCCCTGGGCCGCCCGGCCAGCACCGAGGACTGCGCCCGGGTCATCGGCTTCCTGGCCGGCCCGGAGTCGGATTACCTGTCGGGGGTGGTCCTGCCCATCGACGGGGCCACGCTGTCGTGAACCGCTAAGCGGCCCCCATTGCCGGGGCCGGTGTCATCCCCCGAACTCGAGCCCTGCCTCCTCCAGCGCGGCAAAGAAGTGCTTGTCCCACTCCTCTTTGTCGCCGGCGGGCCAGGGGGACCGGTCCGGTTGCTCGCCCAACAGGAAGCAGACGGCGCCCAGCACCGACGCCGGATCGGGCGAGCAGGACACGGCGTCGCCCGATTCGATCTCGTGCAGGGCGTTCTCCCGGCCGTGGCCGGGGACCACGTCCAGCACCACCAGGCTGCGGCCGATGACCCGGACCTCGTTGCAGGTCTGACCGGGCGGCGTGACCACGACATCGGATGCGGCCACCAGCTCGGGAACCCGGTCGGTGAAGCCGTAGGGATGGATACGGGGGTGGGTGCGGGACAGCTCCTGCAGGCGGTGATGGAGACGATCGTTCAGGCCGGCCACGGCCAGGACGTCGTAGCCGTGCTCGGCCAACGTGGTGGCCGACTCGGCCAGGGGCCCGAGCCCCCATCCCCCTCCCATGAGGAGCACGCACTGCCCGTCGTCGGGTAGAGCGTGCAAGGCACGGGCCTCGGACTTGGTGGGCGCCGTGTAGAAGGCGGGCCGGACCGGTGGGGGGATGACGCAGATCTTGGCCCCGGCGTCATAGCGCCGCACCGTGTTGGCGGCCAGCATCGAACAGGTGACGTAGAGGTCCACCCCCTCGTGTATCCACATACGGTGGGCACAGGCGTCGGTGCACACGGCCACTACGGCCAGGTCGGGCAGGTGGGCCTTGAGCCGGCCGGCGGCCGACACCCCGGTGGGGAACACCGACAGGGCCAGGCTCGGTTGCTCGAGCCCGCTCAGTCGATCGAGCAGCTCGGGCACCAATCGACGGCTGGAGGCGCGCTCGATGGCCGAGGGCAACCGTCCCCCCGTACGCAGGTGGCTGAAGTGGAATGCGTCGTAGACCGACGAGTTGGAGATGAGGGTGCGAAAGACGGCGGTGCCCACCCGTGCTCCGGGTCCGCCGAGGAGGGCCATGCAGTCGAGCACCTCGGCGTCGACCCCCCGGGTGGCCAGGCCGGACCGGCATGCTTCGGCCACCGAGTCGTGGCCCTTGCCGATGGAGCCGGATAGGACCAGCGATGACGACACGTT
The DNA here is from genome assembly GCA_035552655.1 of Acidimicrobiales bacterium. Classification (GTDB taxonomy): domain Bacteria; phylum Actinomycetota; class Acidimicrobiia; order Acidimicrobiales; family RAAP-2; genus DASXMT01. Next base: position 1,273 of record DASZLD010000136.1, read on the forward strand.
CATGATGCGCGCACCTCCGCGTGTTCGGACACTTCCGTGGCTTATGCCCGAGAACCGCCGGCCGTAGACAAATTCGTCATCTGCCCGCCGTAGACCAGCTCGTCGAGCGTCACCGCTTCGAGCTCTCGACGCTCGAGCTCGGCCGCCAGTCGGGGCAGGGCGGCCAGGCCGACCCGCCACATGTCGGGCGATCCCAGCTCGTCGTTGTCGTGGAGCAGGATGATGGCTCCGGGGTCGAGCCGGCCCGAGATCCGGTGAGCCACATCACCGGGGTTGTCGGTGGTCCACTCCCGCCCCCACGACGACCACAGCACGGGTCGAAGCCCGAGGGCGCGGGCAGCCACCAGGGTGGCTCCGGAGGCCTGGCCGTAGGACGGGCGGTACCAGGACGAGGGAAATCCGCACTCGGACATGACCGCGGTGGCCCGGCGCAGGTCGTCCACGATCCACCGGGGCGAGCGCAAGAGGTGGTGCTCGTGGCGGTAGCCGTGCGTCTCCACCTGGTGGCCCCGGCGGGCGATCTCGTGCACGACGTCCCCGTCCCGCTCGACCAGCGAACCCAGGCAGAAGAAGGTGGCCCGAAGACCCAGCTGGTCGAGACAATCGAGCACGTGGGGTGTGGTGTGACGGTTGGGGCCGTCATCGAACGTGAGCGCCACCCGCGGCCCATCGGGCCCGCGCCAGCGACAGAGATCGCCGGGAAGGACACGGAGCGGGCCCCATTGCCCGAGGGTCACCGTGGCCGGCACGTAGTTGGCCGCTACGGCCAGGCCCGCCGCCGCCCCCAGGTACTGACGAGGCGTTCGGAGGCGAGGGGCGCGGTCCATGATCTCGCCGTCATCTTAGGGGTCCTGGCGTCGTCGCCATCGGTTCGTCCCCGCTGCCGGGACCCGAGCCTGACGCAACGGACCCGTCGGTTCGTGGTTAGGTACCAGAACGCGTTTGGGTAGAAGGGTGACCACTCGCACCGAGCAGGCGTGACGGAATTGGGCGCCCGAGCGAGGGCTACCATACGAACGAGCAAGGAGGGCGATGACACGGAAGCGCCGCAACCAATCGCCAGTATCGCCCCAGGCTCCCGAGCAGCGAGAGGCGCTGCTCACCATCGCCGAGCTGGCCGACCAGTCAGGCGTTCCCGTGCCCAGCATCCACCACTACCGCCGCCTGGGACTTCTCCCTGAGCCCACCGCCGTCGAGGCCAAGCGGTTCCTCTACGACGAGCGACACGTCGAGACGCTCAAGCTGGTCCGATTGCTGCGAGACCGGTGGCGCCTGTCCCTTCCC
>DASZLD010000137.1:0-3489 GCA_035552655.1 Acidimicrobiales bacterium
AACAGCTCGGCACAGAGCCCATGACCGTCGCACATGGTGGGGTCGACGACCAGCGTCGCCTTGCGGCTCACCGTCGCACCCCCACACGGGTCACGCGGGAGTCCGATGGCGGACACGGCAGCACCCCAGGGGCATGGACGAGCGGGCACGGACCGCCCCGCAGATGGGCGGTCACCTCATCGGAGAAGACGGCCAACGCGCTGCGCACGAAACGGGTGACCCCGTCAGGATGACGGCACGCGCCCCGTCCATCGACGAGCTGGCACAGATCGAGGATGGACGTGACGCCTCCGCGAACGGCTGAAGGCTGGAAGGCCAGCGCCGTGAGCATGTCGGCCAACCCGGCCAGCCCGTTGACACAGGGACCACACTGGCCGGCACCCTGGTGCTCCATGTAGCGAACGACACGGGCCGTCTCGGCCAGCGGGCACACGGTCCGAGGGAGCAGGGCGATGACCCCGGCGCCGAGCGAGGAGTTCGCCCGTCGAGCTGCCTCCTCGCTCAGGACCAGGTCGAGCAGTGCCGACATCGTGACCCAACCGCCGCCGTACCCCCCGAGCAGGGCACCGTGGTACTGGTGGGCGTAGTCGGGCGAGAGGTCGAGGACATCCCGAAGGGGCATGCCCAGCGACGCTTCGACCACCTGGGCGTGCGGCCACCGTCCAGTGATGGTGGTCAGCATGGTGCCCGGTGACTGCTCGGTCCCCAGTCCGCGAAACCATGCCGGCCCATAGCGGGCGATCAAGGCCACGTCGGCAAGGGTCTCGACGTTGTGGACCAACGTCGGTCGGCTGTTCACACCTCGCTCGCGAATGGGCTCGATGCCCATGAACGTGGGCACGGCTTCCTTTCGCCCATTGAGGACGTTGACCACTGCCGACTCCTGTCCGGCGATGAACCGGTCCGGGGCGACCACGACCTCGATGGCGAAGGGGTCGATCCCCCGGAGCCGGCGGTCCTCGATGGCAGCCGCCACCCCTCGCACCAGCGACGCGGGTACGTACAGCACGACCTGGGCCGCATCCAGGGCGACCGCGGCCAACGACAGCCCGTCGAGCACCAGATGGGGGAGCCGGGTAAGCAACAGGGCATCTTTGACGCTGGCCGGCTCACCTTCGGCGCCATTGCCCACCACCACGGTATGACGAAGCCGCCCATGACGGATCGAACGCCATTTCGTGGCCACCGGGAACCACGCGCCGCCATGACCGGTGAGACCACTGGCGCCGAGGGCATCGATGAGGTCGGTGCCGGCGATCTGCAGTGGGGCTGGTCCCCACCGGGCCAGGTGCTCGTCGATGCCGACCACGGCACCGTCGGGTCGAAGCCCGGCCAGCAGGCGGGGGAGGGCGGTGGCGTCACAGGGAAGCGCTGGTCGTGTTGGTGTCGAGGTCCTGGTCATCCCGTTCCATTCGTCGTTGATCCCGTAAGGGTGCCGGACACCGTCCCCTGGGCCCGATCCAGGTTCAGACGCATGCTCAGCTGTACCGATCCGTGGGGTCCCTTGACCGTGGCGCCGATGGTGGACCCCTGGAGTGCCGTGACCGAGCCTGTGTCCTGCCCCCAGGTGACCTGACTGGACGACATGGCCACGCCCCCGTTGACCGAGGCGCCGGTGATCGTGACGGTGAGCGGCGTCGCGGGCGTCCCCGATGGCGTCATGGACAGCACGACGGAGACCTGCCCGGACTGGTTGGCCGCCGAGGTCCGGTACGTTCCCGCCACCGTCCTGGTGAAGGGCGGGACGGGCACCGCGTCGTTGGTCGAGGGAGCGGTGTTGGATTGTGCCGGTGCTGATGCCGCCGGTGTTGATGCCGCCGACGACGAGGTCCCACCGGAGGCAAAGCTGGCATTCAGCTGGGTCAGCAGTGCCGCTGAGGTGCCGGCACGATGTGACCACCCGGGGCGGAGGGGCCCGAGGGCCGCGGTGATGCCAATGGCCGTGAGGCCGACAGCACCGACGACGGCGGCCACGATTCGACGGCCGGGCGAGAAGGTTCGACCGGTCACCAGTCGCCAGCCGACCGCCCCGACGACGGCGACAACGCAGACCACGTTGACCATCAGGGCCAGCGACAGCCGGGTGTCACTGCCCGAGCCCAGTCCGTGCAGGAGGGCGATGGGCCAGCACAGGTAAGCCAGCCAATGGACCCCCCGCCAGGCCCGGACTCCGATGTGCTTTCGCAACCCGCTGGTGATGGCCACGGCCAGCAGCAGGTCGAGGGTCAGCGCACCAAAACCGACCCAGAGGGGCCGATAGGGCGTCTGGAACGGGATCACAGCGTCGAGGAAGCCGATGGGCACGTAGCCGTCGGCCACGGTGGTGACGACGTGGAGGGCGACGAAGCCGATGCAGAACAACGAGAGATTCCGGTGCATGGATTGAGACAGGAACCTCGGCCACCGCTCGGTCGTCCAGCCGACCGATGAGACGATGCCGAGCACGACGGTGGCCGACAAGAGGACCAAGGAGACCAGACCCGATGCTCGGGTCAGGTACCAGAGCGCGGTGTAGCCGTGCCCGACCGAGGCGACCACGGGCGTGATCATGCCGATTGCACACCGGCAAAGTGCACGGCATCGTCCGGCCAGCCGGCGATGCACGTCACCATGCCGTCCGAGGCCACCAATCGGGAGGGAAGGCTCCGGGAGGCAAGCCACGAAACCGCGTCTCTGCCCTTGACCATGGCCGCGGTGGAGGCGGCGTTGGCGTCCACGCACGTTGCTCCCGCCACCGAGACGGTGCGCCACACTGCCTCGACGGGCAGGCCGGTCGAGGGGTCGAGGATGTGGTGAACGCGATGACTTCCCAACCGCCACTGCCTCACCGCAGTACCCGACGTGGCCAGTCCTCCCGCGCTGATGGCCACGGCGCCGCTGGTGGGCAGGCCACCGGACACGTCGCCGAGGCCGATCCGAAAGCCACCGAATGGTGCCGGGCCGGCCACCGAGACATCACCGCCCAGCGACACGAGCACGCCGCAGTGGAAGCGACTGCACACTTGCTGGGCCACCCGGTCCGCCAGCCAGGCCTTGGCCGTGGCCCCCAGGTCGATCTGGGTCCCCACCGGCATGCAGACGGTGCGGGCTGAGGGGTCGATGGCGATGCTTCGCCAACCGGGGACGGGAGTGGTCGGTGGCAGTTGGCCGACAACGCCGTCGGCAATCTCGGGAAAGTCCCGGTCATAACCGATGCGGACCATGGCCGCACCGACGGTCGGGTCGACGGCGCCGTCGGTGGCCTGGGCCACGCGCACCGCCACGACCAGAAGCTCGAGCAGATCGGCACTCACCGTCGTGGGCTGACCGGCGGCCGAGTCGAGGTGGGCGACCTCCGAGTCGGCCCGGAAGCGGCTGGCCACCCGATCGATCCGATCGAGCTCGGAGCGGAGGAGGGCGGCCGCGGCCTCGAGGGCGTCAGGATCGGTGACCACCAGCTCGGCTCCGGTGCCCAGAGCGCGCATCCGATAGACGGCCGTGCGGTCCAAC
>DASZLD010000138.1:0-8156 GCA_035552655.1 Acidimicrobiales bacterium
AGCGGTTCACGACAGCGTGGCCCCGTCGATGGGCAGGACCACCCCCGACAGGTAATCCGACTCCGGGCCGGCCAGGAAGCCGATGACCCGGGCGCAGTCCTCGGTGCTGGCCGGGCGGCCCAGGGCGTTCATGGCGTTGATCGAGACCTTGGTGTCGGCTTCCATCGATCCGAAGGCCAGGGCCAGGCGCCCGGTGGCCACGTACCCGGGAGCTATGCAGTTGACGGTGATGCCCGAGCCGCCCAGGTCCTGAGCCAGGTATCGGGTGTACATGGCCACGCCGGCCTTGGCCACGCCGTAGTGGGCGTACGCCCCCTCCCTGCCCCCGCGCAGTCCCGAGATGCTGGCCACCGTCACGATCTTCCCCGAGCCCTGGCGCTTCAGCAGTGGGGCCACGGCCAAGCAGGTGTTGACCGTGCCGTAGAGGTTCTTCTTCATCACCGCGTCGAAGTCGTCGGGATCGAGCTCCGATGCCCGCCCCTCGAAGGGCGACCCCAGGCCTCCCCCCGCGTTGCAGATGACCACATCGAGCGTGGACCACTCCTGCTCGATGGTGGCCACGGCCTGTCGCATGGCTTCGAGGTCGGTGACGTCCACTTCCAGAGCCAGGGCGCGGCGCCCGAGGGCACGAACCTCCTCGGCCGTGGTGTCCGCGGTCATCTGCGCCGCCTCGGCCTCGTACTCCCGGTACGAGTGGAGGTCGATGTCGAGGACGGCCACGTCGGCGCCCAATCCGGCCAGGTGCAGGGCATAGGCCCGACCCAGTCCTCGTGCCGCTCCGGTCACCAGCGCGGTCGTTCCCTCGAGCGTCACAGCTCCCCCATCTGGCCCGATCCCGCTCGGCCGGGCTCAGACCCCAACCGGCGCCGCTTGGCCGAACAAGACGTCGCCGTCGTCGTCCAGGTCGTAGTACTCGACCCCTTCGGTCACGTGGGCCTGGTCAACGGCCAGAGCCACCGGCACCTTCTGGGCGCTGTTGCGCGAGATGTCGAAGACGATCTCCACCACTTCGGCCGGCTCGAAGTACCGGCGAACCTGCGTCACCAGCTCGGGGGTGATCTCGGTCGGCTGGGTGATGATGGCATCGGTGAGCCGGAGGGCAACCTTGTGCCGCTCCGACAGGTCGGTGGTCTCATACCAGTCGACCTTGTCGAACATCGACTCGTCGGCGCCCCCGCTGATGGCCTGGACCGAGCGGGTCGACTGGCAGATGCGGCAGTTGTGCTGGCGAGCCCCTCGCAGCCGCACCAGCTCGGTGGTGACCGGGTCGAGCTCGTGCAGGCGGGCAATGGTCTTCATGAGCTCCGTGAACACGTCACCCAGGTCGGCGTCGCTGTCTCCGCCGCCGCGGCCGGCCGGGGCGGCTTTGACATCGAAGAGGCGGGTGATGGCTAACTCGGTTCGCCGCTCGTAGTCGAACGCGTAGAGGCCGATGACGAAGCCGCCGACCTGATCGGCCGGGAGCTGGGCCATGAGGGCTCCCCGGTCGGCGTCACCGATGCCGGCCACGTCGATCACGAAACGCTCGGTGAAGGCCAACGCCACCCGCTCGGTTTCGCTGAACAGTGGCGACGTGGGCCAGTCGGCCAACGACGCCACCTTGTCCTCGGACACCCGGGGCGCCCCTTGCGGCCGGCGCTCGACGGATGCCGGGTCGCGCAGGAGCATGGCGATGCGCATCCGGGCCAGCTCGAGCAGTTCGGGGTCGGCCGCCCTCCAGACGCTGTCGCTCAACGCGGCCCACGCCTCTGTCGCCCCCGGGGCCACGCGGGGTCGGGGGTCTTGGCCGGCGGTCAGGGTGATCCAGTCCATGGTCCTAGTTTTCCAGCATTGGCGCCGCCGGGCTGGGCGGTCTGGGCCGGCCCGCTGGCCTGGGCGCCATTTGACCGCCAACCCGAGTTTCAATACGATGCGTCTTGATTCTGAATAAGCAGGGATCCGGCTCGGATCACCACGACAGCCTCAGGAGGCGACTGATGCCCAAGCTCGACCGGAAGTGGTGGACGTTGATCGCCGTGTGCACGGCCATCTTCATGTTGCTGTTGGACATCACCGTGGTCAACGTGGCCCTCCCCGACATCCAACGGTCGCTGCACTCGTCGTTCAGCGATTTACAGTGGGTGGTCGACGCCTACGCACTGACCCTGGCTGCCTTCCTGCTCACTGCCGGGGTGGTCGGTGACATGTTCGGGCGACGAGAGGTGTTCGCCATCGGCCTGGCCGTCTTCTCGGTGGCCTCGCTGGTGTGCGGCCTGTCGACCACCTCTCTGATGCTGAACCTGGCCCGGGCCGTGCAGGGGGTGGGCGGAGCGATCATGTTCGCCACGTCCCTGGCCCTGATCGCTCAGGCCTTCCAGGGCAAGGACCGAGGGACGGCGTTCGGGGTCTTCGGCGCCGTCAGCGGTGGTGCGGTGGCCGTCGGCCCCTTGGTCGGCGGGGCCATCACCAGCGGTATCGGATGGCGGTGGATCTTCTTCGTCAATGTCCCCATCGGGATCCTCGCCATCATCATCACCATGGCCCGCATGCAAGAGTCGCGGGACCCCAACACCAAGCGGGTCGACTGGATCGGGTTCATCACCTTCTCCGCCTCCCTCTTCATGTTGGTGTACGCCCTGGTCCGCGGGAACACCGCCGGGTGGGGTAGCCCGGAGATCGTGGGCCTGCTGGCCGGAGCCGCCGTGCTCATGGCCGCCTTCTTCGTGGCCGAGCTGCGACAGCGCGAACCGATGCTCGACCTGTCCCTGTTCCGGCGACCGGCCATGATCGGAATCTCGGGAGCGGCGTTCACCCTGTCGGCGTCGATCTTCGCTCTCTTCTTGTACCTGACCTTGTTCATCCAAGATGACCTCGGCTACGGACCACTGGCGGCAGGGGTCCGATTTCTGCCCCTGACCCTCCTGGCCTTCCTGGTCGCACCCATAGCCGGGAGGCTCACGGTGAGGTTCCCGGCCCGCTACATGCTGGGCATCGGGCTGTTGTTGGTATCCGCCGGGTGTGCACTGATGGCCATGATCCAAGCCGACTCGCAGTGGACGGTGCTGCTCCCCGGGTTCATCTTGTCCGGCGCCGGGATCGGGATGATCAACCCGGTGCTCGCCTCTTCGGCCGTCGCCGTGGTCCCACCTGAACGCAGCGGCATGGCCTCGGGGATCAACTCCACCTTCCGCCAGGTGGGCATTGCCACCGGCATCGCCGGCCTGGGCGCCATCTTCCAGAGCGACATCAAGTCCAAGGTCACTGCGTCCCTCCTGTCCACGCCGTCCGGGCAACAGGTGGCGGCTCAGCACGGCGCCCAACTGGGCCCGGCCTTGACGGCAGGGCAGGTGCAACAAGCAATCGCCGGGTTGCCACCGAATCAGGCCCATGCCCTGACTGCCGCGTACCACGTCGGCTTCGCCAGCTCGCTCAACCTGTTGATGGTGATCGGCGCCATCGTCGCCTTCGTCGGCGCTCTGGGCTCGTTCTTCCTGATTCGTCAACGGGACTTCATCTCCGGGCACCAACCGGTGAAGGAGGGAGGGGCGCCGACGGCGGAGCCCGCCCCCGCGGTGGCATGAGCCCGCCGTCCACCGGGACCGCCGCCGGCCAGGAAACGTCCTCGACCGGCGAGCCGGACTCGCAGAGCAAGGGGCCCGGTCGTCCGCGCGACAAGCGGGCCAGCCGGGCCATCACCGAGGCAGCCATCCGCCAGCTGGACGACGTGGGCTATGCGGCGATCTCGATGGAGAGCGTGGCCAGCGAGGCGGGAGTGGCCCGGGCCACCATCTACCGTCGGTACCGGGACAAGGCCGACCTGATCACCAGTGCCATCGCCGAGCACGCAGCAGCGGTACCGACGAGACCCTCCGATGACCCCAGGGCCGACCTGTGCCGTTTCCTGGTCGACTTCGACCGTCGCTTCGGGGCCTCGGGGATGGGTGTGCTGGGAGCCCTGATGACCAATCGGGATGACCGCCAGGCCCTGGAGCTGCACCGGGAGCGGGTGATCGCCCCGCGGCTGGCCTACGGGCGGCGACTCCTCGAACAGGCCCAGGCCAACGGGGAGCTACGCCCCGACGCCGACCTCGATCTCGCCTTCCAGATGTTGAGCGGCTCGGTGTTCCATCGGCGGGTGGCGGGGGTGGACAGCGACCCGGGCTGGGCCGAGCGAGCAGTGGAAGCGGTGTGGCTGGGCATGGGGCCACAGCCGACCCGGGCTACGAGCGGAGGTGCTCGGCGAAGAAATCCATGAGCCGCGCGCCGGCGTCGGCGGCGGCGGCTTCGTCGAAGTTCTCCGAGCCATCGCGGAAGAACCCGTGACCGGCTTCGGGGTAGACGATGGTGTCGGGGTGGTGGGCCTGGACCCGCTCGATCTGCTCGGTGGGGATGTAGTCGTCGCTTCCCCCGAAAAAGAGCAGGGTGGGACACCGGGGCTCGGCTAGCTCATCGGCGATGCCGGCACCGTAGAATCCGACGGCGGCGTCGAAGCCCTCGCCCCGGACGGCCGAGTGGTAGGTCAGGCGACCGCCCATGCAAAAGCCGGTGACCCCGATCTTGCCGGCGCCCACGGTCCGCAGGATCGCGGCGGCCCGGTCGATGTCCCCTTGGGTCCGCTCGGGCTCCATCGACCCCATCAGGGTGGCGAAGTCGCCGGCTTCGGTGCCACCGGCCCGGAAGAACAGGTCGGGGGCGATGGCGCCATAGCCCGCCGCGGCCAGGCGCTGGCAGAACCGGAGGAGCTGGGGGGATATGCCATTCCCCTCGTGGATGACCACCACCCCGGGCCAGGGCGGATCGGCCACAGGACGGGCAACGAAGTAGGGCAGGTCGATGTCGGGCATGGCGACACTCTTGCACCGGGGCCGGCGCCAGCGCATACCCCGCTCGGTTGACAACTGGTTGCGGTTGACACTTGGTTGCGACCCGAACGGCAGCGCGAGCGGGGCCCGGCCACTCAGCTCGCCGAGGTGAGCGGGGCCGTCTCCATCGCCGGGGCATCGGCCAATCGGTCCATCAGCTCGCCGGCCAGCCGTAAGACGCCCCGCTCGGTGGGTGAGAGCTGCATCATGGCTCGGGCCAACCACGCGTCACGCTGACGCATGTCGCGCCGGAGGGCGGACCGGCCCGCAGCGGTGATGGTGATTCGGAACCGGCGACCGTCGGACCCGTCGTGCCCGCGGGCGACCAGGCCGTCACGCTCGAGGTCGGCCAGGACCCGGGTGAGCGATTGGGGCTGGAGCCGATCTGCCGCGGCCAGTTCGGTCGGGGTCATCGCCCCGGCGGCACGGGTCAGATGGCCGAGGATGCTCAGCTTGCCCAGGGCCAGGCCCTCGTGGGGTCCCTCCGAGCGGAGGCGCCGGTCGAGCCGGTTGACCCCTCGTCTGATCACGCTGGCGTCATCGATCTCACCGGAGGGTTCGGGCACTGTGTGGCTCTCTTTAGTAATAGACCTCTTAATAGCAATTCGGCCTGGACCGGCGAATGCAGTCAGCAGGCACGTACTGCGTTCACCGCTCCCCTGAATTACTAAGTGTTAGCGTAGTATAGTGGCGAACATGAGCAGACCTAGTGAAGGGCGGCGGCAGCACACGGCTCCGTCGAGAACCAGCCAAGCCGTGGCTGTGACCCGTGCCGGTTTCGCCCGGCCCCACACTCCGACGGGCAGCGCAGACGCACAGCTGGCCATGTGCTCGGGCATGCGGCCCATCGGCTCACCCTCGCTCCGTGCCCATCTGGCTGCCCGGACCCGCTTCATCGACGACCATGTGCTGGCAGCCATTGCCGCCGGTGTGACCCAGGTCGTGGTGCTGGGTGCCGGCTACGACGACCGAGCCCTCCGTTTCCACTCCCCCGGGGTTCGCTTCTTCGAGCTCGACCACCGGGCCACGCAAGTCGACAAGCGGCGGCGCGTGACGATGATGGCAGCCGACACGGCCGATCTCACCTTCGCCCCCGTCGACTTCCGAGTGGATCAGGTGGGTGAGGTCCTTCGGTCGGCGGGCCACGATGCCGGCCGGGCCTCGTTGTTCATCTGCGAGGGCCTTCTCGTCTACCTGGACGAGACGACCATCGTCTCCCTGCTCGCCGGGCTCAGGGCTCGGGCCGGCCCCGACAGCGTCCTGGCCGCCAGCTTGGCCGTCCACGCCGCCGCCCTCGACTCGACCATCGTCGTCCGCATCGCCAACTCCCGGCGGCCCGACGGAGCTACCGAGCCGTGGCGCACCATCCTCCCTGCTGCCATCCACCTCGACCTGCTCCGAAGAGCTGGGTGGTCGCCGACCGTGGCGGCCGACGACACCACCATGGGAACCGGCGCTCTCCCCGAGCGATCCTTGCTGGTGGCCGCCGTCCCCGCTTGACCTTCGGGATCTGGAAGTGGGCGGCGAGCCCGGATCGACCGGTGTGTCTCAACCCGGCAGGTCGAGCCGCCGCGATGCCGGGCTGCGGGCGAACACGACCGTGGTCACCAGGACCAGGACGGCCACCAGGACCAGAGGCCAGGTGGCCCGCTGGTGGAGGAAGAAGGCGGCTCCGCCCACGGCGCCGATCAGCATGGCGGCAACGGCGGATGTTCTCCGGGCCACTTTCGGATTGTCCCCGCCGGCCAACGACGAATCGGCGGCCAGCCCGGTCAGCGTCATGGTGAGCACGGTCGTCGTCACGTCGGGAACGGCCAGCCGGCGGATGGTGGAGTTCCGCACACCCATGGCGAAGGCCAGAAAGACGATCACCGTATAGCGGACCCATCCCGATCCGATGACCCCGTTCGCAGTAGCAGCTACTGCCGCAGCCCCGCCGGCCAGGACGCCCTCGGTCACCATGGCCACGACCAGCCAGCGCCGTCGTGAGGCGATGTGGAGGCAGATGCGCCCGGCGCAGGCGGCGCCGACCAGAAATGATCCCAACGAAGCCAAGCTGGCCGGGACCGAGAACCCGGGCGCACCGGCTGCGGCGAACCCGAGCAGGACCACGTTCCCGGTCATGTTGGCGGTAAAGACATGCCCGAGGCCCAGATAGCTCACCGCATCGACCAGCCCGCTCACCACGGTGAGCACGGTCAGCGTGCCGAGCAGCATGGTTGATTGCTGGGGTCCTGTGGTTACCATCACCACCTCCTCGCCTCCGCCGGCCTCGGGGAGCGCACTGTGCTCGTTCCGAGTATTGCCGGTTCGGCTGCGATTCGATGGATCAAACCAAGGGCATCAGGCCGATGACGAGCACGACGAGAGCCAGGTGGTGTCGAGGAGGACCCGTCCGAGGGCGGTCCAGGCACTGCCGTAATAGGTATGGTGCGCGTCGGCTTGCCGCTCGGCCTGGGCCAGCAGACGGTTGCCGGCACTTGCGTGGCCCGAAGCGTCGGCGGCCGCGGCCGCGGCAACCAGGCCCATGGGGTTCACCGCACCGCCGACCACCCGGCCCGAGAGCGTGTACGACACACCCGCACCGCTCTTGGCCGCGTGGTCGAGCGTGGGCCAGGCCCGGGCGGCCACCCTCCGATCCCCCGCCGTGCACCCGGCCGCCAGCCACACCGGAGCTCGCTGGGCGTCCAGGCCGTACTGGGCCGGGCCCGAGCCCGAGGGAGTGCCGATGGGTTGGGCCGACCCGTCTGGGAGCAGGTCGAGCCAGTTGGGCAGGAGCCCGCCTCGGTCGTGGGCGACGACACCGGTGACGAGGGCGGTGGTGTCCGAGGCCAGCTCCGACCAACGCGGGTCACCGGTGGCCTGGCCCAAGGCGGCCATGGCCTCGGGGGCGAGATAGCTGGGGTTCACCACGACCGGACCGGTCAGGGCCCACGGCCCGGCCACCAGCTCGAGTCGGCCCGCCACCACCGTGGACTCCTGGCTCAAGATGGCTGCGGCCACCTGCTGGCCGGCAATCCGGTAGGCCGGTTGGTCGAACCGTTGGCCCGCCAGCACCAGGGCCCACGCCGTGTCCAGGTCGGCATCGCTCGCCGATTGTGTACCGACCACTGCACCCTTGCTCCAGTGGTAGGCGAACAACCCGTCAGGCTGGCGCAGGTGGGACTGCTCCCAACTCCAGGCCGAGGCAAACTGGTGCTGGCGGCCGAGAGCCACGGCAAGGAGCATGGCGTAAGCCTGGCCCTCGCTCACCGTGTCGCCACCCTGGTCCCATCGAACCACTCGTCCGTTGGCGGCCAGGAAACGATGGAGGAA
>DASZLD010000139.1:0-3955 GCA_035552655.1 Acidimicrobiales bacterium
CGATCTCGGCCAACGGGCGCTCCAGATTCTCGTGGATGTCGACGGCGAGTGCCTTCAAGGGGGAGACGTAGACCACCCCGGTGGTCTCCGAGATGTCGGTGCCGGCTTGGTGGGCCCGGTACAGCGCGTCGATGGCTACCAGGAACCCGGTCAGGGTCTTCCCTGACCCGGTCGGCGCGGCGATCAGCGTGTCGGTGCCCTCCCGGATCGGCCCCCAGCCACCGCGCTGGGGGGCGGACGGGCCGCCCGGGAACCGTCGATCGAACCAGGTCGACACGGCAGGGTGAAAGAAACTGGTGGCCCGCGACGATGCCACCACCCCATCGATCGCGGTGTCGGGCAAGGCCATGGCCCCATTTCACCATGAGGATGCGACGGCTCGAACACGGCCACGGTCGGACCGGGGCCGGAGGGGTCGCTCACGTGCGCCGGTTCCCTCAGTGGCCGGCCACCCGCTGGTGCTGGTGGGCCAACCCCAGCTTGAGCAGCTGGGGAAGGATGACCGGTCGCAGCAATTCGCCTCCGGCAGTCGAGGGATGCTCATTGTCCCCGTTGCGCACCCGCACCCCGTCGACGTACGACGTGTAGTGGCCCTGCGGGTCGAGCAGGCGGTTCAGGTCGATGACCGAGGCCACCCCGGGATGGCTGGCCGCCACCTTTCTCACGATGGCGTTGTACTCATTGGTCCGGACGGGCTGATTGATGTCCCACGGCTGGCCGTTGGGCTGTTCGGTGGTCTGTTGCACATACGGCAGCGTGAACAGCACCACCTTGGCCCCGCCCTTGCTGCACACCATGACCGCCTGGTTCAACAACCGGGTCAGCAACTGGTCCCACGGCTTTTGCCCGATCTGGGTCCACCTGCCGTTGACGATCCGATCGGAGACTTCCCAACGCCCCAGCTCGATGGCCACCACATCCGGATTGAGCCGTCGGATGTCGGACGCCCACGCCGTGGGCCAGTTGACACAGCCCTGGGCCGCCTTGGTGATGTTGCCCTCGATGTTCACCGTCGAGTCCCAGTCCAGATCACAGCCGATGGAACCCTGGTTGGTCACGGTGACGCCCCAGGCCGGGGCGTTCTTGACCAGGCCGACGCCCATGGTCAGGGCCAGCGAGTCGCCGAACACCAGGGCGTGGACGGTCTGGCCCGGGGCGAGCCCGTTGGCGTGGTCGATGCGCGCCGTGGCCGCCGGGGTGGGGATGGCCAGGGTCCTCTTGGGTACGGCGGCAAGGGCAGGGGCCACCGTGGCCACCAGCAGTGCGGCCACCACCGCGCCGATCCCGACCGGGAGGGCGACGGCGGCCCGCCAGGTGCGGAGGAACCGGCGCTGGCGGATGGGCTCCTCGACCAGGTGGTACGAGGCCACGGCTACTGCCCCGGTGGCCGCCAACCTGACCACCAGGAGACGCCAACCGAGCAGGCCGGTGTGGGCGTTGTCGAGCATGAGGAAGATCGGCCAGTGATACAGGTACAGCCCATAGGAGATGCGGCCGATGTAGCCCAGCGGGGACCAGGACAGGGCCCGGGCCAGCACCGACCGGGGCTGGGCGGCGACGGCCACGATGACCGCCCCAGTGGCCAGGGCCATCACCGCGAACCCCCCCTCGTAGAGCAACGAGCTGTTGCCGGTCACGGCGTGGATGGCCCACAGGCAGGCGGCTGCGCCCACCACGCCGGCCACCGCGATCGTCCAGCGACCGGCCGGCCGTTCCGACCATCCCGGTCGGCGGCGCCACCAGCTCCGGGCCGGGCCCATGGCGCCGAAGAACGCACCGACCATCACTGCTTGGGCACGGGTGTCGGACCCGTAATACAGGAGCGTCGTGCTCTCCCCCATGGTCGACAAGACCACAGTGAGGGCGACCGAGACCACCGCACCGGCGGCGGCCACCACGGCCAGGGCCCTCGCCCCGCGCCAACGCAGCACGACCAGGGCCACCCACGGCCACACCAGGTAGAACTGCTCCTCGATGGCCAGCGACCAGGTGTGCAGCAAGGGCGACGGGGCCCCGTAGTGCTGGAAGTACCCCTGATCCGAGATCACGAAATGCCAGTTGGAGAAATAGACGATGGTGGAGATGGCATCACCGCGGATGCTGCTCAACATGTCCGATTCGGCGAACCAGGCGGCATAGGCGGCCACGATCAACAGCATGATGAACAAGGCGGGAAGGAGCCGCCGGGCCCGCCGGGCGTAGAACTGACCGAGGCGCAGCGTTCCCGTCCGGCGGTGCTCGGCCACCAGCAGCGAGGTGATGAGAAAACCGGACAGGGCGAAGAACATGTCCACACCCAGCATGCCGCCGCCGAACCAGCTCACCCCGGCGTGGAAGAACAGCACGGCGATGACGGCCACGGCCCGGATCCCATCGAGGGCGGGGACGCGCCGGTCGGTCACCGACCGCGTGTGGTCGGGGTCGTCGGCGACGGCGGCGACCCGGTGCTGCGGTGCTCTTCTTCCTGGCGTCACAGTGTCGAGACCTGGTGACAAGTTGTCGGGCAGCCTTTCCATGTCCGGCCTGGGTGGCTTCCCAGTCTGGCCCGAAACCCGGATCAGTTGACGCCGCCAGGCACGAGCGGGCCGACGTCGGGGCCCGGGGCGGCTACCGGCGTTCAGCCCTGCGTGGTGACCGAACGCAGTTTGCCGGCGGCGTCCAGCGTGACGATGAAGGTCGGGGCACGCGACCCCCTCGGGGTCTCGAGCCCGGTGTAGATCGCCGGCACCGGGCCCAGACCCGGGTTCCAACCGTCTCTGAGGAGGCGATAGGCGATGCCCTCGGCCACATAGTGCTGCAGGATGAACTCGGAGGGGACGACGCGGACGTTCACCGGGCCCGGGGGTGCGCCCCCCTCGATGGCGGCGGTGGCCCGCCCGACCACGGCTACGTCCTGGGCGCTCCAGTTGACGTCAGCGGGGCTGGTCGACACCGACCACAAGCCGGCGACGGCGATGGCGCTCAACACGGCGATCAGGAGGCCGGCTGCCGTGGCCCGAGCGACCCGAGGCCGAAAAAGCGGGGCGTGCCGGCGCCGCGCCACGGCACCGACCAGGATGCACAGGCCCCAGACCAGGACGCTCCACTCCAGGATGGTGAGGATCCAGAGCGGGTTGATGAGATAGCCCAGGCTCATGGTGTTCTTCTTGGGGAAGATGGCGAAGGCATAGGCAAAGCCGGCCGCGGTGGCCAGGGCAACGGCACCGAGGCCGCCCAACGCCCGGCGTCTCGAAACAAAGGCGGCCACGGTGACCAGGAGCAGGAGCCCGAAGACCAAGCCGCCGGTCCAGGACGGCGGGGCGTGGGTGAACGAGTAGGCGGTGAAGAACCCGTCGGGCGGACGCGTCATCCACAACGGAGGGAAGACCATGGCTTGGCCCACCTGGCTGAGCCCGAAGCCGGGGCCGAAGGCGGGCTGCCCACCCGAGCCGGCCAACGCCGACAGGTTGCCGTCGGGGCCCACGTTCTGGATCAGTGGGGCCAGCCAGCACAGGAGGCCGGCTCCCAGGCCGACGATCAGCCAACGCAGGGACCGAACGGTGACGCGGCCCCCGGACCGGTCGGACCCATGGCCCGATGGGTGGAGGCGGCGCGTGCGTAGCAGCCCGAAGACCAGGGCCACAGCGACCAGGGCGGCGGCGGGAACGAGAAACAGAAGATGGCTCTGGGCGGCGATGGAGGCCGCCACCACCAGCACCGGCCACCAGTTGACCTTGCCCAAAGAGACCGCCCAGGCCAGCACGATCGATGCCAGGAGGAACGGCAACGGGAAGTAGGCGTTCCAGGGCAGGCTCTGGAACACGGTGGGCATCAACCACAACAGGTCGAGCACGGTGAGGGCCACCAGCGCCCCGGCCACCCACTGGCCGGCCGACCATGCCGCCTCGATGGCCACCGACAGCACCAGCCCGACCAGGATCATGGCCCCGATGAGCAGTCCGTAGGTGGGGCTGAT
>DASZLD010000140.1:0-24966 GCA_035552655.1 Acidimicrobiales bacterium
GGACGACGGGGCCATTCGGGTGTCGGGCACCCTCCGACCGGTGCTGGGCGCGGCGACGGCGACGGTGGTGCTGGTCCCGGTCCGACAGGACGACGACCAGCCGATCTGGTGTGCGATCGACGTCGACCAGCTGCGGGTCGAGGGGTTGGCCAGCTTGGACCCCACCCGACGCGTGGGTACCGTCGAGGCCGACGATGTCACCGTCGGCGTCGAACGGCAGTTTCCCGGCCTCTCCCTCCAACGGATCCGGGAGGTGGCCGTGGCCCTGGCCGCAGCAGAGGAAGCCGGTGGTGCCCGGTGGTGTCTGGAGACGGCGTCGGAGTACGCCAAGGTGCGCAAGCAATTCGGCCGGCCCATCGGTCAGTTCCAGGCGGTGAAGCACCGCTTGGCCAACATGTTGGTGACGGTGGAGGAGATGACCGCGCTGTCCTGGGACGCCGCCCTGGCCGTGACCGCCGGTCCATCGGATGAGTCGGCCCTGGCCGTGGCCATCGCCGGCGCCATGGTCTTCGACGGCTACAGCCAGGCAGCCAAGGACTGCGTACAGCTGCTGGGCGGGATCGGGTTCACCTGGGAACACGACGCCCATCTCCACCTGCGACGGGCCATGGCCACCCGCCAATTGTTCGGTGAGTCCGACCGGTACCAGACCGACGTGGTCGATCTGGCCCGCGGCGGCGTGCGCCGCACCCTGGTGGCCGACCTCCCGGCCGAGGCGGAGCAGGTGCGGGCCCGGTTGGCGCCGGTGGTCGCGGGCCTGTCGGCCCTGGAAGGCGCCGAGCGTCGTCAAGCTCTGGTGGAGGCGGGATTGGCCGTGCCCCACTGGCCCAGCCCGTGGGGTCGGGACGCCTCTGCGGTGGAGCAGCTGGTCATCGACGAGGAGATGGCCGCCGCCGGCATCTCCCGACCGCATCTGGCCGTGGGGGCGTGGGCCCTGCCGGCCATCATCGCCCACGGGTCCGAGCAACAGTGCGAACGGTGGGTGCTCCCCACCTTGCTGGGCCAGCTCAGTTGGTGCCAACTGTTCTCGGAGCCCGGAGCCGGTTCCGACCTGGCCAGCCTGACCACCAGGGCCGAACGAGCCGAGGGGGGCTGGCGCCTCACCGGCCAAAAGGTATGGACGTCGTTGGCCGTGCAGTCGGACTGGGGCATCTGCCTGGCCCGGACCAACCCCTCGGCTCCCAAGCACCAGGGCATCACCTATTTCCTCGTCGACATGCGCTCGGCCGGGTTGGACATCCGGCCCTTGCGCGAGCTGACCGGCGACGCCATGTTCAACGAGGTGTTCTTCGACGACGTGTTCGTGCCCGACGAGTGCGTGGTGGGCGAGGTGGACCGGGGCTGGGAGATCGCCCGGCTGACGCTGGCCAACGAGCGGGTGTCGATGTCGTCGGGGGCGACGTTCGGGGTGGGGGTCGAGGCCCTGCTCTCTATGGCCGACCAGGGCGACGAGCCCTTGACCGCGGGCATGACCGTCCGTCTCGGTGCCCTGCTGGCCGAGGCGCAGGCCATACGGCTGATGGGCCACCGATCCACCCTGCGCTCGCTGGCCGGCGCCGATCCGGGAACGGGAACCAGCGTGGCCAAGCTCCTCGGAGCCGAGCACGAGCAGCGGGCTCAAGAGCTGGGCCTGGCCATGCTGGGAGCAGAAGGCGCCACCACCGAGGGCGACGCCAAACGATGGACGTACGGGTTCCTGATCACCCGGTGCCTGACCATTGCCGGGGGCACCAGTGAGATCCAGCGGAACGTCATCGCCGAACGCCTGCTCGGCCTGCCGCGCGATCCCGAACCGGCCTCGTGAACCGTCCCCGGACAGCGGCGGGGTGATCGGTGCCGGTGTGGCTGACCGAGGATGAGTACCGCACCCTGGTCGCCGTGTGCGAGCACCTGATCCCGGCCGACGAGACCCCAGGGGCGACCGATGCGGGCGTGGCCGACTACATCGACGGTCTCCTGGGGGCGTTCTCGTTCGATCCGCCTCGGATCTGGGCCGGGGGACCGACCTCGGGTCGTTTCGGCGGTGGGGAAGGCTTCACCCGTTTCCACCGCCTGACCGCTCTGGACGAACTGGCCTGGCGAACCCGCATCGAGGGGTCGCGTGGCCGTCCCGAGCGGGAGTTCAACGGGCCCACCGTCGGATGGCAGGAGGCGTACCGCACCGGCCTGGCCGCCCTGGGGGCCGATTTCCCCGACGGTGACCCCGGCGAGCGGGACCGCCGGCTGCGCGCCCATATCTCGTTCACCCGGTTGGTCTACGAGCACGCCTGCGAAGGCATGTACGGAGCGCCCGAGTACGGGGGGAACCGTGACGGAAGGGGATGGTCGGGCATCGGGTTCGCCGGCGACGTCGAGCCCCGCGGCTGGACCGACTCGGAGGTGTCCCAAGCGTGACCGTGGACGCCATCATCGTGGGGTCCGGGCCGGGAGGGGCCACCGTGGCCGACGTCCTGACCGCGGCGGGCTGGTCGGTGGTCATCTTCGAGAAGGGTCGGAACCACCTCATCGACCTGGAGGACCCGACCAAGCTGGCCCACGACTTCTCCAATGACGAGATCAAGTTCGTCTTCCGCCACTTCCTCGGGCCCGACCCCTTCCTCGAGCCACGCACGTTTCGCACCGGGATCGAGGAGGGCGACCGTTCCTTTGTGGGCGACGTGAACTCGGTGCCCTCCACCGTCGGTGGTGGCGGTACCCACGCCGACGGCAAGGTGCCTCGGTTTCGGGAGGTCGACTTCGAGATGTTGTCGACCTTTGGTCCCCAAGACGGTGCCGCGGTGGCCGACTGGCCCCTGTCCTATGCCGACCTCGAGCCGTTCTACGCCGATGTGGAACGCAGGATCGGGGTGTCGGGCGAGGCCGGAGCCAATCCCTTTGCCGCCTGGCGGTCAGGCCCTTATCCCATGCCGCCCGGTCCGTCGATGTACGGCGCCACCTTGTCGGCGGCGGCGGCGGAGCAGCTCGGGTACCACCCCTATCCGGCTCCGGGCGCCACCAATTCGTTGCCCTACGACGGCCGACCCGCGTGCAACAACTGTGGGTTCTGCTCGTTCTTCGGCTGCCCCATCCACGCCAAGGGGGACCCGGTGGCCATGCTGCAGCGGGCCCTCCTGTCCGGCCATGCCGAGATCCGGCCCGAGACGTTCGTGTCCCGGATCCGGACCGAGGGCAACCGGGCCACCGGTGTCGACTTCATCGGTCCCGATGGCGTCGAGCGTTCGCTCGATGCCCGCTACGTGGTGGTGGCCGGCGGGGCGGTAGAGACCCCTCGCCTTCTCCTGCTCTCCGGCTTCGATCATCCCCTGATCGGACGGCACCTGATGGTCCATGTGCAGACCATCGTGGTCGGCGGGTTCGCCGACCGACGGTTCCACACCGAGCGGGGACGGGCCGTAACCCACGTCCACGACGACCCCATGGTCCCCGACGACGCCTCCCGGGCTGCCGCGGCACAAGCCGGTCTCCCCTGGATGCGGGGAGGCATGGTCGAGCACGGCGGACCCAGCCTCCCCGTCTTGGAGGCCAAGCTGTACCGCTGGGGAGCCCTCCACAAAGCGCACATGCGGGAGTCGCCGCTCCGTGACCGACTGTGGGCCTTGACCATGCAGGGGGAAGACCTCCCCCTGGCCACCAATCGGGTCGACCTGGATCCGGCGGTGCGTGACGTCCGAGGGTTCCCGGCGGCGCGGTTCACCTACCGGCCCCATAAGCACGAGCTGGTGGCCTCGGCCCACCACGGTCCTCGGCTGGCCGCCATTCTCGAGAGCCTGGGGGCCGAGTGGACGTCGATCGTCACCTCGCCCGGCACCGGGGAGAGCCCGGGGGGAAGGTCGATGCCCAGCGTGCCCATGAGCCGACATGTGATGGGAACGGTGAGGATGGGGGAGGATCCGGCCACCTCGGTGGTGGACGGCTACGGGCGCCTGCACGACACGCCCAACGTCATCGTGGCCGACTCGTCGGTCTTCGTCACGTCTTCGGGTTACGGGCCCACCCTCACCCTGGCCGCCTTGGCCGCCCGGTCGGCCGCGGCGCTGGTCGGCTGAGCCTTGGTCTTGCGCCGCGGCGAGAGAGGTAACTGGCTACCGTGTCGCTCATGAAGGACGGGGGTCGCTCATGAAAGACGGGGGAGGGGTGGCGTTGGTCACCGGGGCATCGTCGGGAATCGGCGCGGCACTGGCCCGGGTACTTGCGGCCCGAGGGGTCACCGTGGGCATCGTGGCCCGACGGGCGGACCGGCTGGCCGAGGTGCTCGACGCGTGCCGGGTGGACGCGCCGGGTTCCCGCTCGTGGGCCGTCGACCTCTCCGATCCGTCGGCGGCTGCCGCACTGGCCGAGGAGGCGTGGGCCGAGTTCGGGCACCTGGACGTACTGGTCAACAATGCGGCCATCCCCATGCGCCGGCCGGTGACGCGCCTCTCGGTGGACGACGCCGATCGGGTCATGCGGGTCAATTACCTGTCGCCCGTGGCCATGACTCTGGCCGTGCTGCCCCACATGATCGAACGGGGATCGGGCACGGTGGTCAACGTCTCCTCGCTGGGTGGCCGGCTGGGGATCGCGGGCGAGGCCGCCTACTCGGCCTCCAAGTTCGCCCTGTGCGGTTTCAGCGAGGTCATGGCCTCGGATCTGGTCGGTACCGGCGTCACCGTGCGCCTCATCCTCCCCGGTGCCATCGACACCGAGATCTGGGACCAACCCGACAATGACCCTGCCTTCTATACCGGTCCGCTGACCCCGCCGGAAGAGGTGGCCGAGGGCATCGCCGACGCCATCGACGGCCCTCGCTTCGAGCACTACCTGCCCGACCTGAAGGCGGTGGTCGAGATGAAGACAGCAGACATCGATGGCTTCATGGCCGGCATGCTGGCCATGGCCGACAGCCCTCCGGACGGCCCGGACCCAACCACGAACGGAGGATCGAGCTCATGAAGGCACTCGTGTTCGGCCTGCCCCCCGAGCGACATGACGACCAGGACCGAGGAGGCGACGAGCTCGATGCCCGTCTGGCCTCGCTGCCCTTCGGGCTGCGCGAGGTGGACGATGCCCGGCTGGTCCGGCCCGACTGGGTGATCACCCGCCCCGTCCTGTCCGGGGTGTGCGGATCAGAATCCAAGCTGGTCCTCGGTGACTTCGACACGGGGGACATCGACAACCCGATGGCCGCCTTCTCGTCCATTCCCCACATCCCCGGTCACGAGGTAGTGGCCGAGGTGGTGGCGCTCGGCCCCGAGGCCTCCGGCTTGGAGGTGGGCCAGCGCGTGCTTCTCAACCCCTGGCTGACGTGTGGACCGCGGGGGATCGATCCGCCGTGTCCGTCGTGCCAGAGCGGCGACCTGAACCTGTGCTGGAGCTTCACCTCCGGGGCCCTCGGACCTGGCGTCCACGTCGGGGTGGCCACCGATGCGCCCGGAGGGTGGGCCGACCTCATGGCCGCCCACGACTCCATGCTCATTCCGGTGCCCGACTCGATCAGCGACGAGGTGGCGGTGCTGGCCGATCCCTTCGCCGTGTCCATGCATGCCATCGTCCGCCACCCGCCACCCCCGACCGGTAAGGCGCTGATCTACGGGGCCGGGGCCCTCGGGGTGACCAGCGTGGCCGTGCTCCGGACCTTGTACCCCGACGTCGAGATCGCCGTGGTGGCCCGGTTCCCGGCCCAGGCCGCCCTGGCCACGAAATTCGGGGCCGCCGCCGTGTTCGCCCACGAACCCCGGCTCGAGCTGGTCGAGGCCGTGGCCGAGTGGTCGGGCGGCGTGCTGCACACCGCCTATGCCGGGCTACCCATGGCCCACCCCGGCGGCATCGACGTGGTCTACGACACGGTGGCCCGACCCGAGACCCTGGAGGTCGGGGTGCGGGTCCTGGCCGAACGGGGCACGCTGGTCCAGACGGGCGTGCACACGCCCGGGCGCTGGGAGTACACGCCCCTCTACTTCAAAGAGCTGTCGCTGGCCGGCTCCAACGCCTTCGGCATCGAGGAGGTGGAGGGGGTGCGTCAGCACGCCATCCGCCACTACCTCGATCTGGTCGAGGCGGGCCGGGTCGACTTGTCGGGCATGCTCACCCACCGCTTCCCGCTCGATCACTGGCACGACGCCATGCGGGCCCTGGCCACCCAAGAGGAGAGCGGCGCGGTCAAGGTGGCCTTCGAGCCGGTCAGCCCCGGCTAGCGCCTGAGAGGCCCGAGCCCAGGTCGGTGAAGCGCTGGTAGCGAGCCTCGGCGGCTTGCTGCCACTGCGGGTCTGGTTTCACCGTCCGACCGTGGCGGGCCCAGCGACGGGAACCGTCGAGCGAGGGCTCGAGACCGGCGGCCATACGGGCCAGGAAGGCGGCGCCCAAGGCGGCGCCCTCGGGGACGGCCACCGTGTCGACGGGAAGCCCGGTGGCGTCGGCCACCCCGGCCATCCACGGGGCCACCTGCGTTCCCCCCCCACTGGCCACGATCCGGCGCCCGATGACGCCCGAGCGCTCGAGGATGCTCCGGACCACGAAGCCACTGGCCTCGTAAGCGGCCCGGGACATCCCCGCCGGACCGTCGGTAATGTCGAGATCGAAGAGGGCGGCTCGAAGGGTGGTGTCGTGAAAGGGGACCCGCTCACCCCGGACATAGGGGAGCCACACCGGTACCCGCCGTGGATCGCCGCTCCGACCATCGTCGGCCGGGTCGGCACGGGGACCGCTCCGGAGCAGCGATCGGGCCCAGTCGACGAAGAGGGCGCCCGCGTTGCTGGGCCCCCCGACCAGCACCCGGTCGGGCACGGTGTGGGGCACCGTCCACAGCCCGGGGACCTCCACCCAGCTGTCGGTGACCACCCACACCACCATGGTCGCCCCGAACAGGACGATGACGTCGCCCACCTCGTTGGCTCCGGCCACGATCTGATCGCAGAAGGCGTCGATGCTGCCCCCGGCCACCACCGTCTCGGGATGATCGGACCCCTGCTTGCCCCGGCGATCGGCGCGCAGGGTCCCCGCCGCCTGTCCCGTCAACACCACCTGGGGCATCTGGTCGGGACGCACGGCGCAACTGGTCAACAGCTCGTCGTTCCATCGGCCCCCCTGGTGCAGCTCACCCAAGGTGGAGGCCACGGCGGTGTCGATGCTGCCCTGACCGGTGAGGGCGTGATTGGCCACGGCCTGGGCCGGCCAGTAGCCGAAGGCCTCGGGCATCTGTTGCGCGGTCCAGCGCAGGAACCCCTCGGCGTCGGGCATGGGCCCGGCCTGTCCCTCGATGGGAACCGCGGTGCCCGCCGGCTGACGGCCCCGGGCGTCGCCGTAGAGCAGGCCGGGCGTGCGGGGAATGCCGCGCCGGTCCACGGCGGTGAGGGAGGGCACCATTCCGGCCACGCAGATGCCGGCGATGGGGGCGGGATCGCTGGCGCCCGACGACGAGGCCAGCGCCTCGCGGACCAGCGAGAAGGCGCGGATGGGGCCGCGGCGCCAGGCCGCCTGGGCGCTGTGCTCCATGTGGTCGGCCGAGGTGTGGATGATCCGGTGGGGGACCCGGGCCCGGGCCAGCACCTGGCCGTCCTCGGAGACGGCCAGGGCCTTGACCGAGGTCGTCCCGATATCGATGCCCACGGTTACCGGGTCAGGTGTCATGATGTCGGCGCAGTTGTCATGAGTGGACATTATGGATGACGAAACAGGAGAGGGGAGGGTTGATGGCCAAGCAACGCCCGAGAGCGTTGGTGACCGCACCCGTGCGTGGTCCGGGGTTGGACAAGTTACGAGGGCTTGCCGACCTCGTCATTGATCCGTGGATCGACCATCAGCCATTACGCATCTACAACGCCGAGCAGCTGGCCGAACGAGCGGCGGCCGAGTCGGCCGACATCCTCATCGTGGAGACCGACCAGTGCGCCGGGCCCGTCTTCGAGCAGCCCTTCCTGGCCGTGGCCAGCTGCCGGGGCGATCCGACCAACGTGGATGTACCGGCGGCCACGGCGGCCGGGATCCCGGTACTGCGGGCGCCGGCCCGCAACGCCGATGCCGTGGCCGAGCTGGCCGTGGCCCTGCTCTTTGCCGCCACCCGCGGCGTGGTAGCCGCCGATGGCGATGTGCGCCGCGGTGACGTCTACAAGGACGGTCTCATTCCCTACCAGCGTTTTCGGGCCTGGCAACTGGCCGGGCGGACGGCCGGGTTGGTCGGCCTGGGCGCAGTGGGCCGGGCGCTGCGCTGGCGACTGGAAGGGCTGGGCATGCAGGTGCTGGCCTATGACCCCTACGCCGAAGACGCCACCTCGTCGCTGGAGGAGCTGTTGGCCGGATCGGACGTCGTGTCCATGCACGCCCCGGTCAACCCGGAGACGGCGGGGATGATCGGCGCCGATCAATTCGCGGCCATGCGTGACGGCGTGGTGTTCATCAACACGGCCCGAGCGCAGCTGCACGACACCGACGCGCTGGTGGCCGCGTTGGCGGCGGGAAAGGTGGGGGCAGCGGGACTGGACCACTTCGTGGGCGAGAACCTGGCCGTCGATCATCCCCTGACCGGGTTCGCCAACGTGGTGCTCACTCCCCACATCGGTGGAGCCACGTACAACACCGAGGCCAACCACACCTTGACCGTGGCCGACGACCTCGAGCGGTTGCTCGGCGGGGGAACCCCGGTGAACATCGTGAACCCCGAGGTGTTGTCGGGAGACAAGGCCTCACGCTGAGCCCGATCCAGCCCGACATGGCGGCCCGGGGGTAGATGGCACCTCACGAAGGGCATGGTGGCGGCGTCTACTAGTCACGTACTGATTGGAGGACACCATGCCCGACGTGAGGACCATGCGCACCCATACCACCATCGACTCGCCCCTGGGCCCCCTGACCCTGGTGAACACCGATGACGTCCTCAGCGGCTTGTACATGGACGGGCAGCAGCACCGGCCCGACCGGTCCCGGTTCGGACCCCGGAGCCGATCCGGCTTCGAACAGGCCACCGACGAGCTGACCGAGTACTTCTCGGGCCAGCGATCCAGCTTCTCCGTGCCCCTCAGCCCGTCCGGAAGCGCCTTCGAGCGTTCGGTCTGGCGCCTTCTCATCCAGATCCCCTACGGCCGTACCCGCACCTATGGCCATCTGGCCGCAGACGTGGGCGATGACGATGCCGACTGGACCCTGGCCCGCGCCGTGGGCACGGCCGTCGGGCACAACCCCATCGGCGTGATCATCCCCTGTCATCGGGTGATCGGTGCCGACGGTTCCCTGACCGGGTATGCCGGCGGCTTGGAACGCAAGGCGATGCTCTTGGACCTGGAGAGCCCGCCGCCGGTGCTCGAGCAGACGCTGTTCGAACCGACCCTGCTCGAACAGACCCTGTTCGAGCAGGGTCGGTCCTAGGGGTGGCCTACGGCGTGCCGCGTCTACCTCACGCCTTCGGCATGGAGAGACAACCTCACGTTCGGGACCCCGGGGACGTCTCCCTCCTGTGGGACTGAGGCCGTTCGAGGACGTCATCACCACGCACGGGCCGACCGTGTTGCGGGTTTGTCGCGCCATGCTCGGCTATCACGAGGCCGAGGACGCCTGGGCCGAGACGTTCCTCGCCGCCCTCCGCGCCTATCCGGATCTCGATCCGAAAGCCAACGTCGAGGCATGGTTGGTCACCATCGCCAAGCACAAGGCCATCGACTCGCACCGGGCCACCGGCCGGAACCCGCAACCGGTCGAGGCCGTGCCCGAGGGAGTGGGGCGGGGAGGCACCACCATCGAGGATATCGACGAGCTGTGGTCGGCCCTCAAGTCCCTGTCGTCCAAGCAGCGTGAAGCGGTTGTCTATCACCACCTGGCCGGCCTGCCCTATGCCGAAGTGGCGTCGATCCTGGGCAGCACCGAGGCGGCTGCTCGCCGAGCCGCGGCCGACGGAGTGAAACGGCTCCGAGGAATCTATGAGGGAGCAACCCCATGAGCACCACCCAGAACGAGGCATCGGAAAACGGGGGGGCGGACGATCTGTTCGCCGCCCTCCCCGTGGTCGACCAGGCCGCATCTGAGCGCCTGCACGCCAAGCTGGCGTCGCGGGCCGACGCGGACCAGCTGGTGGATGTGGCCTACCGGACCATCGACACCCCCGTCGGGCAGCTGCTCCTGGCGGCCACGGCCGAGGGGCTCGTCCGCGTAGCCTTTGCCCGTCAGGGCCACGACGCGGCCCTGGCTTCGCTGGCCGAGAAGGTCAGCCCTCGCATCCTCGCCGCCCCCGGAAGGCTCGACACCGTGGCCCGGGAGATGGACGAGTATTTCGCCGGGGCCCGCACCCGGTTCGACCTACCCCTCGACCGCCGGCTGACCACCGGGTTCCGCCGCCAGGTTCTGGCCCACCTCCCCGACATCGCCTACGGAGACACTGCCAGCTATGCCGCAGTGGCCCGACTGGCCGGGAACCCGAAGGCCGTTCGGGCCGTGGGCACCGCCTGTGCCACCAACCCGCTGCCCGTCGTGGTTCCCTGCCACCGGGTGGTCCGCTCGGACGGAACCCCTGGCGGCTATGCCGGAGGGCAGGCGGCCAAACGGATCTTGTTGGCCCTGGAGTCGCCATGAGCGCCGACCGGGCCGGTGCGTCTATCGGTGATGCCGATCCGGCCACCCGGGTCGGCGATCTGGACTGGGACACCCTGAGCAGCCAGATGGACGACCACGGGTGCGCCCTGACCGGCCCCCTGTTGAGCTCGAGCGAGTGCGCGCGGCTGGCCGACCTCTATACCGAACCCGGGTTGTTCCGGAGCATCATCGATATGGAGCGCTACCGGTTCGGCCGGGGGGAGTACCGCTACTTCGATCACCCGCTCCCCGAGATGGTCGATGGGCTGCGTCACGCCTTCTATCCCCAGCTGCTTCCCATCGCCCGCCAGTGGGCCGACAGGTTGGGAGTCGATGCGCCGTGGCCGGACACGTTGGACGAATGGCTGGAGCAGTGCCATGCGGCCGGACAGAGCAAGCCGACCCCGATCCTGTTGCGCTACCAGGCCGGCGACTGGAACGCCCTCCATCGCGACCTCTACGGCGATCTGGTGTTCCCCCTGCAGGTGGTCATCGGCCTGAACCAGCCAGGAGCCGACTTCTCCGGCGGCGAGTTCCTCCTGGTCGAACAGCGGCCACGGTCGCAGTCCCGGGGCATCGTGCGAATCCTGGAGCAAGGCCATGGTCTGGTCTTCACCACGCGGGAACGACCCCTGGCCACCCAACGGGGGTGGGTTCGGGCGCCGATGCGGCACGGCGTGAACGAGATCCGATCCGGGATTCGCCATACCTTGGGACTGGTCTTCCACGACGCGGCATGAGGACCGCCCCCCGGGTCGGGGCTTACGGCTGGTCTTTCACGCCCGACCGCGGACCAGCACGAGCCACATTGTTGGGCGCCCACGACGGCGTCTTCCGTTCCAGTGACGCCCGGTCCCATCCCCCTCGCTCGGCAGCCGCCTGGTAGGCGCTGGTGAGAAAGTCCAGCAGGACGCCACGGGGATCAGTGGCAGTCCGCACCGACTTGTAAGGCAGCAGGAACTCGCCGATGTCTCCGTCGTAGTACGCCTCGGCCGGCGACACCGGGGTCTCCCGGTAGCCCTCGGGCTCGGGGTAGGCGTAGGAGTAGAAGAAGCCCTCCTCGGTACCCCCGGGCCAGTAGCCGAAGCTGCTGACCTCTTGTGAATAGGCCTCCTCCATGACGTGGGGACCACAGTGCGGAGCCCCCGCTACGTGGCGAGGGGCAGGGCGGCCGGAGAACCGGGTGGTGGCCAGATCGAGGCCGCCCCAGAACAGGTGGACGGGACTGGACTTGCCCACGAAGGTGGTGCGGAACTCATTGAGCACGTGGGTCGAACTGATGAGCAACCCCCAGAAGGCCTCGACCTGGTCCCGGTCGTAGGACCGGTGCTCGACGTCGTCCTCGAAGGGGACGGCCCCTTCGATCTCGACCGGCATGGTCCAGATCTCGGTGTCCAGGTCGAGCTCGTCCAGCCTGCCCACCATGTCGTGGTAGAAGTCGGCCACCGAGCGGGGGGCCAGGGCCACGCTGCGCCGGCTGCCGTCGGACACGGTGATCTCGAGCCGGTGGTCGACGAAGTCGAAGTCGATCTGGAACCCGCGCCCGTCGTCCGACCACATGAGCGAGGTGGTAAGCCCTCGCGCCGTCACGTACAACGGGACGTTCCACCAGTGGTTCAACAGCGGTGAGTGGGCCAGGCGGATCTTGCCCACGATCTGGGTCCACAGCTGCAGGGTGTCCCGGGTGGCGTGCCATTCGGCCACCGGCAACGAGGGCCACACCGTCGTCGTGAGGGTGCCTCCCGGTCGTGATCCAGGTTCCACAGGGCTACCCCCTCAGCTCGGCCCGATCAAAACCAGGGTAGTTCGGTGTCCCCCTTGGTTCACCGGTCACTGGTGCCCGATAGGTACGACTGCAGTCACGTCGCCGATCTCCCACGACGTGAGCGGAGTCATCGGCTACTTCTGCTTTCCCAGCTTCCAGAACTGCAGGGGCGAGGTGCTCAGCGCTCCCGGCTTCGACGTGTAGGCGGCCACGACCCAATGGTCACCGTGATTGGGTGCTTCGGTGAACAAGGGGGGATACAAGGTGACCGTGGCCGCACCGTGGGGTGGGAGGACCACCGGTCGGTGGCCGGCCGGGGACCAGTAACCGGCAGGGTGGCCGCTGCCGATGATGACCATGAAATGAGGAGTCACCGAGTTGGCCGTCCGGTTGTCGACCGTCACCGTCACCGAGTTCAGCGTGGTCGCCTGGTTGGATGTGCGCACGGCCCGCACGGCCAACTGCAGCGGCGGCGAGACGAAGGCCAGGCTGGCCACCACGATGCCGGCCACGGCGGCAGCGGCAGTGGTGGCCATGAGAGCGATCCGGAGGCGCACGGCGGTGATGGTCTTCGCCCGCGTGGTGACGGCGGTCACGGTGACGGCAGCCACCACCGCGGCCGGGAAGAAATCGACCAGGTAGCTGGTCAGGCTCCGGGCGGCGACGAAGAACACGATGGGCAACAGGAACAGCCAGACCCGCTTCATGGCCGGGAACCAGATGACCATGGCGATCAGGAGAGCCACATAAGCCAGGGCGCTGGCCAGGGTGAGCATGGACAGGTTGACCCCGCCGGTGATCCCGTGGAGGGCCAGCGACACCAGACCCTGGCCATCGGCCACCAGCGGCTGCCGGAAGGGAATGAGGTTGCCCCGCACCCAGGCCGAGGGCTGCCAGATGAAGAAGGGAAGGTTCACGGCGGCGAAGACCAGGGCGACGATCCCGACGTAGAGGCCGGCCAGCCGGAGCGGCGGGCGACCGGTTCGCCGCGCTTCGAGGACCACCCCGAGGACCAAGAAGGGCACGCAGAACCACGGGGTCTGCTTGATGGCACAGGCCATGCCCAAGGCGATCGGTCCCAGCCAGCGGGCCATACCGGCCTGCCGACCGGCCCCGAAGCGGTCCCAGCGCCAGACGGCCAGGACCAGGAAGGGCACGAACAGCGCATCGGTCCCACCCGAGCTGAACACCCCCACGAAGATCGGCGTCACCGCGATGAGGGCGGCCAACCACCGCAGGGCGGCGGGCATGATGACGAAGAGCAGGATCCCGGTGACAATCCAGGCGTACAGGTCCATCCAGTCTGAGACCTGATGATGGAACCCGAACCAGAGGGCGGGCACCTCGAAGAGGAACGAACCGGCCGGGTAGGACACGTGGGTCACGTGGGTGCCGTTGACGATGTACGTCCAGAACAGTTGCGGGTTCTTCAGGAGCTGTGCCGCCGAGGCCATCGACGCCTGGTAGGGGTTCTGGCCGTGGACCAGCACCCTGGCCGCCACCTGGTTGAACGCTCCCGAGTCGGTGCTGTAGTACTGCCGAATATGGATGGCGATGGCCTGGGGGATGGCCATCGACGCCAGTATCGAGCCCATGGCGGCCAGCTGGTACACCAGTGAACGGGGCCGGCGCACGAGCCACGTCCAGGCCAAGCCGACGATGCCCAGCAAGACGAATGCCGGGCCCACCACCGGCGCGGCCGGCCACGACGGCCACCAACCCCAGAGGTTGATGCCCCCGGTGAGCACGGACAGCCACACCACGCTCCACGCACAGCGCTCGATGACCACGCCGGTTCCGACCGGGTCCTCGTCGATCAACGCCGCAGGCGGAGCCGAGGCGACGGCGAGATCATCGGGTGACGTTCGCATCTCAGGCGGACCTTCCCAACTCCGACGCTCTGGCCGTCATCGTCTCGTTCGGGGGACACCCATGGCAGCCGAGCCGGTGTCCGCTGTCGTCGACAGCCACGCGATTGTGGCCGGTCCGTCCTGCCCCGTCCACTCGGAAGGAGCCTGCATGCCTGGTCGCAGGCGGTTTCGCTTCCGAGCAGCTACGGGAACACCGCGTAGGACGCCACCGTGTAGATGGTCAGGGTGACGAGCAGCCCGGTGGACAACAAGAGCACCAGACCATAGGAACGCCCCCGCAACCGGGTTCCGATGGCCAGAATCAGGGGAAAGGCCAGAAGGATGAAACGGGGCCGCAATCCCACCGGGGCGGTCACCACCGAGATCGAGGCGGCGATCAGGCCGTAGAGCAGGATGGGGACGGGCATGCGGTCGCGAATGGCCACGATGGCGCAGATGACCGCGACCACGATCCCGGCCACCAGGATGTTGTTGGTCTCCGTGGGGGCGACCGGGTTGGCCAGGAACGACGCCATCATGTGGATCGGGTACCAGAGCGAGGCATAACTGTGCCATCCGTAGCGCTCTGTCTGGGTCCAGGACGTGATGCTCCCGGTGTGCCACGTCAGCCAACCCAGGTAGCCGATGAAGCCCAGTGGGGCCAGCACCGGGGCCACGATGGCCCGCCAGTTGCCCTCTCGCCTGATCTCCCGGTAGGCGCACCAGGCACAGCTGACCACGAAGGCCACGGCCACCGGTGAGGTGGCGGTGGCCGCCAACCCCAGGACCCCGGCCAGGAGCCAGCGTTTTTTCATGAGGGCCAGGAGACCGAAGGCAATGAGGGTGATGGTCATGCCCTCCGAATAGACCATGCTGAACACGAAAGCCCCAGGAAAGACGGCCAGGAGGAGGGTGGCCCGGTCGGCGCCGCGGCTCCCGGCGTAGTGACGGACCAGGGCCCAGACTGCGATCATCGCCGTCATCCCGGTCAGGCCGGAGACGATGGCCCCGGCGGTCAGCAGCGAGATCCCGGTGATCTCGCTGAGCCCGCGGAACGACAGGGGGAAGAGCGGGAAGAAGGCGGTGGTGTTGGCGGCTATGTGCCCGTGGAACGTCGGGAGATGGCTGGGCCAGCCATGGCTGGCGGCCCGGATGAACCAGCGGCTGTCCCACAGGTCGATCTCGCCCCACAGGCTCTTGTGGGAGATGGCGGTGGCGATACCCAGTGCCGCATAGGTGACGACTCGGGAGGCCAGGTAGATGGCGATGGGGCGGAGCACCCACCGAGGCCACTGCCTCGGCTCTCCGGTGAGCGAGATCCTGCGGGCTTGGGGGCGGGGCGAAGCACCGCGGTCGGGTGGGGACGGCTCGGGAGCCTGCGGTGTCGTGACCAGGTCGACGGCGGTCATCTCGTTGACGGCGCCCGCCCTCAGCTCAGGTGGCATAACCCGACGCCACTCGATACCAGTGCCGATGCCGCGCCAGCCACACGCATGCGCCCAGCGTAACCAAGGCGACCACCAAATAGACGTTGCCGTTCAGCAGGGGGTGGCCGCTGGGCCCCACCACCAGCATGGCCAGGGCTGCCACCGCGGCCAGGAGCTTGGACCGTTGGGCCGTGGTCGCAGCCAGGAAGGAGAGGCCCCACATCAGGTACCACGGCCATACGGTCGGGCCCCCGACCACGATCAACAAGAGGGCGATGCCCAGCGCCCGGATGACGTCGAGCTTGTGGGCGTTGATGACGAGCCAGATACAGCTGAGCACGGCACCGGCACCGCAGATGACCTGGGCGATGGTGATCATGGTGGCCTGGCGAACCGGTATGTCGATGGCATGCAGCAGGTGCGAGAAGAACACCCCCAGCGACACCGCCGGGGTCGACAGCACCTTCAACTCGGTGGGAACGTGCAACGCGCTCGGTCCCAGCCACGTCCAACCCAGCCCCACCACCAAGGTGACGACGGCGAGGACGACCATGGGCACGATGACGGCCTCGGCCAGCACCCGCCACCGCTTGGTGCCGCGGGCCGTCTGGAACTGGTCGACGGCCAGAAAGACGATGGCGGCGGCGGCGGGCAGCTTCACCGTTGCCGCCAACGCGCACAGGGCCACCCCCCAGGCCAGACGACCCTCGACGGCCAGGGTGACGCCGGCCAGCAGCAGGCCCATCATCAGCGCGTCGTTGTGCCCCGAGGCGATGAAGCTGAACAGGGCCAACGGACTGAGGGCACCGAGCCACAGGGCTGTGCCGGGGTCCGTGCCCAGATGGCGGGCCAATCGGGGCAACGAGACCATGATGAGCACGACACCGACCAGCTCCAGAACCCGAAAGGCCAGTACTTGGGCGACCAGCGAGCTCCCGGCGATGCCGGCGACGACATTGGCCGCCCCCACGAACAGCGGACCGTAGGGGGAGGCTGTCGCCCGCCACACGCTGGCTATGGACGAGAGCAACGGACCCTGTCCCAGTGCGTTGGGCGCCACCGAGTACGGGTTGAGCCCGTGGTGAGCCAGGAGCCCCTGGCCGATGTAGCTGTACACGTCCCGGCTGAACAGGGGTGGCCCCAGGAACAAGGGCACGCCCCAGGCAATGAGGATCAGCCAGGCCCACCGGGTGGTGAGCAGTCCTCGTCGGGCCTGTTGGCCGACGCCGAGCCATCCCACGATCAACAGGGCCACCGAGAAGTAGAAGAAGGTGGTGACCAGAACCGACTGCCCGTTGGGGATCGAGAACCACCACAAGGCATGGTTGGGCTCCGTCACCGATCCCACGCTGGTGCCGGTCACGGCCAAACCGATCGATCCGACAAAGCCCAGGGCCAGCCAGGGGGCGACGGGGCTCAACGAGTGCCGTGCAGGGATGTTCTGTGATCCATGCACGGCAATGGGCGATCCCACGTAGCTCCTCCAAGATGACCCACCCGGCGACGGGTCCCGATGAACGAGGTCGCCGGAAACGATACCCCGGCCAGGCATTGTCGAACCGGCACCCGGTGCTCAGCGCTGGCTCAGGTCACACAATGAGGTGCTCCGAGCGCGCTCCGTCGCAAGTGGCGGGTACTCAAAGGTATCGATGCGCACCAGCGGGGAACGGCATGGGCGGAACCAGGTTCGGATCCCGCATGGCGGTACCGGTTTCCGGTCAGCGCTTACGGCTCTCCGACCCAGGTCACGGGCCTAATCGACGCCGGCGGCCCGCTGAGGGAGCCGTGTGGGATCGTCGTGGCGCTATGGTTCTCCTCACTCGGAGAGTCACTTGCGCCGGCGTGGAGGCGAGCAGTTCAGGAAAGAGCCGCACCTCTGGGTTGGGAGCACATTTCGTTCATGCTTGGAGACATGTCCGCATCGAGAAGCCAGCCGCCGGACCCACTCTCGTCCACCGCCAACCTGACCCTCTACCGATCGGCAGTGGCAGAGCTGGTCGACGAGGCCGACATGGCCAGCGGTCCCGATGATGCCGACCGTCCCGCCGCCGAGAAGGTCCTCGATGCCGGGCTTCCCGTCCCTGAGCTGACAGGAGTGCTCAGCCGGGTTCCCGGAGGCATCGATGCCGCAGCCGACCGCCTGGTGCGACACGTGCACGACTATCGGCCCAACCCGGCCAGCAGCGCCGACGGCCTCTCGGCCTTGATCCGCATCTACCTCCTGTCCCAGATCGACGCGGCCTGGTGGGGGGGCTCCCCGACGTTCGATACCGACCACGACGTGTTGAGCTCGGACGACTTGGTCGACCTGGATCCGCTTCGGACCCGGCGCCTGCTCGGCTTCCGCTACCGCCGCCAGCCCCGGGGGCTCCCCGGTCGGGCCCGGGACTGGGGCTTGCGCCGGACCTGGCCCGGTCGACGACCCCACACCTCGGGTTTGCTCTTCACGCGGGCGCGGCCAGAATCGGTGGCGCTCCTGAACCAGTTGGCCCGGGATTTCTCCAGCCAGGCGCCGCCCAACACGCCCGCCCTCTGGGTCACCAGCTTGGTGCGAAGCGTCCAGCATCAGCACCGGCTGCGGGCCCTCGGCTATGCCGCGGTGATACCCAGCGCCCACTGCGCCGGCTATGCCATGGACGTCGAGATGCGCTGGTTCCGGCGATTCGATGCCGACGGTGTTCTGGCCGCCGCCCTGTTGGACCGACAGGACATCGGGGATGTCAACGTCATCGACGAGGGCCAGGCGTGGCACGTGTGCGTCAGTCCCTCGGCCTGCGACCGGCTCCAGCAGGATTACGCCACCGCGTTCGGAGGCTGAGGGCGATGTGCGGCATCGCTCTCATCCTTGGTGACGGCGCGGACCGCGCCCTGTTCGACAAGATGCTGATGGCCATCGCCCCCCGGGGCGACGTGGAGGAGACACTGTGCCAGGACGGCCTCCTGCTCGGGACCCAGCGACTGCAGATCGTGGACCGGGACCGCGCCGTGCAACCCTGGACCTCGGCCGACGGGCAGTGGGCCCTGTGTTACAACGGCGAGGTCTTCAACTACCGGGAGCTCCGCACCGAGCTCCAGAGTCTGGGCCACCAGTTGCGCAGCTCCAGCGACACCGAAGTGGTGCTGGAGGCATTCCTGGAATGGGGCGAGGACGCCGTCCATCACTTCCGGGGCGAGTTCGCCTTTGCCGTGGTGGAGCGATCGAGTGGGCGGGTGTACCTGGCCCGGGATCCCATCGGGGTCAAGCCCCTCTACTGGTCGAGACAAGGTGGCCGACTCCATATCGCCTCCGAGGTCAAGTCGCTGGTTCCGGTGGGCGCGGCGGTGACCGAGGTACCCCCCGGCCACCATGGCTGGGGTGCGCCGGATTCGGTGCCCGAGTTGTCGCCCTATGTGGACCTGATGCGGCTGGGGGAGGACGAGGATCCCATCGAGGACCCCGAGGAGGCCATGGCCCTGGTGCGCGGTGCCCTGGAGGACAGCATTCGGGTCCGGGTGGACACCGACCTCACGGTGGGCGTGATCCTTTCCGGAGGGGTCGACAGTGCGCTGACCCTGCTCCACGTCCAGGCCATGCATCCCGATTGCGTCGCCTTCACCGTAGGCACGTCGGACAGCGATGACCTCCGCTACGCCCGGCGCCTGACCGCAGACCTCGGCGTCCCTCACGAGATCATCGAGCTCCGGCCCAGCGAGCTCCGGTTCGACGATGTGCGATCCGCCATCGCCATGTCCGAGCTGACCGAGTACGGCGACATCATCAACGCCTTGGTGTCCAAGCCGCTCTTCGAACGAGTCCATCGCACCGGGGTCAAAGTCGTCCTGTCCGGAGACGGATCGGACGAGCTCTTCGGCGGCTACGACATGTACCGGCAAGTGGGGGACAACCTTCGCCAGCGCTTGTTTCAGCACAAGATCCGAAACCTGAGCCGGACCGAACTGCAGCGGGTCGACCGGACCAGCATGGGCAACGGGGTCGAGACCCGGGTTCCCTTCTTGGACCTGGCCCTGGTGAAACTGGCCATGCGCATGCCCATCGGGCTCAAGGTGCGCGACGGCCAGGAGAAATGGGTCATCCGTCAGGCCTTCGCCGACCTCCTGCCCGACTACATCCGGCGACGGCCCAAGAACCCCATGTCCCATTCGTCGGGACTGCACGAACGGGTGCGCCTGTACAAGCCGTTCTTCGCCCGGCTCTATCGATCCTTTGGCTACGACCTGGCCGAGCCCATGCGTCGTGACTTCTCCATCGTGCTCGATCAACACGACCTCGACCTCGACCGTGCCTTGGCCGCCGCCGCGGCCCGGCCCGACTACACCCCCTTGGAGCACGCCATCGACCTGGCCGGCGCCCTGCGCTGGAACGCCACCGCCGCGGTACGGCGCTTGGGCGGAGGGTCACGACGAGACCAACTGCCCCTCGATTGAACGGAGGCACCGTCCCCCGGTTGACGGGCGGGCCGGTCACGCTTACCGTGCCACACCAGTGTCCGCATCCGGTGCCGCACGGCAGTGGATCGGCCGCGGTGGGGGAGAGGTGCGATGCAGTTCCATCAGAGCGTGGCGTTCCTGGAGACCGATCAGTACCTGCAGATGGCCACGGCCTCGGAGGATCTGGGCTTCTCGGGCATGTACGTGTCCGACCATCTCTGCTACCCCAAAGAGCTTCGGTCCCGATACACGTACTCTCCCTACGAGGACGGGTCACCGGTGTGGGCCCCCGAGACCGACTGGCCCGATTCGTGGTGCGCCATCTCGGCCATGGCTGCGGTGACCAGCACCCTCCAGTTCACCACCGGGGTCTACATCGCCCCGGCCCGAGACCTGATCACCGTGGCCAAGTTGGTGGGCACCGCCGCCGTCCTGTCCGACAATCGGATCAACCTGGGGGTGGCGGCGGGGTGGTGCGAGGAGGAGTTCGACCTCACCGGACAGGAGTTCTCGGACCGGGGGGCCCGGCTCGATGACATGATCCCGGCCCTGCGGGCCCTGTGGCACCGCGGCTGGGTGGAGTACCACGGGACGCACTACGACGTCCCCCTCATGCAGGTGAACCCGGCCCCCACCCGGCCCGTGCCCTTCATCATCGGCGGTGACTCGCCACCCGCTCTCCGTCGGACGGCCGCCCTGGGAGACGGCTGGGCCGCGGCCCGGGTACTTCCGCCCGATCTGGCCATGGAGCAGATCGACAGCGTCAAGGCCGCCGTGGCCGGCGCCGGTCGCACCCTCGAGGGCTTCCGCATCTTCGCCACGGTGGCGGCCCAGCCCGAGCCCGCCCTGATCCGGCGGTTCGAGGATGCCGGCGTGACCGACTGGATCTGCGCCCCGTGGATGGTGGCCAATCAGGACGCCGACCGCGGCTACAACTCGACAATCGAACAGAAGATCGAGCTGATGGAGCAATTCGCCGATCAGGTCATCGGAAAGGCAGCGTGATGTCGGAGCTCGATGCAGCGACGCAGGTGCTCATGGACCGGTTGGCCATCGACGACCTCCTGACCCGCTACACCATGGCCGTCGACGGCGCCGACTGGGAGCTGCTCGACACCGTCTTCACTTCCGACGCCCGCATCGACTACACCTCGGCCGGCGGTATCGCCGGGGACCGCGCCCAGATCAAGGAGTGGCTGGCCCTGGCCCTGGCCGCCTTCCCCGTCCGCCAGCACCTGCTGGGCAACAAGCGGGTCGCCATCGAGGGCGACACCGCAACTGTCCGGGCTTACTTCTTCAACCCGATGTACCTGCAGGGTCCCGACGGCTCCCAGCGCTATGCGCCCGGCGGCGGCTACTACAACCACTCGCTCATCCGGACCAGCGAAGGATGGCGAAGCCGCGAGCTGGTGGAAGAGGAGGTCTGGCGGGAAGGCCTCTCCGATCTGGCCATTCCCCAGCTCGACGACTAGGCGAAGCGTCTGGCGACCCCATACCGGGGTCGAGCAGCCGGTAACGTCACGGCCCATGAGCCCCCTGCGCATCGGCATTCTGGGCGCAGCCAAGATCGCCCCCGCTGCCCTGATCCGCCCGGCCCGGGCACTGCCCGACGTGGAGGTGGTCAGCGTGGCCGCCCGCGACCCCGTGCGGGCGCGACACTACGCCGACAAGCACGGCATCGAGCGGGTCCAGCCCACCTATGAGGCACTGATCGGGGACCCGGACATCGACGCCGTCTACAACCCGCTGCCCAACGGCCTGCACGGACGCTGGACCCTGGCCGCCATCGCCGCCGGTAAGCACGTCTTGTGCGAGAAGCCGTTCACCGCCAATGCGGACGAAGCGGCCACCGTGGCCCGGGCGGGCGATGCGGCCGGCCTGGTGATCATGGAGGCCTTCCACTACCGGCATCACCCCCTGGCCGCCCGCATGCGGGAGGTGGTGGATCAAGGCCTCATCGGCCAGGTACGGCACATCGAGGCATGGATGTGCTTCCCATTGCCGAACCGCCGGGACATCCGCTACCGGCTGGATCTGGCCGGTGGGGCCACCATGGACGCCGGTTGCTACGCCCTCAACATGATCCGCCTCATGGCCGGGGCTGAGCCCGAGGTGGTCTCGGCCCGGGCCAAGCTGTCCTCGCCCGGTGTGGATCGAGCCATGGTGGCCGACCTGTCCTTCGCCGACGGTCGCACGGCCCGCATGCATACGTCGATGTGGTCTTCGGAGGTACTGCGGATCGGCGTGCGGGTGACCGGTGACCGGGGCGAGCTGCGGGTGCTCAACCCGGTTGCTCCCCAGCACTACCACCGGTTGGTGGTGCGGACCCCGGCGGGCAAGCGCATCGAGCACCTGGCCGGCCCCTCCACCTATCAGTACCAGCTCGAGCACTTCGCCGCCGCCGTGCTGGCCGGTGGGCCGGTGATCACCACCACCGCCGACGCCGTGGCCAACATGGCCGTGGTCGATGCCGTCTATACCGCAGCGGGGCTCCCGGTGCGCGAGCCGTCGACCTGATCGAAGCAGGGACCGTGCACGAACACCAGGGGTCGGCGCCGAGCCCCGAGCAGCCGCGACCGTGGTGGCGGCCTCCTCCCGAGGTGATGGGCAACGCGGGCTGGGTGCTCATTCCTCTCCGACTGTTCTTGGGCGTGACCTTCGTCTTTGCCGGACTCCAGAAACTGGCCGATCCCCAGTTCTTCAACGACAACAGCCCCACCTCGATTCATGCCCAGCTGGTGGGAGCCGAGCAGACCAGTCCCATCCACGGTCTGCTGGGCGCGCTCGTCCACATCGCCCCGGCGGTGGGAGCGATCATCGCCATCGGTGAGCTGGCCGTGGGGCTCGGGGTCCTGGTCGGGCTGTGGACGCGCATCGCCGCCCTGGGGGGGATGGCCATCTCCTTGGGTCTGTTCCTGACCGTGAGCTTCGATTCGTCGCCCTACTTCACCGGCTCCGACATCGTCTTCTTCTTCGCCTGGACGCCCCTCCTCATTGCCGGGGCCGGTGGCGCCCCCTCCCTCGACACCTACCTGGGACGGCTGCGGCCGGCTTCCGAGGGGACGGCGATGGACCGGCGCACCCTGTTGGGCCGGGCGGCAACGACCGGCGTGCTGGCCGCCGCCGTCCTGGCCACCGGGGGCCTGGCCGCCTGGATCGGGCGCTTGGCCGGTGGCACCAAGGCGGCGGCGGACAGCGAGGGGGGCACCGGCACCATCGGAACCGCCCCGACATCTCCGACCACCTCCGCCCCTGCTCCGGCATCGACCACCACCCCGACCACCGACGCTCCCCCCACCACCACGGTGCCGAAGCCGACCGGACACCGCCTGGGACCCTCCTCGGACGTCCCGGTGGGGAACGCGGCCCAGTTCACCGATCCGGCCAGTGGCGGCCCCGGTCTGGTCCTGCAGCCGGCGGCCGGCTCCTTCGTGGCCTTCAGCGCCATCTGCCCCCATGCCGGGTGCACGGTGGCCTTCGCCAAATCGAGCGACATCATCGCCTGTCCCTGTCACGGATCCGAGTTCAATGCCCGGACCGGCGCCGTCGAACGGGGACCGGCCACCCGGGGCCTCACCGCCATTCCCGTGACCGCGGCGGACGGGAACCTCTACGTGGACGGATGAGGCCGTGCCGGGCGCCGGATCTCTCACCGCCACCGAGTGCACGGTACGATGAGGCGATGCTCCCCGGACGGACCGCTTCGGGTCATGGCCGGTCCGGCCCGTGCCGGGCTCCGATCCTGGTGAGGACGCCGTGAGCCAAGCGAACATCGGCGACACCATGGTTGACGAGTCCGTCGAAGGCACCGCCACTGGGATGGCCTGGCTGTCGGCCATCCCCTTCTTCCTCGTCCACCTGGTTCCCTTCCTGGCCTTCTTCGTCACCATCACCTGGCAGGACTGGGTCCTCTGCGCCGTGCTGTACGTGGGGCGCATGTTCCTCATCACCGCTGGCTACCACCGGTACTTCGCCCATCGCAGCTACAAGATGGGTCGAGTCCCGCAGTTCCTCACCGCGTTGGGAGCGACGACCGCAGCCCAGAAGGGCCCCCTGTGGTGGGCCGGCCACC
This sequence comes from Acidimicrobiales bacterium, assembly GCA_035552655.1. GTDB lineage: Bacteria > Actinomycetota > Acidimicrobiia > Acidimicrobiales > RAAP-2 > DASXMT01. The sequence continues at coordinate 24,076 of DASZLD010000140.1, forward strand.
ACCGGATCCACCATCGCTTCACCGACACCGATCGGGACATCCACTCGCCCAGGGACGGGTTCTGGTGGAGCCATGTCGGCTGGATCCTCTCCAACCGCTACAAGGGCACCGACGAGAGCGCCATCCGCGACTTCGCCGCCTACCCCGAACTGCGGCTGCTGGACAAGTTCCACTGGGTCGGTCCGTGGATCCTGGGCGTGGTGTGCCTGCTCGTGGGGGGATGGGGTGGACTGATCATCGGCTTCTTCTTGTCCACCGTCCTGTTGTGGCACGGGACCTTCATCGTCAACTCGCTGGCCCATGTCTTCGGCCGCCGCCGGTTCGCCACTCCGGACACCAGCAGGAATTCGCTGTTCATCGCGTTGGTCACCGGCGGCGAGGGCTGGCACAACAACCATCACTATCTTCCCGCGTCGGCCCGCCAGGGACTGATGTGGTGGGAGATCGACACCACGTGGTACGTCCTGCGGGCTCTGGCCGCTCTGCACATCGTCTCGGACGTGAAGCGGCCACCGGCCCGGCTCCTGACCCAGGCCCGCCTGCGCGACGGCGCCTTCGACATCGGCATGTTCCGTTCCTACTGGGAACGGGCCGCCCGCCTGGCCGGATCGGCCACCAACGGTGTCAGCTCGCTTCGGGCCTCCTCGTCCGGGGCCGGACCGGGTTCCGGTGCTGGCGACGGTGGCGGCGGCGGCGAACCGGTGGGGGACTCGGAAGGCGAGTCGGGTGCCGGATCCCGCCAGGCGCTCACCGGGTTGATCCATCGGGCCATGGAGTCGGCCGACGAACTGGCATCGAGCACACGGCGCATGCGTGACGGCGCCGTGCTGAGCTCCCGAGGCACGCCGACGGGTGACGCACCGACCGGATGAACGGGGATCCCGAGGACGA
>DASZLD010000141.1:0-5078 GCA_035552655.1 Acidimicrobiales bacterium
GCCAGTCGACGACAGGATGACGTACGCCCCCGGGTTGCCGAGCGTACCGGTCGACCATACTGGCGTCCCCTGAGACTGGTCATAGGTGACGAGGTTGCCGTCGGTCTGCATGATCGTCTCGAACTGCCCGTTCACGAGGCACTGCCCCGCGGTGAGTGTCTGGCCTTGCGAGAGCGTCGAACCGCCGCACGTCGGTGTGGCCGCCGGGGCAGGGCCAACCGGTTCAGAGGCAGGTGTCGGCGCGGTATTGCTCGGCGTTGTCGTGCTCGGCGCGGTGGTGCTCGGCGCGGTGGTGCTCGTGGTTGGCACCGGCGTTGTCGTGGTCGGCGTCGCCGACACGCCGGCGGTGGCAGCTCCCGATGTCGTGGTCGGGCTGGCAGGGATAGCTGCCGCACTCGTTGTTGTGGTGGCTGCGACCATGACCATGGCTGCCAGCCCGGAGATCAGGGCCCATCGCCACGCGGTCCCGGCAAGAGTCGGCCCGCAATGCCCTCGGTTGCGCATCCGTCTTTTCGACCTAGGCCCGCCATGCTCATCGTCAGTCGAGAAATGCGGCAAGAAGATTCACTTTCTGAAGTTATAAGACCACCGTCAGTAGTGTATCTCCCTTTTCGACCTCGTTAGTTAAACGTCGGCTGTGGCAGCTGTTGACCGCCCGCTCAGGACTGGTCGGTTGTATCCGAACCCTCCTTGGGCTCGAAGTCGAGGGCCAGCGAGTTCATGCAGTAGCGGAGCCCGGTGGGGTTGGGACCGTCGGGAAAGACGTGCCCGAGGTGCCCGCCGCAGCGCGCACAGGTGATCTCGGTACGCACCATGCCGAAGGCGCGGTCCTTGTGCTCCTCCACCGCTCCCTGGTTGACGGCCTCGTAGAAGCTGGGCCAACCCGATCCCGACTCGAACTTGGTGCCCGCCTCGAACAGCTCGGCGCCACACCCGCCACAGGTGAACATGCCGTCGCCGTCGACGTGGAGCAGCTCGCCCGACCAGGCCGGCTCGGTCCCCTTCTGGCGCAACACGGCGTAGCGGTCCGGCGACAGCCGCTCCTGCCACTCCTTGTCGGTTAGCTCCACCTTGCCCGCCGTCCCTGTCGTCCCCGTCGTATTTGTCGCGTCTGTCATGGCTACCCTCTCGTCTCTGCCCCACCACGATCCGCCACAGGCGAACCCGACCCATCACGAGGTTAAACCGCTCCCTACCGGGAGATGTTCCCGCCCAATGACGCCTTGGATCTCATTGGTTGAGTGTCTCCTGAACCCGTCCCCCGGTGGATTCCTGGACATATCGCTCATCAGGACGGCGAGAGACGGTATCCGACCAGTGAGGATCGCATACGGTTTCGAATTGTGAGCCCAGACAAGAGCGCGGGTGGGCCGCCCGACGACGTTGTGGCCATCAGCGTGGCCAGCTACTCGGACGATCCGGGTTCATTTGCCCTCTCCGGTGCGGATGCAGTCGCCGGTCCCTTTGGACGGTTCGCGGCTTTATTGCCGCCGAACGCACTCGTGCTCGATGCTGGCTGCGGGCCAGGGCGCGACCTCGCTCGTCTGCGCCATCACGGTCATATGGGTGTGGGAGTCGACCTGAACGAGAACTTCGTTCGTCTGGCCAGAAAGGAAGGACCGACGATCCATGGTGATCTTCGGTCGCTGCCCGCACTGTCGGGATCATTCGACGCCGTGTGGGCCAGCGCCTCTTTGATACATCTTCCTTTCGACGATACAGGTATCGCTCTCGGGGAACTTGCTCGCGTGTCAAAAGTCGGCGCGCCGCTCGGCATATCGGTAAAGACCGGTGGCATGACTGGATGGGCTGACGACCTGCCTCTCGGTCGACGTTGGTTCTACAACTGGGAACCCGATGAGCTGACCGGATTGATGGCAAACAATGGGCTGTCGGTCGAGGCGGTGTCGGACGATGGGCCATGGATAGAAGTCGTCGCACGCCGGTAACTGCGCCTTCTCGATCAACCGGTTCGCCGTGCGGCATCCTCCCGCCTGGCGCGCTCAGACCCCAGAGCAACCAGCCCGACCTCGCCTATGGACTGTAGCAGAACTGCTACAGTCCTACCCATGACCGACATACCGGCCCGTGACCTTCGCAACGATGTCAGCGCCGTGCTCCGTCGGGTCGAACGCGGCGAGCGCCTGCGGGTAACGGTGAGCGGTCGTCCCGTGGCCGTGTTACTGCCCTTGCCCGCCCGGCCCAGGTCAATGCCCTGGAATTCGTTCTTCGGAGACAGCGGCCGATGGCTGGCCGACCCCGGGCTCACCCGCGAGCTGGAGGCTCTTCTGCCCGACACCACCGACGACCTTCCGATCCCGTGAGCCCGGCGGGCAAGGAAGATGGGGAAGATGGGGAGTTGGCGCTGGCCGATACGTCGCTCTTCATCGCGGTCGAGCACGATCGGCCACTCTCCGCCCATCCCCCTGAGCGCGTCGCCGTCTCAGTGGTCACCGTCGGTGAGCTCCGCCTCGGGGTCCTGGCCGCGCAGGACGGACCGGCCCGGGCCCGACGGCTGGACACCCTCTTCGCGGCAGCGGCGCTCGACCCCCTGCCCATCGACGAGGGAGTTGCTCACGCCTGGGCCAACCTGCGCCTTGCCCTCCGGGACGCGGGAAGGCGCATGCCCATCAACGACTCGTGGATCGCGGCGACGGCCATTGCCAACAACCTGGCGGTCGCATCCCAGGACAACGACTACGACGACATCCCCGGGCTCCGAGTCATCCGCGTCTGACGCCGTAGCGCCGGCTCAGCCGATGGGAGATGAAAAGGACTTGGGCCCCTCGGCTCCTCCATGACGACGGTAAGGTCCTCCGGAACTCCAGTTCCCGCCTGGCCGCCGCATGCAACAAGTAACGGAATCCATGAACCTTCGAGACCAACCCGAGGACGAGGCCTTCCGCAAGGAGGTGCGCGCCTGGCTCACCGATCACGTGGTGGGGGAGTTCGCCGCCCTCGGTGGACGGGGGGGATCGGGCGACGAGACCTACGGGTTCGAGACCCGCCTGCGCTGGGAGAAGGTGTTGGCCGAGGCGGGTTGGACCGGTCTGGGCTGGCCCACCGAGTACGGGGGCCGGGGGGCGTCCATCGGCCACCAGGTCATCTTCAACGAGGAGTACGTGAAGGCCAAAGCCCCGGGTCGGGTCAACGTGATGGGGGAGGGGCTCATCGCCCCCACCATCATCCACTACGGCACGCCCGAGCAGAAGGAGCGCTTCCTCCCCGCCATCCGCAACGGCACCGAGCTGTGGTGCCAGGGCTACTCCGAGCCCAATGCCGGCAGCGACCTGGCCAACGTGTCGACCAAGGCGGTACTGGACGGGGACGAGTGGGTGGTCACCGGCCAGAAGGTGTGGACGTCGCTGGCCCACACCGCCGACTGGTGCTTCGTGGTCTGTCGGACCGAGCCCGGCTCGGTTCGCCACAAGGGGCTGTCCTATCTCCTCGTGCCCATGAACCAACCGGGGATCGAGGTCCGCCCCATCACCCAGCTCACCCGGACCTCGGAGTTCAACGAGGTGTTCTTCGACGGGGCCCGCACGGCCAGAGAGAACGTGCTCGGTGAGGTGGGGGATGGGTGGCGCGTGGCCCTGGCCACTCTGGCCTTCGAGCGGGGCGTGGCCCTCCTCGGCCACCAGCTGACCTTCCGCCGGGAGCTCGACCATCTCATCGAGCTGGCCCAGGAGAATGGCAAGGCCAGCGATCCGGTCATGCGCCAGCGGCTGGCCGGCGCCTACGCCGAGCTGGCCATCCTGCGCTACAACACGCTGCGGAGCCTGTCCAACATCGACGGGCCGGTGGCGCCGCCGGAGGCCTCGATCATCAAGCTGTACTGGGCCACCTGGCACCGCGCCTTGGGTGAGCTGGCCATGGACCTCATCGGCCCGGCCTCCATGGTGGCGGAGGCCTTCCCCTACGAGCTGGACGAGGTGCAGCGCTCGTTCCTGTTCAGTCGGTCCGAGACCATCTACGGCGGCTCCAACGAGATCCAGAAGAACATCATCGGCGAACGGGTCCTGGGGCTGCCGCCCGAGCCCAAGGCCCAAGCCACGCCCAGACGGGCAGCGACACAGACCGCACCGACACAGACCGAACCGACACCCGAACCGACACCCAAGCCCAAAGGGGACCCCTCATGACCGACCTGTCCAGCGCGACCGGCGCCGATGACCAGGCGATGCCCGCTCCTCCCACCCCGCCCCCCGGGCACGGCTTGCTGGAGGGGAAGATCGTGGTGGTCACGGCTGCGGCGGGAACCGGCATCGGTTTCGCCACGGCCAAACGGTGCATCGAGGAGGGGGCCACCGTCGTGGTCTCCGACGCCCACGAGCGGCGTCTGGGTGAGACGGCCGACCAGCTGGCTGAGCTGGCCGGGGGCAACCGACCGCTGGCCCTCCGCTGTGATGTCACCGAGGAGGCCCAGGTCCAACACCTCTACGACGCCACCGTCGAGGCCCACGGGCGCTTCGACGTTGCCGTCAACAACGCCGGGTTGGGGGGACAGGCGGACATCGTGGAGATGACCGACGAGCAGTGGTCCAAGGTGCTCGACATCACCCTGACCGGCACCTTCCGGTGCACCCGGGCCGCCCTCCGTCACCTCTACGTGCTGGGCGGCGGGGTGATCGTCAACAATGCCTCCGTCCTGGGCTGGCGGGCCCAGGCCGGCCAGGCCCACTACGCCGCGGCCAAGGCCGGGGTCATGGCCCTCACCCGGTGCAGCGCGGTGGAGGCTGCCCCGTACAACGTCCGTGTCAACGCGGTGGCGCCCAGCCTGGCCCACCACCCCTTCCTGAACAAGGTGATGGCCGAGGAGGAGCTGGAGGAGCTCAGCCGCCGGGAGGTCTTCGGGCGGGCGGCGGAGGTCTGGGAGGTGGCCAACGTGATCGTCTTCCTGGCCAGTCAGTACGCCACGTTCATGACCGGCGAGGTGGTCTCGGTCTCGAGCCAGCACCCCTGAGCCGGCTCACCTGAACCAGGCGCGGCTGCGGCGCGCAACGGCGCGAAGGTATAAACAGCGCGCAACGGCGCGCAGGTACAAACGGCGCGCTCGGCAGACTGCTGACCCAATGCCT
>DASZLD010000142.1:0-13836 GCA_035552655.1 Acidimicrobiales bacterium
AGCGCCGAAGGACCTGTCCGTGCTCCATCGAGGCCCTCCGCTCGGCGTGGTCAGCGACGGATCGTGGAAGTCCAACCATGTCGATTTGGGTTCGGGATGGACGCTCCTCCTGTTTACCGACGGGATCATCGAGGGCCGCACCGGGAGGGGCAGCGAACGGCTGGGGGCAGATGGCCTGATGGCCATGTTCGCCCGGCTCATGCCCGACGCATCCAAGCTCGGGTTGGTGGCCGACCAACTGGTGCGCGAGGTCGAGGCAGCCAACGGGGAGGCGCTGCGTGACGACGTCGCCCTCTTTTTACTGTCGAACGCCCAGCACTGGTCGGAATGACCGACGACGGTGGCGTTCGCCACCGAGCCCGACGGTGGTCACCTTCCCCCCGCCTACACCGGATGACCCTCCGAGCACGGCTCAGAGCTGTCTTCATGGTGGCGCTGGTGCTCTTGCTCGTCGCCCTGGGCGTCAGCGCCTTCTCCTTTGCCCGGCTGCTGGATGGTCGCTCGACCCTGTTCAACCAGATCGATCCGGCCCGATTGACCTCGGAACAGTTACTGGCGGCCTTCCTCGATCAGGAAACCGGCGTCCGGGGATACGTGCTCACCGGGCAATCGTCCTTCCTGCAGCCCTATACCCAGGGTCTTGCGGCCCAACAGGCGGCCTCCACCCAGTTGCACCGCCTCCTCTCCGATCAACCAGGCCTCATCGACCTGGTGGACCAAGCTGAACAGCGGGGGCGGACCTGGCAGCAGGACTTCGCCCTGCCGGCCATCGTCGTGACCCGGGCCGGCAACACCGCCTTCGCTTCCAACGCCGCTCTGGACCGGTCCAAGCAGCTTTTCGACCAGTACCGGGCGGCCATGCAGAACCTCGACGATGCCCTGGCCCGGGCCGGGCAGCAGGCTACCAACCGCCTCAACGACGCCACCACCCAACTGGCCATCGTGCTGGTGGCGGCGGCGCTGGTCGCCGTGGTGGCCGGGTTGGGGGGACGAAGGGCGGTTCGAGTCTGGGTGTCCGATCCCCTCCTCAGCATCGGGGGAGACGCCCGCCAAGTGGCTGACGGTGACCTCGGCCACCCCATCGCGCCCACCGGTCCTCCCGAATTCCAGACGCTGGCCGGCGACTCGGAGGCCATGCGCCTGCGCATCGTGGGCGAGGTGGACGAGATCGAACGGGCCCGGGCCGAGTTGGTGTTGCGCAACGCCGAGCTGGGGCGGTCCAACGCCGAGCTCGAGCAGTTCGCCTACGTCGCCTCCCACGACCTGCAAGAGCCGCTCCGCAAGGTCACCAGCTTCTGTCAGCTGCTCCAGCAGCGCTATCAGGATCAACTCGATGACCGAGCGGATCAGTACATCGAGTTCGCCGTGGACGGGGCCAAGCGGATGCAGGGGCTCATCAACGACCTGCTGGCCTTTTCCCGGGCGGGAAGAACGACGGAACTGTTTGCCGACGTGGACCTTGGCGCCTGCGTCGACGCGGCGGTGAAACGCCTCGATGCGGCCATCGACGAGTCTGGCGCAGCCATCACCGTGGTTGCACTCCCGATCGTACGGGGCGATGGCGGGCTGCTCACCAACGTGTTCCAGAACCTGATCGGCAACGCCATCAAGTTCCGGACCAGCGCAAGGCCCGACGTGCAGATCGAAGCGCTCCGAGACGGTCCGTCATGGCTCTGCTCGGTCACCGACAACGGGATCGGCATCGAGCCCCGGTTCGCGGAACGGGTATTCGTCATCTTCCAACGCCTACACTCCCGGGAGGCTTATGCGGGAACGGGGATAGGCCTGGCCCTGTGCCGCAAGATCGTCGAGTTCCACGGCGGGACCATCTGGCTCGATACCGACCGCTACCCGGGCACTCGAATCTGGTTCACTCTCCCGGCGACCACAGGAGCAACGACGCCATGAACTTCATCGATGAGGCCACGCCGATCGAAGTCCTCCTGGTCGAGGACGACCCCGGCGATGTCCTCATCACCCGAGAGGCACTGGTCGGCTCCAAGCTGGTGCACAACCTCCACGTCGTCGACAACGGCGAACGGGCGGTCGATTTTCTCCGGCGCCAAGGGGACTACCACGACGTGCCCCGACCCGATCTCATCCTGTTGGACCTCAACCTGCCCCGCCTCGACGGTCGCGAAGTCCTCGCTCGGATCAAGGCCGACGAATCCTTGCGACAGATTCCCGTCGTCGTCCTCACCACATCCGACGCCGAGGAAGACGTGCTGCGCAGCTACGACCTTCATGCCAACGCCTATGTCACCAAACCGGTCGAGTTCGAGGCCTTCATCACCGTCGTGCGTCAGATCGACGACTTCTTCCTCTCGGTGGTCCGCCTTCCCCGTCGCTGAGGTTCCGGCTTGGCCATGCGGTCACGGTTTCGTCCACAGCCAGGACGGGTAACCCCCAAAGGGTCCGAACCAGCCTGGGCTGGGTATACGTTCGGAATGAGCAGACGAACCAACAGGAGGCCTTCATGAGCGATGACCGAACGGAGCCGTCCGAAGCGACCGATGCGGTGGAGCGGGTGGACGAGCACTCGGCTCACGAAGCAGACCGCCTGGCCACGCCCGAGGAGGAAGCGGCGGCCGACAAGGCTCGTGCCGAACTGGGTGACGACGAGGAGCAGGTAGCCGAGCACTACAAGGACATGGCCGAAAAGGGCGCTCACATCAAAGGCGAGGGGGAGATCCGCTAGCCGCTCGACCGTGCGGCAGGCCGGACTGTCAGCGAACCCGATCTGGACGAAACTGGATGCTGATGCGGGGCCCCACCGACTGGGTGGTCTTGGGGATGGCGTGCTCCCAGGTTCGCTGACAGCTCCCTCCCATGACCAGCAGATCCCCGTGACCCAGCTCGTAGCGTTGGGCCCGGCCGCCGCCTCGTGGCCGAAGGAGCATGCGGCGAGGTGAGCCGAGCGAGATGATCGCCACCAGCGTGTCGTGGATGGCTCCACGCCCGATTCTGTCGCCGTGCCAGGCGACGCTATCCCTGCCGTCGCGGTACAGGCACAGCCCCGCGGTGCAGAAGGGGCCGCCCACCTCGTGCCGGTACTGATGGGTCAGCGCCTCTCTGACCTGATCGAGAGCGGGATCGGGTAGGGACTCCCCCGTGTCGTAGAAGTGCATCAGGCGGGGCACGTCGACCACCCGGTCGTACATGGGCCGTTGCTCGGCCCGCCACTCCACGGCATGGAACAATCGATCGAACAGTGGGTCGGCCCCGGCCAACCAGTCTCGCCCCACGTCGATCCAGGCTCCGTGGCCAAGATCGGTTCGGGACACGCCCGACTCCCCGGCGCGGGGCTCGATCGCCTCGCCCAAGTCGAACAACGAGCCCTGTCTGGCAACCATCGACGGCCTATTGTAGCCGAACACGAACGTGTGTTCGCCATCGTCAGCCGACCCTCAGCGGGCCGCCGGCATCCCCTCCCAGCGGACCAGGACCATGGAGGCATCGTCGCGGAGCTCGGTGGTCTTGTAATCGATCACGGCCCGGACCAGCCGGCGAACGGCGTCCCCAGGCCGAAGCCCTTCCGACATCACCTGTCCGACGAGATCGGCCAAGCGTTCGGCGCCGAACTCCACGCCGTCAGGAGCCTCGGCGTCGGTAACCCCGTCGGTAAAGAAGAGCACGCCGTCGCCGGGCTCGAGGGTCTCGGTCGCCATGTGCGCCTCACCGGCCTCGAGTCCCCAGGGCACAGTGGGAGGGCACCGGAGCTCGCCGACGACCCGGCTGTCCCGAATGAGCAACGGCGGGGGGTGTCCGGCATTCACCCAGGTCAACGTGCCCGTCTGGCGCTCGAGCTGGGCCAGCTGGCCGGTGGCGAAGGCTTCGCCTCCGAACCGGGCGCTCAAGGTGGACTCGATGTTGGCATGCATGTGCACCAGAGTCGACGCCTCGCGCCGGGCATGGCGATAGGTGCCGACAGCCAAGGCCGCGACCATGGCCGAGCGCACGCCGTGGCCCATGGCGTCGAGGATGGCCACCTCCAGGACGGGCCCGTTCAGTGCGTAGTCGAAGGCGTCGCCCCCGACGTCGTAGGCGGGCTCGAGCATGCCGGCCACCGACACGTCGGGGAGGTCCAATACCAGCGGCGGGAGCAGCTCCCACTGCATGCTGGCGGCCAGGCTCATCGACTGTCGCTGCTGGTGGAGCCGAAAGGCGTCGGTGGTCCGGCCCTGGGCCGCCATCAGCAAGCCGGCGAACAGGCCCAGCTCCTCGCAGGCCCGCACGGACTCCTCGTCCCCCCGGGGCACGGTGACGGCCAGCACACCCGTCGGGGTCGAGCCGGCGACAACCGGCGTCCACACCCGAGCGCCCTCGTCGCGATCGACGGTCATGGACGACTGCGTGATGAAGGCGCGGCCGGCCATGGAGGTGGCCACTCCTTCAGGCTCGGGTACGGCCACGTGGGTCGACTCGTCGGGTAGGGGAACGAGCCAGAGCTGCTCCACATCCACCACGTAGACCACGATGTCGGTGGCGCCCAGCTCATCCACCGCCGCGGCCACCAGTGCGGGCACCGAGGCCGGATCGGTCGGCCCGGTCGCCCGCAGACCGGCACCGATATCCACAGGCGACGGCATACGGGCAGTGTACCGGCGGGCCCACCATCCCCGAAGATCGACCTCGATCGCCGGTCGCGTTTCGAGGCCGACCAGGCCGGGTAGGGCGATAAGCATGACGGATCAACTGCAGGGTCGACGGGTTGCGTTCATGCTGGCCAACGAAGGTGTCGAGCAGGTCGAGCTCACCGCGCCCTGGGAGGCGGTGGTCGGTGCCGGGGCCCGAGCCGAATTGCTGGCCCCCGAAGAGGGATCGGCTCAGGCCTTCAACCATCTCGACAAAGGCGATGCCTTCCCGGTCGACGGAACGATCGGCGAGGCCGACCCCAGCGACTATGACGCGCTGGTCCTCCCCGGCGGCGTGGCCAACCCCGACCAGCTCCGCACGGTTCCGGCGGCGGTGCGATTCGTCCAGGAGTTCTTTGCCGCCGGCAAACCAGCCGCCGTCATCTGTCACGGACCGTGGACGTTGGTGGAAGCCGACGTGGTCCGCGCTAGGACCCTCACCTCGTGGCCCAGCCTGAAAACCGACATCGGCAATGCCGGGGGCAACTGGGTCGACCGCGAGGTGCAGGTGTGCACGGACGGCCCCAACCTGCTCATCACCAGCCGGAAGCCGGATGATCTTCCTGCGTTCTGTGCCGAGCTGCTCCGTGCCCTTTCCGTGGCCAGCCACCCTGCTTGAGCGGTCGTGCTGGGCCCGGACGCGGGAGGGGCGGCCCCGGGGGAAGGGCCGCCCGCTCACCGTCCCGTCCGGAAATTCAGCGCTGTGAGAGGCTGAGATCGGCTCGGACATGACGTCGGTACCCCGCACCCGGAGGTTTCAAACCGGGCGTTCGGTATCAGTACCCTCCGCACACCCCTCTGCGGCCCCGATCTGAAATGGCGGTCTGAAATCGCGGGCAAGTAATACGTTGAGTGGTTAAACATTCACACCGCGGGTACAAGGCCACCAGCGCACTCACGGGGAGCATCAATGGAACGTAACCAGCTGGTCGATCTCGCCCCGGGATCGACCACGCCCTGGATCGGGTACCGGCATGAGGCCTTCCTCTACCAGGGTGCTGACGATTTCCTCCGGGGCACTCTGGAGTTCATTCGGGAGGCGATGGCGGCTGAGGAGCCCGTGTTGGTCGTGGTCGACTCGGACAAGATCAAGTCCCTCCGGGGCGAGCTGAGCGCGACCAGCGGCAATGTCCTGTTTGCCGACATGGCCGAGGTGGGGACCAACCCGGCCCGGATCATCCCGGCCTGGCAGGACTTCCTGGACACTCAGGCCGTTCCCCATGGCCGGGTACGGGGAATCGGCGAGCCGATCTGGTCGGGCCGGAGCCCAGCCGAGCTGGCAGAGTGCCAACGGCACGAGGCGTTGTTGAACCTGGCCTTTGCCGACCCCTCGTTCTGGCTCCTCTGTCCCTACGACGTCCTCACCCTCGATGCAACGGTGATCGACGAGGCGGTGCGAACCCACCCCACCGTCCGTCAACGGGGAGTGGGGCGACCGAGTCCGAGCTATCCCGGTAGTCAGGCATGGGCCGCTCCGGATACCTCGCCGCTGTCGGAGGTGCCTGACGGTGCGCCAGTCCTGATGTTCGGGCCCGGTGACGTTGGCGAGGTCCGCCGGTTCGTCTCCCATCACGGCGCGCAGGCGGGGCTGGGGGTCGATCGTGTGGCCGACCTGATTCTGGCCGCCGACGAGATAAGCACCAACAGCCTCCGTCACGGCGGCGGGGCGGGCACCATCGCGGTGTGGACAGAGGAGGACGAGGTCGTCTGCGAGATACGAGACCGGGGCCGTATTGCCGAGCCCCTGGCCGGTCGTCGGCGCCCAACGGTGGAGGGCAGTGACGGCCGGGGCCTGTGGCTGGCCAATCAGCTGTGCGATCTGGTCCAGATCCGCGCCACCGACGCCGGGAGCGTGGTCCGGCTCCGGATCGGGACCGGAACCACGAGCTGAGGCCGGCTTCCCTCTGCCGGCGCCGGCGTTACCGTGGTGTCGGTGAACGCTCCATGGCGTCGAGCTCGAGGAGCAACTGCTCGGCGTTGTCCCGCTCGGCCTCGTAGTAGCGCTCGGACCAGCGAATGATCAACTCCGGATAGGCCCAATTCTCGCGGGCGGCCACGATATCGAGGTCGCGGTGGAGGTCCTCCAGCCGAGCCGTGGTCCGATCCCGGTGTTCCTCGATCACCTCACGCAGCCGGTCCGACCCGACCAGATGCCCCAGCCACACGCGCATCAGCACCGGGTGCTTGAGCATCGGGGAACCGATGTCTTCGGTCTCCAACCATGTGATCAGTTGCTGTCGACCGGCGTCGGTGATGCGGTACACGCGCTTGTTCCGAAGGTCGTCCTGGGGCACCTGGCGCGAGGTCACGTAGCCGGGGGCCTCGAGCCGCCTCAGCTCCGCGTAGATCTGGCTGGAGGCCGGGCTCCAAAAGAACAGGCTGAGGCTGTGATCGGCCCATTTCTTCAGGTCATAGCCGGAGAGCTCCGTCCCGAACGAGAGCAACCCCAATACCGCGTTGGCCGTTCCCGACAACTTGGTGGACTTCTGCTGCGGCATGACGCCACCTCCGGAGGAACCCAGGAACGACGGTCCCGCTTGACGCTGGTCCTATTTGGACTATATCAATTGGGTACACAACGGCAGGGGAGGGTCCGGACCATGAAGTTCTCGATGATCTTCGAAGCCCAGCTCAATCACCCGACGCCCGAACACGAGCAGCAGGTGATCCTGGACTGCGTCGACCAAGCGGTGCTGGGCGAGCAGATGGGGTTCGACCGGGTGTGGGCGGTGGAGCACCACTCGCTCAAGTGGTACGCCCACATGAGCGCGCCGGAGACCTTCCTGGCCTTCGTGGCGGCCAAGACGGAGCGCATCCGCATCGGACACGGCGTGGTGTGCATGCCCTTCGGCTACAACCACCCGGTCCGGGCGGCCGAGCGCGCCGCCATGCTCGACATCCTCTCGGGCGGACGCCTCGACCTGGGCGCCGGCCGAGGTGCCACACTCCAGGAGATGTCGCTGTGTGGCGTCGAGCCGGGAAAGACGTACGCCGAGGTCGAAGAGGCGCTGCGCATGATCGGCGCCATGTGGCTGACCGAGGAGTTCGAGTGGCACGGCCTCTTGGACATCGAGCCCCATCCCGTACTCCCCCGCCCCGTCCAGATGCCGCACCCCCCGCTGTTCATGGCCTGCACCAAGCAGAGCACGGTGGAGCTGGCCGCCGACTATGGCATCGGGGCGCTGGTCCTCGGCTTTGCCGGGGTGGACGAAGTCGCCCACCTGAACCAGTTGTACCGCGGCGCCATGGAGCGACGGGATGGCAGCCGCTTCGTCTCGACCGTCCACAACGATCACTTCAGCGCGTTGTGTCCCACTATCGTCCTCGACGACGCCGACGAAGCGTTGCGCGTGGGTGCCCGCGGCCAGCGGTTCTTCGCCGAGTCGATCGGGCACTGGTATGGCAACGCCCCCCCGCCGGCCCAGGACACCGAGGACGACGACAACGTGGCCGCCATCAAGGCTGACGCCGACGCCATGGTGGCCAAGCTGCACGAGGCCAACATCCCGGTGCGCCCGTCGACCCTCGGGACCTACAACGTCAACCACGCCTACGGCACCGTGGATCACGCCATCGAATACGTGCAACGCCTGGAAGACGCCGGTGCCGATGAGATCATGTGCCTCATCCAGATGGGCACGATTCCCCAGGAGATCTGCCTGGAGACCATCCGCAACTGGGGCGAGAAGGTCATCCCCCACTTCCGCGACCGGGTGGCCCCGGGGTGATGGGGGCATCACTCCCGTCGACGCGGCCGACACCACCTGCGTAGCCTGCGTCCCATGAACGTGTCGAGGGGTGGGTGATGACCGTCGATCCCACCACCCGTACCGTCATGGAGGCGATGGCTCGCGCCTTTCCCGATATCACCCGGACCGGGGCGACCGAAGCCCGGCGCCTGATGGCCCAGCTGCCCCGTCCGCCCCAGTCGGAACCCGTTCATGAGGTGACCGACCACCACTTCGATGGGCCGGCGGGACCGGTGCCCGTCCGCATCTACCGGCCGGCCGCAGGACTGCTCCCGGTCGTGGTCTTCTGCCACGGTGGCGGCTGGGTCCTGTGCAACCTCGACACGCACGACGACCTCTGCCGGTCGCTGGCCAACGGCACCGGTGCCGTGGTGGTCTCGGTCGACTACCGCCAACCGCCCGAGCACCCGTTTCCAGCTGCGGTGGACGACGCCTATGGCGCCCTCCAGTGGGTGGCCGGCCATGCCCACGAGCTCGGGGTCAACGAGGACCGCCTGGCCGTCGCCGGTGACAGCGCGGGGGGGAATCTGGCCGCTGCCGTGTGTCTGATGGCGCGCCACCGGAGCGGTCCGCCCATCCGGTTCCAGCTGCTCATCTATCCGGTGCTGGCCTACGCATTCGACACCGGCTCCTACCTCGACAAGGCAACCGGGTATTTCCTCACGGCCGAACAGATGCGCTGGTATTGGGACCAGTACCTGGCCGATCCGGCCGACGGCCAGAACCAGTATGCGTCGCCGCTCTTGGCCGAAGACCTGGGTGGTCTGCCCTCCGCTCACATCATCACCGGCGAGCACGATCCGCTGCGGGACGAGGGTGAGGCCTACGCCGGCCGGCTCCGAGAAGCGGGGGTCGACGTGACCAACGTCCGCTACGGAGGCATGTTCCACGGATTCTTCACCCTCGGTCGGGTCCTGCCCGCCGCCGCCTTGGCCACGTCCTCCGCCCACGCCGCGCTGCGTGCCGCGCTCGAGCCCAAGGAGATCCATGACTGAACCGTGCCGCCAACCATCCACCGGCGTCCTGATCACTGGCGGAGCCTCGGGCATCGGCCTGGCCAGTGCCGATGCCGTGGCCGCAGTGGGCCGGTCGGTGGCCCTGGTCGACCTCGACGGCGACCGGGCCCAGACCGCAGCGGCGCGGATCGCCGAGGAACACGGTGTGGACGCGGTGGGACTGGAGGTGGACGTGACCGGTGATGCCGACGTCCTGGCTGCGGTGGTGGCCACCTGTGGTGCCGCCATCGGACCCATCGGCGGGCTGGTCCACGCCGCCGGCGCCGTCCTGGTGGCCACGGTGGACGAAATCACCATGGCCCAGTGGGACTCCGTGCTCGACGTCAACCTCCGGGCCTACCTGATGACCAGTCAGGCCGTGCTGCCCGAGATCCGACGAGCCGGTCCCGGAGGCTCGATCGTCGGTGTCGCCTCGATCGAGGCCCTGCTGGGCCAACCGGCCATCCCGGCCTATTGCGCATCCAAGGCCGGGGTCCTCGGGGCCACCCGATCGATGGCCCAGCACCTGGCGCCCGAGGGGATCCGGGTCAACGCGATCTGTCCCGGCTACGTCCGCACACCCATGCTCGCCCCCGCCCTCACCCAACCCGGCGTGGAGGAGCACATGATCGGGCAGACCCCCCTGGGACGGCTGGCCGAGCCGATGGAGATCGGACGGGTGGTCAGGTTCCTGCTTTCCGACGAGGCCAGCTACGTGACCGGCATCGAGCTGGCCGTCGACGGCGGGCTGACCCACCGGGGCTGACGGTACTCGGGCCGGACCGCTACCCGTCCGAGCGCGGGAGGGTCCCGGGCACGGGCTCGGCCGGATGCGAACGCTCGGCCACATCCTCCACCGTGGTGCTGTGCACGACGCGATCGGAGCGCGGCCGGTCGGCGTCGTCGGTATCGGCGTCGTCTCGCCCATCAGGTTCGCCGACGGCATCGGTATCCGCGGGCTGCTCCACGGTCGACCGCTCGACGACATCTTCTTGGAGCTCGCCGTTGTCCTGCTGCAAGACAGCGATCCGGTGCGTCTTGGACTCGGGTGACACGAGGCGACTCCTTTCGAGAGATCTTCGCCCCACAGGGGCAGCCTGTCCTGTCGGATCCTCAAATACCCGCTCGCTCTCCCGACGAAACGGAGTCGGACTCTCGCTCGGCAGGCGGCCGCCCTCAGTGCAGCAAGCTCGAGACCACGTTGATCACCAACGCCACGACGACGGCGCCGAACAGATAGGAGAGGAGGGCGTGATGCAGCGCGGAGCGGCGAACCGGTTTCGACGTGAGGTCGGTATCGGAGACCTGAAAGGTCATGCCGATGGTCAGCGCCAGGTAGGCGAAGTCCACATAGGTCGGGTCATCGTCCTCGTTGAAGTCGATTCCGCCCATGGGAGGTGAGTAGAACAGGCGGGCGTAGCGGAGGGTGAACACGGTGTGGACCGCGGCCCAGGCCACGGCCACGCTGAACACGCCGATGACCATGAGATAGGCCTTGGTTCCCCCGTGGGCGCTGCCCGCCTTGACCAGGACCAGGCCCACAGCGGCGAGACTGGCCACGCCCGCGCTGACCACCAACAGGTCGGTCGTGGCCACACTGGGGTCCTCTCGAACGGCATGCTTCTTCGTGGTCGCCGCATCGAAGCCCCCGACCGTCAGCCACACGCCGACGACGTAGAACAGCGCCGCCGCCGACCAGCCGATCAAAACCGCCGCCTGCCAGGGCACGATGAAGAGGGCGAGCGCACCGACAGCCACCCCGATGGGCACGGCCAGAGCCACCCGCCGGCCGGCCGGGGGCAGTCCGTCGCCCCGCTCGGACTTCATCGCCACGGTGGGACGTTGCCGGGCTTCATCATGGAGCAGGTGCGATCATGAGCGTCGACGGTGACTTTAGGTCAGCCATGTTCCGTTCGTGGTCGAAGGGCGTGGACCCGGGGCCATCACCATTTTCCAGGCCCTACCCCCGGTCGACCAGGACTAAGGGCAGAATCAGTGCGTGATTCTCCCGACCTCGCCGCTCCGACGGCTCTGGTTCCTCGCGCTGGTGGCACTGGTGGCGGCCGTGGTCATCCCTCCGAGCGGCACGGCAGGGGCACAGGCACCGACGATAAGCGACCCCACGGCCCTCGTGAACCCCATGATCGGGACAACCGGGGGTGGGAACGTCTTCCCCGGTGCCTCGCTGCCCTTCGGGATGATCCAGTGGAGCCCGGTGGACACCGCCGGCGACCAGGACGCCAGCGTCGGAGACTCGGCCCAGTACACGTACCCCACGACCAAGGTGCGCGGCTTCAGCCTCACCCATGTGAGCAGCGGTGGGTGTCCGGACATGGCCGGCGACATCCCCGTCATGCCCTATCCGGGGCGGGTCACCTCGTCTCCGTCTGCAGACGTAACCGATGCCATCTACTCCAGCACCTTCGCCCACGACAACGAGGTGGCCCAGCCCGGCTACTACGGCGTGACCTTGGACTCCGGTGTGGGCGTCCAACTCAGCGTGACCAAACGGACCGGTTCGGGGCAGTTCACCTTTCCCGCCAGTCAGCCGGCCAACCTGCTGTTCCGCGTTTCCAATTCTGCCGCCGGCAGTACCAACGCCACGGTGAACGTCGATCCCTCGGCCCGGACCGTGTCGGGGTCGGTGGTCAGCGGCGGGTCCTGCGGCTCGACCGCCGACCCCACCGACCTGCGGGCGTACTACAAGCTCTACTTCGTCGCCCAGTTCGACCGCTCCTTTTCCGGCAACGGCACCTGGCACAACTCGACGCTGCATCCCGGAGCCACCACGGCCTCAGGGGGCGAGGGTTTCGACCACCGAGCCGGACGAGGGTCGGGCGCCTACGTCAGCTTCGACCCCAGCGCGAATCCGGTGGTCGATGTGCGGGTGGGCATCTCCTATGTGAGCGCGTCGAACGCCTTGGCCAATCTGAAGGCCGAGAATCCCCCATCGACATCGTTCGCATCGGTCAAAGCCGGCGCTCACTTGGCGTGGCAGAACGAGCTGAACCGGATCCAGATCGGTGGCGGTACAGCCCCGCAGCAAACCGTGTTCTACACGGCGCTGTACCACGCCTTGCTCCAACCCACCTTGGCCAGCGACGTCAACGGCCAGTACGAGGGAGCCACGGCCGGCCAGGGCGGGCCGGGCCCGATCGAAACGATCGGCCGGCACCAAGGTGCGGAGTACCAGACCTTCTCGGGTTGGGACCAGTATCGGGGACAGGTGCAGCTCGTCACCCTGGTCAACCCCGCAGTGGGTAGTGATTTCGCCCAGTCGCTGCTGAACCAGGCGACCCAGCGGGACGGTGAATGGGATCGCTGGCTCGACCGCAACGGCAAGATCAGCATCATGGAGGGGGATCCGTCACCGACGGCGGTGGCCGGGATCTACGCATTCGGTGGCACGCATTTCGACCTGCAAGCCGCGTACCAATCGCTGCTGAAGGCGGCCACCCAGCCCACGGCCAATGACCTCAGCGGCGTGGGCTGCCCGGTGACCTGTGTGGGACAGCGACCGGAGTTGAACCAGTACCTGGCTCGACACTACGTCCCGGCCACCAACTGCAAGTGCTGGGGCTCCGCCGGTGAGACCCTCGAGGACGCCAATGCCGACTTCTCGGTGGCCGAGTTGGCGCGCGATGTCGGTGACAATTCCACCTTCCGGCAGTTCCTGCAGCGGTCCGCCTACTGGAAGAACGTCTTCAACCCCAAGGCCACCGGGGGCGGGTTCACCGGGTACATGCAGCAGCGCAAGGCCAACGGCACGTGGACGCCCGACTTCAACTACGCCGCCTGGGCCGGGTTCGCAGAAGGCAGCAGTGCCCAGTACACCTGGATGGTCTATCCCGACGTCGCCGGCCTGGCTCAGTTGCTCGGGGGTGACGCGGCCGCC
The DNA here is from genome assembly GCA_035552655.1 of Acidimicrobiales bacterium. Taxonomy (GTDB): domain Bacteria; phylum Actinomycetota; class Acidimicrobiia; order Acidimicrobiales; family RAAP-2; genus DASXMT01. Next base: position 13,274 of record DASZLD010000142.1, read on the forward strand.
GTCAACCGCCTGGACGCCTTCTTCCACTCCGACGGGGCATGGGCGGTCTCAGGGGGTAACACCGCATTGTTCGACCCCACCGATGAGCCCGACATCCAGACACCGTGGATGTTCGACTACCTGGGCGCACCGGCAGACACCGAGGTCACCATCCGCCAGATCATCGACGCCAACTGGACCGACACCACCGGTGGGATCCCCGGCAACGACGACCTGGGCACCATGTCGGCCTGGAACGTGTGGGCCAGCCTGGGCATGTACCCCTATGTGCCCAGCCAGGCCTCACTGGTGCTGGCCAGTCCGCTCTTCCCCCACATCGTCATCCACCGCGGCAACGGGGTCGCCATGACCATCGATGCTCCCGGTGCCGACGCCACCACGATGTACGTCCAGCAGCTGGCGGTCAACGGGCAGACGAGCAGCCGAGCATGGCTCCCCTCCTCGTTCGTCAACAAGGGCGGCCACCTGCAGTACACCCTGGCGGCGACGCCCGACCCCACCTGGGGCACGGCGCCGGCCGACGCCCCGCCCTCGTTGAGCACACCCCCGTCGATCACGGTCAC
>DASZLD010000143.1:0-2591 GCA_035552655.1 Acidimicrobiales bacterium
CGGGTGGGATCCATGGTGGTGGTGACGGTGACCACGCCCACGGAGGCGGCACTGGCGGCAGAGGCGGGAGCGGACGGACTGGCGCTCCAAGGGATCGAAGCCGGTGGACATCGCGGCTCGTTCGGCGACCCGGAGGGAACGGAGGACGATCACGGGCTGCTGACCCTCATCGGCGCGGTGCGAGCATCGGTGGACCTCCCCTTGATCGCCGCCGGCGGCATCATGGACGCACGGGGGGTGGCCGCAGTCCTGGCCGCCGGAGCAGCGGCGGCCGCGATGGGCACCGCCTTTCTGCGCAGCCCGGAAAGCGGCGCCAGCCCTACGCACAAAGCGGCGCTGGTCGATCCCCGGTTCACCACCACCGACGTCACCCGAGCCTTCAGTGGCCGCCGAGCGCGTGGTCTGGTCAATCGGTTCATGACCACCCATCCCGACGCTCCCGTGGCCTATCCCGAGATCAACAACGCCACCAAGGCCCTGCGCCGGGCGGCGGCGGACACGGGCGATCCCGAAACGCTCCACTTGTGGGCCGGACAGGGCTTCCGTCTCGCTAGTGACCTGCCCGCCGGTGAGATCGTCGAGGGGCTCACGACAGAGCTCCGCTCGGTCCTCGAGGAGCTGGGGGAAACGGCGAGCGGCCTCGGGTAGTACTCCTCAGTGGGGCACGGGTGGGCGCCTGGGAAGTGTCTCCTGGGTGGGCATGGCATTGCTGGTGGGAAGGGGGTAGTCCGTCCCCACGTCGAGCGTGCCGGCCAGGGCATCGAGCACGGCCTGCTCGGCCACGTCGGTCTGGCCCAACGAGGTGGGCGGCAGAGCGGGGACCGAGTTGTTCGGGGGCACCGAGAAGGCGAACGCCGTGGTCAGGTCGCCCGTTGCCGCTCGGCGCCAGGCGCTGAGGTTGGGCACCTCCACTCCGAACCGGGTCTCGATGAACCGGAGCAGGGACGTGTGGTCGAGGACGTCCGAGCAGCGGTAGCCACCCCGGGTGAACGGGGATACGACCAGGCAGGGCACCCGGAATCCGAGCCCGACGGGGCCGTCGATGCCACTGGCGGCCGAGGGAAGGGGGCTCGCGGTCAGCCATTCGCCGGCCGTTCCCGCCGGCGGGGTGACCGGGGGCACGTGGTCGAAGAACCCGCCGTTCTCGTCGTAGGTCACGATGAGCGCGGTGCGGGCCCAGACGTCGGGGTTCGACACCAGGGTGTCGAGTACCTGCTGCACCAGGTACTCCCCGTACTCGGGCGGGGCGGCCGGATGCTCGCATTCGGCCAGCGGTGGCATGATCCACGACACGGCCGGAAGTGTTCCGGTGGCCACGTCGGTCTGGAACGAGGCCGGGTACGAGGGCGCGAATGCCCGCGAGTTGAGCGCAGCCCCTGTCGACGTGGTGGGATCGCTGTAGTTCTTGAAGTAGGGCAGCGGGCTGAGGGTCAGCAGTCCCAGCGGGTCGTTGTAGACCTTCCAGCTCACCCCGGCGGCCAGCAGGCGCTCGGGCATGGTCTCCCAGTCGAGAGCGCCCCACTCCGCCACGCGGTTGGTGAAGGTCTCGAGCACCGGTCCTCCGGCGGCGCCGGCTGGGTCGATGGTGGCCGACATGGCCATCAGCCGGTTGGGGTCTGTGGGGCCGAGGACCGAACAGAAGTAGGAGTCGCAGATCGTGAAGGCATCGGCGAGTGCGTAGTAGAAGCCGAGGTCCTCCCGATTGAAATAGCCCATGGTCACCGGGCCGTTTGCGTTCCCATCAGCAGCCAGATGGGCCTGGACGAAGCTGTCCATGGCGCCGCCGTTCCAGCTCTGGTGCTGGGGCCCCCACGAATGGGTGATGTCGTTGGTTGTCTGCCCGTCCTCGGTCGGTGGATCGCTCAGGAGATGGAAGGGCTGGAGGTATCCCCCGGGGTCCACGCCGACTCCAGGGGCATAGCCGAACTGATCGAACACCGGATAGCGAGCACCCCCGACACTCTGGCGCGCAACGCTTGGGTCGGAAAACCCTCGCACGCCGGAAAGGGTGCCGAAATAGTGGTCGAACGAGCGGTTCTCCTGCATCAGGATCACGACGTGCTCGATGTCGGCCAGACTCCCCGTTCCCGCCGGGGATACCGAGGCCGCGGCGTCGACGGAGGCGGCTGCCGAGCGGGCCCGAATGCCGCCGAGTCCCGCTGCGCCGGCAGCGACTCCAGCGGCAACCCCACCGACCAGGAACGATCGTCGCGAGAATCGGGATCGCGACCGCGGCTGATCCTGGGTCGGTTCAACCTGTTCGGGGTGGGACGGTTCGGGTGCGCTCCGCACACGCCCCGAATTGTCGGTGCCAGGGTCTGCGATCTCACGGTGTGACGACTCTCGGTGTGCCGTCTCACCCTGTGCGCTCCCACCGTTTGGTGTCTCACCGCCTGCCGTATGAGGTTCTGGCGTCTCGCCGCTGTCGCTTCTGACCATCGATCGCCTCCCAGGGGATGTAGGGAGAACCCCATCCCGGCCTACAACTGGCGGCGAAAGTCGAAAACGGCTGGTTACAGCCCGGTTATCTTTTCGTGACTGACCTGAGGGGCCAGCGACATCAGAGGCGGCGGTACCCGGAACGGGGGGAT
>DASZLD010000144.1:0-9441 GCA_035552655.1 Acidimicrobiales bacterium
GGGTGAGGCGCAGTCCAGCTACGCCCTGTCCGAGGCAGATGCCGGCAGTGACGTGGCCGCCATGCGAACCCGGGCGGTCCGGGACGGGGACCACTACGTGTTGACCGGTACCAAGTACTGGATCACCAACGCCGGCGTCTCGGACACCTACACGGTCTTCGCCAAGACCGATCCCACCGCCGGCCATCGGGGGATCAGCTGCTTCATGGTCGAGGCCGACTGGGGTGTCCAGGTCCCCAAGCTCGAGGACAAGCTCGGCCTCCGTGGCAGCCCCACCGGCGAGATCGTGTTCGACGAGGTCCGGGTGCCGGTGGAGAACCTCATCGGCGCCGAAGGCCAGGGATTCACCATCGCCATGCACACCCTGGACCGCAGCCGTCCGACCATCGGGGCCCAGGCGGTAGGCATCGCCCAGGGGGCCATCGATTACGCCGCCGGTTACATGCAAGAGCGCAAGGCCTTCGGCAAGCCCATCGCCGATCTGCAGGGGCTGCGCTTCATGCTGGCCGACATGGCCATGCGGAACGAGGCAGCCCGCACCCTGGTGTACCGGGCCTGCGGGCTGATCGACAACGGTGATCCCGAACGCGAGCTGACCAAGGTCGGGGCCATGGCCAAGTGCTTCGCCTCCGATACGGCCATGGCGGCGACGACCGATGCCGTCCAGCTGCTGGGTGGGTACGGCTACACCAAGGACTTCCCGGTTGAACGGTTCATGCGCGACGCCAAGATCACCCAGATCTACGAGGGTACCAACCAGGTGCAGCGCGTGGTCATCGCCAAGTCCCTCTTGGGTTGAGCTGAACGACTGGGGTGCGCTCTTAGTACTCACCATGGTCCGGGCGTCTGCCCAAGCTACCACCACGACCAAAAGACCAACGCCGGCTACGTCGTGTGGAAGGACGACGACGGTACGTGGCACTTCGACCCACCCCCACCGTTCGGACAAGAACCCGACCTCGGCGGCGAACCCGGCGGCGGCCTCTACGACGCCGATCGTTATCGGAACGACGAGACCACCATTTCGACGACGACATCAGGGGCCGACCCACCCGACGAGAAGTCGAAACGAAGTGCCCGTTCGGGGCCGGCTCGATCAGGCCCGGGTCGATCGGACCGAACCGCTGGATCTCGGCGCAAGGGACCCGGGCGAAATGCCGAGTCAGGGCAGAGTGCCGGATCGGGCGGCGAGACGAGGTCAGGCCGGGGCGCCCACCCGGGCCGAGGTGCCGGATCGGTCCCCGAGACTGAGTCCGGCCAACGTCCCGGTCCTGGTGAGTCACCGTCCTTGTTCAGCTGAGGACTCTGGGGCGAGTCTTATACTTAGAACGAGTTCTATACTGCTCGCGGTACTCGGGCATGCGGGCGCCAGCGCCCATGCCAACGCTCAGAGGGGATCTGTCATGGCACGACCAGTGATCGTTGAAGCAGTTCGTTCGCCCATCGGCAAGCGCAATGGATGGCTGTCGGGATTCCATGCCTCGGAGCTTCTGGGGAACGTCCAGCTGGAGCTGGTGAAGCGGGTGGGCATCGATCCCGGCGCCGTCGAGCAGATCGTCGGGGGATGTGTGACCCAGGCCGGCGAGCAGGCCTCCAACGTGACCCGGACGGCGTGGCTGGGCCAGAGCCTCCCCTACGAGACGGCGGCCACCACCATCGACTGCCAGTGCGGGTCGGCTCAGCAGGCCAACAACTTCGTGGCCAGCCTGATCAGTGCCGATGCCATCGAGGTCGGCATCGCCTGTGGCATCGAGGCCATGAGCCGGGTCGGGCTCGGCGCCAACGCCATCAACGGTCCGGGCAAGTCCAAGCCGGCGGACTTCCCCTGGGACATGCCCGATCAGTTCGGGGCGGCCGAGCGCATCGCCACCAAGTACGGCATCACCCGGGCCGACGTGGACTGGTTGGGTCTCGAGTCGCAGCGCAAGGCGGCGGTGGCCGTGGCCGAAGGACGCTTCGAACGCGAGATCGTCCCCATCGAGGCGCCGGTGGTCGGTGCAGAGGGGCCGACCGGTGAACGGAAGCTGGTGAACAAGGACCAGGGCCCGAGGGACACCACGGCCGAGGGACTGGCCGGGTTGAAGCCGGTCCTGCCCGACGGCATGCACACCGCCGGCAACAGCTCGCAGATCTCCGACGGCGCCGCCGCCATCTTGTGGATGTCCGAGGATCGGGCCCGCGCCGAGGGATACCGGCCCCGGGCGCGCATCGTGGCGCAAACCCTGATCGGTTCGGATCCCTACTACCACCTGGACGGTCCTATCGCCGCCACCGCCGAGGTGCTCAAGAAGGCGGGGATGACCATGGACGACATCGACCTGTTCGAAGTGAACGAGGCGTTTGCCTCGGTGGCCATGTCCTGGGCCAAAGTCCACGAGGCCGACTGGGACAAGGTCAACGTGAACGGCGGCGCCATCGCCCTCGGACACCCCGTGGGCTCCACCGGTGCCCGCCTGATCACCACGGCACTGCACGAGCTCGAGCGGACCGACAAGTCGCTGGCTCTGGTCACCATGTGCTGCGGCGGCGCACTGGCCACGGGAACGATCATCGAGCGACTCTCGTAAGTGGCCTCGGGCCCTGGGGGGCATGGCGCTGAACGCCCGATCGTGGGCATGGACGCCACCCCCGACGGCAAGGGCTACTGGCTCACCGCCTCTGACGGGGGGATCCTCAGTTTCGGCGATGCCGGCTTCTTTGGCTCGCAAGGGGGCAGGCCGCTCAACGCCCCGATCGTGGGCATGGACGCCACCCCCGGGCTGAGCCCGCCTGCAACCCGGGCTGAGCCCCGCCTGCGAAACCGGCGCGGTCGGCCGCCCATGGCCGGTTCGCCGCTCGCCGGTCCAACTGGCGAGCGGGTCCCCAGGCCAAAGTAGAATGCGTTCTACTTCGCTGGACGGCCGAGCTCTTCGAGGGGCAGGCCCACACGGGGACCACACGGGTCCCGGTCAAGCTGTCCGGCTCGATGGAGGGGAGCGATCGTGAGCGGCACCGAACACCTGACCTTTGAACGCCAGGGGTCGACGGCAATCGTCACCATGAACCGGCCGGAGGCGAAGAACGCCCTGTCCGGTCCCATGCTGGTGGGCATGCTCGATGCCTGGCTGGAGATCGACGCCGACGACAGCATCCGTTGCGCCATCCTGACCGGAGCGGGCGGCACGTTCTGCACCGGCATGGATCTCAAGGCGGTGGGCGGGGGAGAACGCTCCGAAGAGATCAAGCAGCGGATGGCCGACGATCCCGACCTGCACTGGAAAGCCCTGCTCCGCCACTACTCGCTGAGAAAGCCACTGATTGCCGCCGTCGAGGGTTGGGCTGTGGCGGGAGGCACCGAGATCCTCCAGGCCACCGACATCCGGGTGGCGGGCGAGGGGGCCAAGTTCGGCGTTTTCGAAGCGAAGCGGGGACTGTTCCCCCTGGGCGGCTCCACCGTTCGCCTCCGCCGGCAGATCTCCTTCACCATGGCCATGGACCTGCTGCTGACCGCCCGCGAGGTGTCGGCCCAGGAGGCACTGCAGATCGGCCTCATCGGCCGGGTGGTGCCCGACGGCACCGCGCTGGAGACTGCGCTCGAGATCGCCGACGTGATCGGGTCCAACGGGCCCCTGGCCGTCGAGGCCATCAAAGCATCGGTGAAGGCGACCGAGGGTTTGTCCGAGGAGGAGGGACTGAAGGTCGAACTGGAGTTGGGTTGGCCCATCTTCGCCACCGAGGACGCCAAGGAGGGCCCGAGGGCGTTCGCCGAGAAGCGGCCGGCGAACTTCCAGCGCCGATGACCGCGGTGGACACCCAAGACGCCGGGGACGCGGCGGCACCCAAGGCTCCGGCCACACCCAACGACCGTCTTGCCGCCGCGCTCCGACGAGTCATCGACGCCACCGTCTCCCCGCTCGAGTGGGAGACCATCACTGCCGCGGCCATCGCCATCGAAGCGGCGGCCGACGCGCTCGAGGCTGCGCCCGTCACCCGCCCTCGGAGGCGGAATAATCCCTCGGCCGACCGGGATCCCATGGACTTCTTCCCCAACAGTCCCGTGATCGGCACGTCTAACCCGATCGCCCCGCCGGTCACTCTGGTCGCCGTGGACGGCGTCGACGGCGGCATGCGAGAGATGCGGGGAACGGTCAACTTTGGCTATCCCTATGAAGGCCCGCCCACCTGTGTGCATGGCGGCGTCATCGCCGAGGTCTTCGACGAGGTGCTGGGCGCCACCAACATCGTCGCCGGCAATCCGGGCATGACCGGGACGCTGACCATCAAGTACCGCAAGCCCACCCCCTTGCTCACCGACCTTCGGATCGAGGCCCGGTGCCTGGGCTGGAGCGGTCGCAAGATCAGGACGTGGGGCGCCATATTCAACGGCGACGTGCTCACGGCAGAGGCTGAGGGCGTGTTCATCGCCGTCCGGCCCGAGATGATGCTGGCCATTGCCGAGGACCATGAAGACGTGGCCGATCCGGACATCGTGGCCGCCATCCGAAGCCAGACCGTTCAGGCCATCAAGGACCGAGACGGTTACCGGGCGGCAAAGGCGGCCGAAGCAGCCGAAGCCCGGGGGGCCACTGGCACCGAGCCAGGTGATTCCTGACCGGGGTCAGATCTTGGTCTTGCCTTCCCAGTACGGATCCCGCAGCTTGCGCTTGTAGAGCTTGCCGTTGGGGTCGCGGGGCATGGAATCGGTGAAGTCGATGGACTTCGGGGTCTTGAACTTGGCCAGCCTCTCGGCGCAGTGGGCCAGGATCTCGTCGGCCAGTTCGGGCGTGGGCTCGACGCCCTCGGCCGGCTCCACCACGGCCTTGACCTCTTCGCCCCAGTCCTGGTTGGGAATCCCGAAGACGGCGACATCGCCCACCTTGGGGTAGTTCAGGATCACGTTCTCGATCTCGGCCGGATAGATGTTCGCCCCACCGGAGATGATCATGTCGATCTTGCGATCGCGCAGGAAGAGATACCCGTCCTCGTCGATCACGCCCACGTCGCCCACGGTGAAGAAATTCCCGATGCGGTTCTTCTGCGTCTTCTCCTTGTCCTTGTGGTACTCGAAGCCACCACTGGACATGGACATGTACACGGTACCGATGACGTCGGGTTCCTCGATGCGGGTGCCCTCGTCGTCGAAGATGGCGATTTCGGAGATGGGCCAGGCTCGGCCGACGGTGCCCGGCTTCTTCAACCACTCCTCCGCCGTGACCAGCGTGCCGCCACCTTCGGAGGCGGCGTAGTACTCGTCGATGCAGAAGCCCCACCAGTCGATCATCTTGTGCTTCACGTCGATGGGACAGGGTGCGGCGGCGTGGATCATGTGCCGCAGAGACGAGAGGTCGTACTTGCCGCGGACGTCGTCGGGCAGGGTCAGCAGCCGGTGGAACTGGGTGGGGACCATGTGGGAGGTGGTGACCTGGTATTGCTCAATGAGCCGCAGCATCCCCTCCGGCGTCCACTTGTCCATGAGCACGATGGTGTGGCCCAGGTGCATGGATGCGCCGGCGAAGCGCATCACCGCCGTGTGGTAGAGCGGCGAGCCCACGATGTGCACGTTGTCGTCGTGAGGCTGGATGCTGAACAGAAACAGGATGCCGGACAAGCCCAAGGCGGCTTCTTCGGGTGTGGCCTCACCCAGTGGCCGGAAGATGCCCTTTGGGTTGCCGGTGGTGCCCGAGGTGTAGTTCATGACGTCGCCGATGGTGCGGTCGGGCGGGTCGTCGGTGGACTGGCGGTCGCGAAGCTCGGTCAGCGACGAGAACCCGGGGATGTCCCCCACGGCCAGGCTGGTTGCCGCGGGCAGGTCGGCCTCGTCGGCCGCATCCCGGGCCACGGCGGCGAAGCGATCGTGGGCCACGAACACCCTGGCGCCCGAGTCCTTCAGGATGTAAGCCACTTCTGGTGCCACCAGATGATGATTGATGGGCACCAGACGCCATCCGGCTTGCAGTGCGGCCAAGTAGAGCTCCACGTTCTCGGTGCAGTTGGGTAAGAGGGTGGCCACCACGTCGCCCCGCCCCACGCCCAGCTCCCGAAGACCACGGACGACCTGATTGGTCCGCCCCAGCAATTCGCGGGCGCTCATCTCGGTTCCGTCCGGCGTCACCAGGGCCAAGTGGTCGGGTTCCTCGTGAGCCAGGGCCCAGAATCCAAAATCACCCATGATTAGTCGTCTCCCCTACGCTGAATCGGCTTCGAACATCGAGCTTGCTGGTGCAGGCCGCCGCTGCAGACCAGCGGCAAACGCTAGAACAGGTTCTCGTCCAGGGTCAACCGACCCCATGGGGGCCCGATGCCTGATCAACGAGCGGTCTCGCCGTCAGAACCGGACGGTCGGCCCGCGGCCGCAGCGGGAACCGGCTGCACTGCTGCGCCGGCGTCCCCGGCGTCCCCGCTGTCCCCGGCTTCACCGCTGCCAGCAGCGCCGTCAGCATCTTCCGTGGCCGTTGCTGAGCCTCCGGCATCCAGCTCGCCGGCCCGCCAGCGCTGGAAGGGCCTTACCCGGGTGGCCAGGACGATCACCCCGGCCACACTGAGGGCGATGCCGGCCGTCTCGACCAGTATGAAACCCAGGTGGCTGGGATCGGTGAGCCAGAGATACTCGTCGAAGAACCGTTCGATCCCCCACAGCACCATGCCAACGCCGATGACGATTCCGGCAGGTGGAAGGGAGCGGCCGGACACCGTGGCCCCCGTAACCGCACCGCCGCCGTCGGCGGCGAGCGGGCTCGGAGCCTGGCTGCGCAGCCATCGCTCGACCAGGAGCAGGATCCCGAAGATGGCGAAGTCCCCGATGGCCTGGAAGATAGGAACCGGGAGCCGCCGCCCCACCTCGCCCGCGTAGTACATCCCGAACCAGGCCGTGGTGGGATGGCCTCCACCCCGTACCATCAGCTGGGGCCCGAGCAGTCGCCCGATTCCCCATGCCGCCATCAGCACCGGCGCGATCAGATCCAGGAGGCGGACGGTCGAGATCTCCGGGCAACGCCGACGGGAGACGATGATCCCCACGGGAATGGCGACGATCAGGCCGCCGAACGAGGACAGCCCGCCCTGCCAGATGGCAAAGACCTGCATCGGGTCGCTGCGGTACTGCGACAGGTTGGGCAGCACGCTCACGACGCGGGCGCCCACGATGGCGGCCACGATCACCCAGATGAACATCCCGGTTACCCATTCGGTCGGGTAGCCGTTCTGGCGGAGACGGCGCTCGAAGTAGCGGAGGCCGAACCAGAAGGTGAGGGCCAAGCCGATCCCGTAGGTGTGGACCTCGATGAACCAGACGTGGAAGGCAACAGGGATTGGTCTCATGGTCAACGTGGGCTGGGCCGAACCGCCACCAGCTCCCCTTCAGTATGCCTCAGGCCCCCGATAGGGTGGACGTCGAGCTACGTACTCGGCGGGACCAGCGGGCCCGGCGAGTGGATCCAGCGAGACGAGGGGGGATGTGATGGCTGTCCTCACGGACAAGGTTGCGATCGTCACCGGCGGCGGTTCGGGTATCGGCGCGGCCAGTGCTGCTCGCCTGGCCCAGGCAGGGGCGTCAGTAGTGGTGGTCGACCGGGATGAGGCCTCGGCAAGCGAGGTCGCCGATCGGGTGGGGGGCTTCGCCGTGGCCGCTGACGTGAGTCGGTCGGATCAGTGGGGCTCGATCACAGAAGCCGCCGTCTCGCGGTACGGGGGGGTCGACCTGGCCCATCTCAACGCGGGCGTGTCGACGGGCGAGCCCGATATCACCCTGCTGACCGACGAGCAGTACCGTCGAGCCGTCGGGGTGAACGTGGACGGGGTGGTGTTCGGGATCCGGGCCTTGGTCCCGCTCCTCGGGCAGCGAGGGGGCGGTTCGCTGGTGGCCACGGCGTCACTCGCTGCCCTCATCGGCTACTCGCCCGATCCCATCTATGGGCTGACCAAGAGCGCGGTGGTGGGCCTGGTGCGGGCGCTGGCGCCGCAACTGGCCGAGCAGCACATCACCCTGAACGCCATCTGTCCCTCGTTGGTGGACACCAACATGCTCGACGAGACCATGCGGGGCGAGCTCAAGGGGTCGGGGTTCCCGCTCATCGAGCCCGAGACGGTGGCCGAGGCGGTCTTGCAGTGTCTACTGGGAGAGGACACCGGTCAGGCCATGGTGATCCAGGCGGGTCGGGAACCGCTGGCCTACCGGTTCGCCCGGCCCCCGGGGCCTCGCGCCGAAGGGGCGGAAGGAAAGCTGCCCCCGGCGGCACTCGCCGCTCATGATCAGGGGTAGGGCACGACGTAGGGGAGCAAACCCCCGGCCAACAACTCCCGGCCACAACTGCTGGCCGACACAAAACACTACGGCCGGCCGACACCCCAGAAGCCGTCACCGGTGCGCACCGGGGTATCCCAGACCACTGCTCCGGTGTAGGGCGCCTCGACCATCATCCCGCCGCCGATGTACATGGCCACGTGGTCTGAGGCGTTCACGCCGTAGAACAACAGGTCACCGGGCTCGATGTCCGCCATGGAGACATGGGTGGTCTCGTCGTACTGGGCACCGGTGTAATGGTCGAGTTGGACGCCGGCCTGTCCCCAGGCCCATTCGGTGAGGCCCGAGCAGTCGAAGGCCGAGCCCGGGCTCTCTGCGCCCCACTGGTAGGGCACGCCGAGCTGGCTCTGAGCCGCGGCCACGGCTGCTGCGGCGCCGCCGGCTGCAGGAGCCGTGGCCGCCCCCGACGTGGGCGCAGGAGCCGGAGCTGGAGCGGGAGCTGGAGTAGGAGCCGGAGCCTGGGTAGTGCCGCCGCCGCTGCCGCCACCCCCGCTGGAGCCTCCACTGCCGCCGCCACCCCCGCCGCCCGACGACTGGGTGTTCTGCGTCGTGGCCGGTGTCGACGGCGCTTGAACCGGGGTCACCTGTTGCTGCGCCGCTTGTTGCTGGGCCGCCTTCTGGGCCGCCACCTGCTGTACGAAGGCCGCCGCTTCAGCCTGGGCCTTGGCGTCCTGCTGCTGTTGCACCAGCGTCGCCACGTTCGCTTTTGCCGCGGTGAGGGACGATTGTTCCTGGGCCACCAAGGCGTTGGCCTGCTTGCTGGCCGCCGCGATATTGGTCTGCGCCGCGGTGGCCTGGGCCTGCTGCTGGCTCAGGGAGGTCTGCTGGTCCTGCAGGAGGCTCTGGGCAGTCCGCAGGTTGGAGATGGTGGTGTTCACGTTGCCGACGGCGATGTTCGAGTAGACGGAGCGAATGCCGGCGGTGTTCTTGTCCGAGGTGAACATGTCGGTAACCGGACTGGAGGTTCCGGCGTTCACATAGGCCGCCACTGCTTGCTGTCGGAGCCGGGTCTGGTCGTGGGTGACCTTCTTGCGGGTCTGGGTGATCTGGGTCTGGGTGGCGGCGATCTGCCCGTTCACCTGCTGGAGCTGGTATGTGGCCTGGTCGTACTGTTGGGAGAGGGCGTTGATCTGCTGGCCGGTGGCCTGGACCTGGGCCTGGAG
>DASZLD010000145.1:0-1973 GCA_035552655.1 Acidimicrobiales bacterium
ATCCGCACCGCGTCAGGGGCCGGCTATTTCGTGGCCTTGCACGTGTTGATGGTGCCCGAGGATCTCTCGGTCGCCCGAGTGGCCTACCGGGTCTCCAGCGGGGGCCACGACGTGCCGGTCGACAAGATCCGTGAGCGCCACCGCCGGCTGTGGCCGATCGTCGCTGCTGCCGTCCCCATGGCCGATTCGGCCACGTTCTGGGACAACTCGCATCACGATGGCCCTCGGACCGTCGCCTTGTTCAGCGACGGCCTCATCGTGGGAAGCCCCGACTGGCCGTCATGGACTGCAACGGCGATCACCGACGTCTGGCCCAGCGACAGCTGAGCGCGTAGGGACATCGAACGAATGGTGTCGAGCCGATGGGTGTCGGAGCGCATGGGTGTCGAATCCCCGGCTTGGTTATGGTCTGTGGCACCCCAGAAAGGAGCTCGTCGTGGAGACCATCGACCTCGGCCTGGTGCTGTATGAAGAAGACGGACCGATCGCCCGGATCATCCTCAATTGGCCCGAGCGGGCCAATGCCCAGTCGTCCGAGATGGTGCACCAGTTCGACCAGGCGCTCGAGCGAGCAAACGAGGGATACGACGTAAAGGTCCTCATCATCAAGGCCAACGGCAAGGGCTTCTGTGCCGGCCATGCCATGGGGGACGGCCACTACCCCGAGTTCGACGAGGCCCGGGAGCGATGGGGAGGGGTATGGAAAGCCCAGTCCGAGCTCTTCCTGTGGCCCATCCTCCGGCTGTGGGAATTCCCGAAGCCGACCATCGCCCAGGTGCACGGGTATGCGCTCGGGGCTGGGACGTACTGGGCCCTCCTGCCCGACATCACCTTTGCCTCGGACGATGCTTATTTCCAGATGCCCCTGGTCCAAGGACTCGGTTTTCCCGGCGGCGAGACGATGATCGAACCCTGGGTCTTCATGAACTACAAGAGGGCCTACGAGTACCTGTACACCGCACAGACCTTGACGGCACAGCAGGCCCTGGAGATGGGGCTGGTCAATCGGGTGGTACCGGCCGAGGGCCTGAATGACGCGGTCGAAGCCCTGGCTCAGACCATTGCCCAGGCTCCGCTCTCGACCCTGATGGCCACCAAACAGCTGGTATCGAGGGCCTGGGAGCTCATGGGCGTTCGCTCGCACTGGAAGATGTCCAACGACGTCATGGCTGTGGTGGAGCATATGAAGGACGCCCGAGAGGCCCGGGAGCACATGTTCCGCGCCGGCCAGATGCCACGGGACGCGGCCCGACATGGCGGGCCACCACGACCTGGAATCGATGTTCCGCCGTCGCCGGGAGCCGACACTCCGCCCTCCCCGGGAGCCGACACTCCGCCCGACTTGGAAATCACTCCGCCCTGACCCGAACACGGAACAAGTTTCCCCAGGTTGAGCACCTGATCGATGCCGACAATCGACCGCCGGGAGCCGCCTTTCTCCGGGGTCCTTGAACCCCTTTCATGGGGTACGATGTTTGGCCATGTGGCTCTATGGCCGTGCCGCCTGATTTGATTAGGGGATGACCAGGCTCGCGCGGGACCGGGATACCCACCTCACCGAAGGTGAGATCGCAGCGGAGACACTCCGGTGCTTCGACCAGACCATGACCGCGCCCAGCATCCGCCAGCTGGCCACAGCGCTCAAGGTCACGCCCTCGGCCATCTACCACCACTACCCGTCCCGGGCGGCGATCGTCCAGGCCGCAGTGAACCTGGTCTGGGACGAGGCCACGGCCAAGCTGTTGGTGCTGATACCGGACCCCTTTTCCGCCGACCCGGTCGAAGTCCTGGTCAGCTCGGCCCTGTCCACCAGGCGCGCCTTCGGGGAACATCACCGGATTGCGCCGTTCATGGCGGCCACGCCCAAGACCGACCGACCATTGGTCGCCATCGTGGCCCTCATGACCAACGTCTTCCAGCGGATGGGGCTGAACGCCGAGGAGGCCGCCGCCGCCTTCCACTCCTATGCGTCG
>DASZLD010000146.1:0-10718 GCA_035552655.1 Acidimicrobiales bacterium
TCGGGCATTGGACCTGTTGGGATTCAACAGCCAGTTGATCTTCAACACCTTTCACAACAGTCGTCTGCACGACTTCGAGCACGCCGGCGACGACGAGCTCGCCTACGCCGCCGCCCGGGCGCACAACCGGGGGATGCTCGAATTCTGCTCGGTCGATCCCCGGCTCCTCCCGTCCTGTTACGTTCCCCTCGTCAACCCGGAAAAAGCCGTCCAGGCCACCGGTGACGCCTTGGCGCAAGGCGCGGCGGCGTTGCTGGTCGCCTCGGGCTGCCCTCCCTCGTTCTCACCCAGCCATCGAGACCTGTTCGGGGTGTGGGCCCAGGCCGAGGCGGCCGGCATACCCATCGTCTTCCACGTGGGTGGTACCGGCGAGCTCATCAGCCCGAAGTACTTCGTCAACGGCCTCCCCGTTCCCCACGATTTTCACGGAGGTGACGAGAACTTCCGATCGGTGGACTACATGGGCATCCCGGTCCCGCCGGCCCAGACATTGGCCACCCTGATCTTCGACGGGGTGCTCGAGCAGTTCCCCGACCTCCGTATCGGGGTCATCGAACAGGGCGCCATCTGGGTGCCGTCCTGGCTGCGGCAGATGGAGTCCGCCTTCGAGGCATTCCACCGGCACGAGGAACGCCTGCAAGCCCTGTCGCTCCGACCCACCGACTATGTGCATCGGCAGGTTCGCTTCACGCCGTATCCCACCGAGGACGTCGGCTGGATCATCGAACAGGGCGGGCCGGACCTAGTGATGTTCTCGTCCGACTACCCCCATGTCGAAGGCGGGCGCAAGCCGGTCGAGCGATTCGAGGCGTCTTTGGGCGACGCCAGTGAGGAGGTGCGTCAACGGTTCTATGTCGACAATTTCCTCTTCTTGATGGGAACCGCCGGCGCCGCCTTGGCCGCCTGAACCGCGCGCTTCGAAGACAGCCGCCTCAGCGGCCGAGTGGCGCGGTGCCCTCGGGGGAGGGCCGCACCGGCAACGGAGCACTGGCCGATCCATTTCGGGCCAGACCGATCACTTGAGGAGTCGATCTCGAAAAGCTCAACGTGATGTCGAGACCTCCTTGAGCGCGTGGGCGGGTGGTGACGGTGGCGCCGTGGACCTCAGCGATGGCTTTCACAATCGACAGCCCGACCCCAAGGCCTTCGTGGTGCCCGGTGCGCTCGGCACCCAGGCGTTGAAATGGCTCGAAGAGGCGATCGATCTCCGAGGACGGAACCCGCGGTCCGTCGTTCGAGACGGTGAGGATGGCGTGCCCGTGGCTGGTCGCCGTCACCACCTCGATCCGGCCGTCGGCGAGGTTGTGGCGCAGCGCGTTGTCGACCAAGTTGGCCACGAGTCGCTCGATCAGGCGGGCGTCTCCCGACGTCGGGGCGCTGGCCAGGGTGGCGTCGAGGTGAACTCCCCGAAGGTGCGCCTCTGATCGACGGGCGGTGATGACGTCATCGGTCACGGTGGCCAGGTCCACCGGCACCCGGCTGTCCAGGCCCGCCTGGACCCGGGTCAGGGTCAGGAGCGCTTCGATCAGCCGCTCCTGCTGGTCGCCGGATATCAACACCCGTTCGTGGGCCTCGCGCAGGGTGTCGACCGTGGCCTCCGGATCGCTCAACGCCACCTGGACTACGGCTCGTTGCCGGGCGAGGGGGGTGCGCAGCTCATGGGAGGCGTTGGCGACGAACCGGCGCTGGGCGTTGAAGGAGGTCTCCAGGCGGCCGAGCAGCCCGTCGAAGGTGTCCCCCAGCTCCTTGAGCTCGTCGTCGGGACGGTCGAGGGTCAGGCGCTCGTGCAGATTGGTGGCCGAGATATCCCGGGCGGCGGTGGTGATCATGCGCAGGGGGCGCAATGCCCGCCCGGCCACCAGCCAGCCGAAGGCGATGGAGACCAAGGTCATGATGCCGAGGGCGACCCAAGAGCCCACCAGCAGTTGGTGCAGCAAGGCGTTGTGCTGCTGGGTGGCCAGGGACTGGAGCTGGTGGGCTTGGCTCTGGGCCTGCTGTTGGGTCAGGCCCGGGCCGGGCCCTCCCGACACCTGAAGTTGGTGTTGGACCGAGGGAGCCACGGCCCCAGGCGGCGGCTTGCCCCCCGATCCGACGACACCGAAGCTGCTGGTGCCGCTGCCACCGATGGTGATGCTCATGCTCTCGCCGTTCTTTCCCCTGAAGTTGAAGGTGCCGGCGGTGGCGCGACGTACCAGGAAGTTGGTGAAGGCCAGCAACGCCACCCCGGATGCGAGGAAGAGAGCCCCGAACAGCAGGGTCAGGCGCAGTCGCACGGTGCGCCTCGGCAGGTGGGGCCGAACGGCCAGTTTGGTCAGCCAGCGAAATCGGTGCATGAGGTTCCTCAAATTCGGTAGCCCGTTCGGGGCACGGTTTCGATCATTGGCGGATCGCCAAGTTTGCTACGGAGGCGGCTCATCGTGATCTTGACGGCGTTGGTGAACGGGTCGGCGGCTTCGTCCCAGACTCGCTCCAGGAGCTCCTCGGCCGAGACGGTCCGGCCTCCGGAGGCGAGCAGCAGCTCGAGGACCCGGAATTCCTTCGGGGTGAGATCGACGGGCTTTCCGGCGCGACAAACCCGTCGTTGCCCGGAGTCAAGCTCGAGATCGGCATGGCGAAGGACCGGGGGAATGGCCGGCTGGGCCCGCCGGAACAACGCGCCGATGCGGGCGACCAGCTCCGGAAAGTCGAAGGGCTTGGACAGGTAGTCGTCGGCGCCCCGGCTGAGCCCGTCTACCAGGTCGCCGATCGTCGTGGCGGCGGTGAGCATCAGGACCCGGCTCCGACAGCCGGCGTCGACCAGCTCCGCGCATATCTCGTCGCCGTGGATGCCGGGTAGATCCCGGTCGAGCACGATCACGTCGTAGTCGTTGCCGATGGCGCGGGCGAGCCCCGCCCGGCCATCGAGGGCCAGGTCGACGGCCATCTCCGCCCGACGCAGGCCGATGCCGATGGTGTGAGCCATCTCCTCGTCGTCCTCGATCACGAGCACCCGCACCGACGCTCCTCTCCCCGACCGAGATCTTCAGCCTTGCGCGCATCGAGCCCCAGCCATGCTGCGGGCTCGATGCGCATTCCCCAGAATGCCCCACCCGGGGTTTCAACAGGGTTTCGCCCCCCCGACCATCCAAGCCGCCCTGGGGGAGCGGGCGGCCCAGTTCCCCCTCTGACCCGTCACGCCGCCAATCGGTGATGGATACCTTCCCGAAACCTTCGATGTCGTACAACCGACCCAGAGCGATTCCCGCGAGCTGAGAAGGACACGACATGGAAGAGGACCCCAACACCATTTCTCGTCGAGGTGAGCGTAGGAGCACCCGGCTCCGCCGGGTAGGTTCTCTAGCCGGAGCACTGATCGGCCTCGTGCTGGTGGCGGCCGCCTGCTCGAGCGGGTCAGCTAGCCCCGGGGTGGCCAACGTGAGCGCCACCAGCACCTCGGCAGCCTCGTCGTCGAGCGGCGCGAGCGGCACCAACAAGGCAGCAGGGGCTCTCGCCTTCTCCCAGTGCATGCGCGCCCACGGGGTGACGGACTTCCCCGACCCGGGCAGCGGGGGGAGGATCTCGATCCAAGGCGGTCCGGGGAGCGACCTCGACCCCAACAACCCGACCATGCAAGCGGCCCAGCAAGCCTGTCAGGCCTTGCAGCCGAAACCGTCGGCCGCCCAGCAACACCAGATGGAGCAGGCGGCCCTCAAATACTCCCAATGCATGCGCGCCCACGGGATCAAGGACTTCCCCGACCCGAGCAGCAGCGGTGAGTTGCAGCTCCATGCCGGCCCGGGGAGCGACCTCGATCCGAACTCGCCGACCTTCCAGGCCGCCCAGAACGCCTGCCAGCACTTCCTGCCCGGCGCCAACGGCGGGGGACACCTCACCACTCGGGGTGGTGGCTCCGGCGGTCCCGGCCTTTCGATCAGCGGGAGCGCGGGGAAATGAGCACCACCAGCCCTCAACCGACGGCCGAGGTCGCCGTCGCTCCCGAGCCCCCCGAAACCCAGCGTCCCCGACGCCGCCGTCGCTGGCTGCTGGTCGGGACGACCGTTGCCGTGGTGGCAGTGGCCGGGACCTACGTCGCGGTGGCCCGGCCCTTCGGCCTGTCGGGTAGCGCCGCGACCGGATCGATCGACAATGGCGCGGCGACATCGCTTGCGACCGTCACCCAGCGCCCGCTCTCCTCCCAGACGAACATCGGCGCCACCTTGGGTTATGCCGCCAGCTACAGCGTGGTGAACCAGGCCCAGGGCACCGTCACCTCGTTGCCATCGGTTGGCCAGGTGGTAAGCGAGGGCCAGGGCCTCTACCAGGTGAGCGGCAACCCGGTTGTGCTCCTCTACGGTTCGACACCGGCGTACCGCAGCCTGTCCGAAGGCGCCTCCGCTTCCGATGTGACCGGGCCCGACGTCCAGGAGCTGAACGCCGACCTGGTGGCGCTCGGGTTGGTCACCAGCACGGAGCTCGACCCCATGTCGGATGAGTTCGGCTATTGGACCAAGGTGGGGGTGGAAGCGCTCCAGGCCACGCTCGGGGTGACCCAGAACGGTACCCTGGCGCTGGGCCAGGCGGTATTCCTGCCTACTTCAGTCCGAGTCACCGCCGTCTCGGCGACCCTCGGCGGCGGTGCCCAGCCCGGCGGGCCGGTCCTGACCGGCAGCTCGACTTCCCGGGTGGTGACGGTCGCCCTCGATGCCGCCCAGCAGGCGACGGTGAAAGTCGGCGACCAGGTGACCATCACCCTGCCGGACAACCAGACCACCCCGGGGGTGGTGTCCTCGGTCGGCACCGTCGCGGTCACGCCGGCGAGTGCCGCGAGCGGTGGGAGCAGCACTCCCACCATCACGGTCGAGATCACGCCTTCCGACCCAGCGGCCACCGGGACCCTCGACCAGGCTCCGGTCCAGGTCGCCATCACCACCGCCAGTGTGCCCAGCGCGCTGGTCGTGCCGGTCAATGCCCTCCTCTCCCTGGCCGGCGGCGGCTACGCGGTAGAGGCGGTCTCCGCCGGCGGCGTGCATCATCTGGTGCCGGTGGCCCTCGGTCTCTTCGACGACGCCGATGGCCTGGTCCAGGTGAGCGGATCCGATCTCGCCTCGGGCCAGCGAGTCGTGGTCCCGTCGGCGTGACACTCCAGGACGTCACCTTTCAGGCAACCGGTCGGTACTCCCACGATGTCGGCGCCATCGCGACAGATGGCGATGGTGCGCCGCCCGTTCTCGAGCTCCAGGAGGTCACCAAGAGCTACTCGTCGGAGCCCCCGGTCACCGCGCTGGACGGCGTGAGCTTCGCGGTGAGGCGGGGCGAGCTGGTGGCGGTCCTCGGCCCGTCCGGGTCCGGGAAGTCGACCCTGCTGCACCTCATGGGGACCCTGGACCGCCCGACCGCGGGGACGGTTCGGGTCACGGGGCTCGACGTGGCCCAGCTGTCGGACAAGAAGCTGGCGGCCCTGCGGGCCACGCGCATCGGTTTCGTCTTCCAGCAGTTCTTCTTGGCCGAGCACTCCAGCGCCCTGGAGAACGTGGCCGACGGGTTGCTCTACGCCGGGGTCGCCACCCGGGAACGGCGCCACCAGGCGCTCGAGGCGCTTGCGGTTGTCGGCCTCGCCGATCGGGAAGCCGCCCGTCCGACCCAGCTCTCGGGGGGCGAGCGCCAGCGGGTGGCGATCGCCCGTGCCCTGGTGGGTCGGCCGGCCATCGTGCTGGCCGACGAGCCGACCGGCAACCTCGACAGCGCCACCGGCCAGGCGATCCTCTCCCTCCTGGAAGCGCTCAACGCGGACGGCGCCACCATCGTGGTCATCACCCACGACCGGGACATCGCCGCTCGTTTGCCTCGACGGGTGGAGATGCTCGATGGTCGCATCGTGGCCGATACCGCCCGGGCCACTTCTTCGCTCGACGGTGCGACTCCGGTCGGGGCTTCGGGGGTTGATGGGAATGTGCAGGGACCCTCCGGCTCGACCTGGTGGGCGCGATGAGCACCACGGTCACCCTCGCCCCGGGCGCCATGCGACCGGCCGACCTGGCTCGGGTGGCGAGCGTCGGGCTGCGCACTCGGAAGCTCCGCGCCGCGCTCTCCTCGCTCGGCATCGCCATCGGGGTGGCCGCCATCGTGGCAGTGCTCGGGTTGTCGTCGTCGTCCCAGGCCGGGCTGTTGGCCCAGATCGATCGGCTCGGGACCAACCTGCTCACCGTCACCAACGGACAGAGTTTCTTCGGCAAGACGGCTGAGCTTTCCAAGGCGGCGCCGGGGATGATCGCCCGCATCGGCCCGGTCAATCAGGTTCAGGACACCGGCACCATCAGTGCCAACGCCTACCGCAGCCCGCTGATCGGCTCGATCAACACCAACGCCCTTACCGTCCAAGCCGCGAGCCTCGGCCTGCCCCGGGCAGTGGGCACCAGCCTGGCCGACGGCCGTTACCTGAACGCGGCGACAGTCAACGAGCCGGTGGCGGTGCTCGGCGCCACCGCCGCCCAGCGGCTCGGGATCGACCGGATCTACCCGGGGGAGCGGATCTGGGTGGGCGGGCAGTGGTTCTCGGTGGTCGGCATCCTGAAGCCCGCCGCCCTCGCCCCCGAGATCGACAGCTCCGTCCTGGTCGGCTTTCCGGCGGCCGAGACCTACCTCGGCTTCGACGGTCACCCGTCCACCATCTATGTGCGGGCCCAGACCGATCAGGTCGCCGCCGTCCACGCGGTGTTGGCCGCCACCGCCAGCCCCGAGGCCCCAAACCAGGTAAACGTGAGCCAGCCTTCCGACACCTTGGTGGCCCGGGCGGACGCCCAGAACGCCTTGAACGGCCTCTTCCTCGGACTGGGGGCGGTGGCGCTCCTGGTCGGGGCGGTCGGGGTGGCGAACATCATGGTCATCTCGGTCCTCGAACGCCGCAGCGAGATCGGGCTGCGGCGAGCTCTCGGGGCCACCAAGGGGCACATCCGGATTCAGTTCCTGGCCGAGGCCATCCTGCTGGCCAGCGTGGGCGGCGCGGTCGGGGTCGCGCTGGGCGCGATCTCCACCGCGGTCTACGCCTCGGTCAAGGGGTGGGCGATCGTCGTCCCGCCGGTGGCGTGGGGTGGGGGATTCGGAGCCGCCCTGGCCATCGGGGCGATCGCCGGCCTGCTGCCGGCGCTGCGGGCGGCGCGGATGTCGCCGACCGACGCCCTCCGCACCGTCTGAGCCAGGTACCTGCATTGTCTAATCCGGTCCATCCGTGGGTATATACGGGTCATCGCGGATGGAGGGAGTGGCGTAGTGGTTGATCCCGATTCACCCGAGGCTGCGGCGCCCGACGCAGACCTGTTGGAGCAGCTGGTTCCCGAGGACGGCGACGATCCCCGGCGGCACGTGCACGACCCCGAGCAGCCCGAGGCCGACGTGCTCGAGCAGGAGTTGCCAGTCGACGGTGGCGCAGAACCCGTCACCCCCGATGAAGATCGGGTGGAGCCAGTTGACGACAGCGGGTACGACTACGGCGAGTGAGCGGTGCTGACCACCACGTGACCGCCTGGTGATCGTCTGACTCAGCGAACCCTCTGCAGAGCGGCATTGACAGCCGCGAGGTCGAAGCCGGCGGGATCGAACGATCCACCCACCCAGTCCCGATACTCCTGGTGCTCATCGTGGTCCGGGTCACTGATGGCCTCCACCAACTGTGCGAACCCGTCCACGCCGCCACAGTCCTCCGGGGGACAGGCCCCCTGACCCTCGAGGCAGACCGCCACGTTCAAGGTTTGGGGCACCGGCTCCATCGATTCGACCACGATCTCGTGATTCCACCCGTCCCCGAAGTCGTAGACATAGGAGAAGCTCATGCCCACCTCGACCAGGTCGGCGAGCATCACGCTGTCTTCATCGACGACGGCGTCGTCCTCGTCGTCGACCTCCTCGTCCGGCGCCTCGTAGCTCTGCCCGGCCACCTCGAAGCTGTGGAGGTGGGAGTTCTCCCACCCCATCGCCGCTTGCAGGATGGCATGGAACTTGGACAATCGGACTTCGCCGGGAACCTGCAGACGCCGCCAAATCGTCGGCTCGGGCCCCAAGAGCGAAACCCGCAATTGAATCGTCGTTGCGTCCGATAGGCGGCGCGGCTGGGCGACCATGCCCGCAGATTACGGGAGTCCGTCGGATCCACGAGCCCTCGGGATACTAACTGACTGACTCAGTTAGTTAGTATCGCGGCGTGCCCAGATTGACCCTGAGCCAACGCCTCCAGGAGGTGGCCGAGGCTTCCTGCCGGGTCTTCACCGAAAAGGGCTATCGCCGGACACTGGTTTCCGACGTGGCCGAGGCATTGGGCCTCAGCCAAGGTGCGGTGTATGGCTACGTCGAGAGCAAGGAAGCGCTCTTCCACCTGGCCATGGTCTTTGCCATCGGGGCCGACCGGATCGCCGAGCTCCCGATCCCGGTTCCCACGCCTGCCCCCGCAGAGACCCTGGGCCTCTTGCAAGGGTGGGCACCGTCCACGACCTTCCCGGCGTTGGCCGGCGCACTGAAGCGGCGGCGGCCATCGGACGTCGGGGCCGAGCTGACCGACATCATCTCTGAGCTTTACCGGCTGTTGGAGGACAACCAGAGGCTCCTGTCCTTGATCGAGCGTTCGGCTCAGGATCTCCCCGACCTCGCCGCCCTCTACTTCCACCACTGGCGCCGCGGTCAGGTTTCCGACCTGGCTGGCTACTTGGGGCGCCGGATCGAGGCCGGGTACCTCCGGCCGGTGCCCGACGTTCCGATCGCCGCCCGGTTCATGGTGGAGACCATCGCCTGGTTCGCCTGGCATCGCCACCGCGACCCCGACTCGGCCATGATCGGCGACGTGCAGGCCCGGGCCAGCGTCACCGCCCTGCTGTTGGCCGCCTTCGTCCCCGAGTCCACCCCACCGAACCGGTCGGGAACCACGGGGTGAGTCACCTCCCGGTCGTCGTCCAGTCCATCATCGGCGAAGACGGGCCCGGCCGGCCCCCGCCCGGAACCGATGGCCGCCCCTCGGTCGTGGTCACCGAGCTCCCACCCATCAACCGATCGATCTTCATCGTCGCCGGCTGCACCTTGGCGGTGCTCGTTGCCGTCTCTGCCCGCTATGGCTACCACCGCGACGAGCTGTACTTCCTGGAGGCCGGTCACCACCTGGCCTGGGGCTATCCCGATCAGCCACCGCTGGTTCCGCTCCTGGCCCGGCTGCTGTCGGCCATCGACCCCGGCTCGGTGGTCGTCCTCCGCCTGCCCTCGGCGGTGGCGGCGGCCGCCACCGTGACGTTGACCGGGCTCCTGGCCCGGGAGCTCGGTGGCCGGGGCCCGGCCCAGCTGCTCGCTGCCGGGGCGGTGGCTGCCTCTGCGCTCCTGTACGGCGCCGACCACTACCTCAACACCGCGGCCTTCGACCTGTTGGCCTGGACGCTGTTGCTCTGGTTGGTGGTGCGAATCCTGCGGACCCGAAACCCGCGGCTCTGGGTGGTCGTCGGAGTGGTCGCCGGCGTGGCGCTGCTCAACAGCGACCTGGTTGCGTTTCTGATGGCGGCGGTGGTAGCGGGAATGGCCATCGCCGGCCCCCGCCGCCTGCTCGCCTCGCGGTGGCTATGGACCGGCGGAGCGTTGGCCGCCCTGCTGTGGACGCCCTATCTCGTGTGGCAGGCACGGCACGGATGGCCACAGCTGAGCGTGAGCCGCTCGATCGCGGCAGGAAGCTCCGGAACCTCCCAGCCCCGGGTCGAACTGCTGCCCTTCCAACTGGTGTTGATCAGCCCGTACCTGGCACCGGTGTGGATCGTCGGGTTGGTGCAGCTCTTCCGGCGGCCGGCCCTGGCCTGGTGTCGGGCCGTCGCCTGGGCCTACCCGCTCCTGGCCGTGGTCTTCATCGTGACCGGGGGAAAGTCCTACTACCTGGCCGGGATGCTTCCGGCCTTCTTGGCCGCCGGTGCACAACCGGCCGTCGATTGGATGCACCACGGCCGTCCGGGTCGCCGGCGAACGGTGGTGGGGATCGCCCTGGTCGTCACCGTCGTCGGCACCGCGTTGTCCACCTTGCCCGTCCTGCCGGTCGGGGTGCTGCACCGGACGCCGATCGTGGCGCTCAACTATGACGAAGGAGAGACAGTGGGGTGGCCGACCTACGTGGACCAAATCGCCGGGGTCTACCGCCAGGTCCCGGTGCCGGCTCGAGCTGCGACCGTCGTGCTCGCCAGCAACTACGGCGAAGCCGGCGCGGTAGATCATTATGGGCCGGCATTGGGGATTCCCAACACCGCCACCTTCGCCGTGCAGAACGGGTACTGGTACTGGGGGCCGCCCCCGCCGTCGGCCCGCACCTTCGTGGTGGTCGGGTTCACCTCGACGAAGCTGGCGGAGTACTTCGGTTCTTGCCGCCTGGGCACCCGCCTCGACAACCGTGTGCAGGTCAAGAACCAGGAGCAGGGAGCGCCGGTACGCATCTGCACCGGGCTCCGTGGCACCTGGCCGATTCTCTGGCCCCGGCTGCAGGTACTGGGCTGACCGGCGATCCCGGGGACCACGGAGCCCATCCCCACCCCCGGACCAGGCCACGCCCCGCCGTGGCCTGGTGCGAGGTAGGTCCGTCGGTAGGCCGACGGAATCTGAGCCCCCTCCGCGCCCGGTGAGACAGACGGGAGTGAACCTCCATCGCTACCGTTGGTCGTCACCTCGGCGCAGCGTCGCCATGGCGTGGGTGGCCCGACTCACCGCGGAGGTCAAGCCACGGCGCCAGAAGAGGG
>DASZLD010000147.1:0-5402 GCA_035552655.1 Acidimicrobiales bacterium
CCGATGTACCCCCAGCTCACCGTGTCCGCCCTCGGCGGGGGAGCGACCCAGGCCAACCTGCTCATCGCCTATAACGGTGTGCTCGCCGCCTGGAAGGACTATCTGGCCCACTACAACAAGGGCCGGGGTGTGGTGTTCATCGGGCACTCCCAGGGTGCGAGCATGCTCATCCGCCTGTTGAAGAGCCAGGTCGACCCGAAGACGGCCGTCCGTTCCCGCATGGTCTCGGCCCTGCTCATGGGGGGCAACGTGACCGTTCCCATCGGAAAGACGGTCGGCGGCGACTTCAGGAAGATCCCGGCGTGTCGATCCAAGAGCCAGACCGGGTGTGTGGTGGCCTATTCGAGCTTTCTCGATCCGCCCCCTGCCGACTCCCTCTTCGGCCGGGTGGGAGCGGGCGTCAGCATCCTGTCGGGCGACGGTCCCAATCCGAAGCTCCAGGTGTTGTGCGTCAATCCGGCGTCGCTGTCGGGCGGCCCGGGCGTCTTGCAGCCCTATGCGCCCACGGGGACAATCCTGGGCACGATCGGGGCGGGGAGCACCACCCCCTGGGTCGAGTCCCTCAACCAGTACAGCGCCCACTGCCAGTACAAGAACGGCATCAGCTGGTTGCAGGTGAATGTGATTCCCCACCCGGGCGACACCCGCCCGGCCGTCACCGAGAGCCTCGGACCGACATGGGGCCTGCATCTGGACGACGTCAATTTGTCCCTGGGAAACCTGGTCTCGTTGGTGAAATCCCAGGCCAAGGCCTACGCGCAGGCTCACTGAGCGACGCTCCGTCACCCGGAGTCCTGACCTCTCGAGGGCCCTTCCGCCCCGCGCCCGTCGTCGGGTCTTCCCAGGGCTCAGCTTCTCTCAGGTTCTCATGGTTTCCTCAGGCGCCAACGAGCAGACTGACTGCTGATGCGCATCCTGATCATCGAGGACGAGGAACACCTGGCCGCCGCGGTGGCCCGAGGTCTCGAGGCCGAAGGCTTTACCGTCGACACCGCCCACACCGGGACCGATGGTCTGTGGAGGGCCCGCGAGCACGCCTATGACGTGGTCGTGCTGGACATCCTGCTCCCGGGCAGCAACGGGTTCCAGGTCTGCGCCACGCTGCGGGCCGAGGGCAACTGGGTCCCCATCTTGATGTTGACGGCAAAGACGGGCGAGTTCGATGAGGCCGAGGCGCTCGACACCGGGGCGGACGACTTCCTGTCCAAGCCGTTCTCCTTCGTCGTGCTGGTGGCGCGTATTCGAGCCCTGATGCGCCGGGGCCGTCGGGAGCGTCCGTCCGTCCTGGTGGCCGGCGACCTCACCCTCGATCCCGCCGAGCACCGGTGCCGGCGCGGCGACACCATCATCGACCTCACCCCTCGCGAGTTCCACCTGCTCGAGTACCTCTTGCGCTTTGCCGGCGAATCGGTGTCAAAGCGGGACATCATTACCCATGTATGGGGAGAAGGATTTGAAGGCGATCCCAACATCGTCGAGGTCTACGTCGGGTACCTCCGACGAAAGATCGACCGGCCGTTCGCCAAGAACGCCGTGGAGACGGTCCGAGGCATCGGCTATCGGCTCGCCGCCGACGGTGGCTGACCCGGACCGCGGTGCAACCGGCGGTTCCGGCCATCGATCCCATCGCCGCTCCGGCCGAAGATCGACGGCCCGGGCCGACACTCGCCGCGAAATGCGGGTCCCCATGCTCTGGTCCATCCGGGTCAGGCTCACGCTGGCCGCCCTGGTCATCGTGGTGGCCACCCTGGCCGTGGGCGGGGCCAGTCTGGTCTGGCTCCTCCACTCGTCCTTGACCGACGGGCTGGTCACCTCGGCGACAACAGAGGCCGGCAACGTCGGCGGCCTCATCAGCCAGGGGCCACTGCCTCAGGAGCTGCCTGTCCGCTCGGGCACGGCCGTGCAGGTGGTCAACGCCGAAGGTGTCGTGGTGGCCGCGTCGGCCGACCTTGAGGGCAGGAAGGCGGTGGCATCGGTGCGCCCACCGGTCGGCGCCCTGGTCCCGGTGCCGGCAGGTGTGCCGCTGCCCGGGGACGAGCACAACGGCATTGCCGTGGCCACCACGGTGTCGACAGACAAGGGCAACCTCACCATCTATGCGGTGTCGTCGAGAGACCAGGCCGAGGACTCGGTGCACGACCTAGAGCTGGCCCTGGCCATCGTGTTGCCCATCCTGGTGGTGGTCTCGACCGTCCTGGTGTGGATCCTGGCCGGCCGGGCCATGCGGCCGGTCGAGTCCATCCGGCGCGAGGTCTCCGACATCTCGGTCAGCGACCTGCACCGCCGGGTCCCGGTCCCGCCGGTCGACGACGAGATCGCCAGGCTGGCCAGCACCATGAACGCCATGCTGTCCCGACTGGAGGCGGCCACCGATCGGCAGCGTCAGTTCGTCTCCGATGCCTCCCATGAGCTGCGCAGTCCCCTGGCCACCGTGATCACCGTGCTCGAGGTGGCGCGGGCGCGCCCCGAGAGCGCCGACTGGCCCTCGGTGGCGGCGACGGCGGAGGCCGAAGCGGGGCGACTGGGACAGATCGTCGACAACTTGTTGCTGCTGGCCCGGAGCGACGAGGGCCAACTGGTGCCCGGACACGAACCGGTGGACCTCGATGAACTGGTCCTGGCCGAAGGCGAGCGGCTGCGCGCCCAGGACCGGGTGGCCGTCGATCTGCGCGGGGTGGGGGCGGGACGGGTCCTCGGTGACCGTGAGCAGCTCGGGCGCGTGCTCCGGAACCTGGCCGACAACGCCGAACGTCATGCCGCCGGCACGGTGACGTTCGAGGTCAACAACACCGGCGACTCGGTGGAAGTGGTGGTGGCCGACGACGGCCCGGGGATTCCCGAAGGTGAGCGCCAGCGCGTCTTCGAGCGGTTCACGCGGGTGGACCAGGCGCGAGACCGACCGGCCGGCGGAGCCGGACTTGGCTTGGCCATCGTGGGCGAGGTGGTCGCTGCCCATGGCGGCTCGGTGGTGGTGGCCGACAGCGCAGTAGGAGCCCGGGTGGTGGTGCGGCTTCCGGCCGAGCCGTCGGACGAGCCCTGATCCCAGGCGCCTGCGCCGCCGTTTGGGCCCCGGTAGGCGGCCTCGGACTCTCAGGAAAGCTTCAGGGCGGTCTCCGGGAATGGAGAGTATCGTCCCTGCGTACGGACCGAAAGGGTCGGGACGGGAGCGATTGGGACCTGAGCATGTGCTGAGGAGCGGGTGAACGTTCGGTGACTACCGGGCCGCCCAGGCGGCGACACTGTTCCCATGCAACTCGTGGCCGATTCGGGATCCATGGGCGGCGCTCGCGCCCGGGAGCGAGCGCCCCTCTCGTCCTCGCCGGACAGCCTCCCAAAGGCGGTCGCCTGGTTGGTGGCCGGGATCGTCGTCCTGGTCCTCATGGGCCTGGCCGTGGGGCTCGGCCTCGTCGGCCGCCACGGTGGCGGCATCATCCAGGGTTGGGACGACACCGTCGGTCGGTGGTTCCTCCAGCATCGAGCCCACCTGGTGACACCGGCCAAGGTGATCGCCGTGGTGGGCGATGCACCAATCCTCGCCGTCATCTCGGTCGCCCTGACCCTCGGTCTGTTGGCGGCCAGACAGCGGGTCCGGGCCTTCATCCCCCTGGTCGCCTACCTCGGCGGCGAGCTCCTGGTGTTCGCCGTCAGGGAGGTCATCCACCGGAACCGCCCGTTGACGGCCAACTTCCCGGCCCTCCACTCCATCCCCGGCGTGCACGAGACGACGTACTCCTTCCCGTCAGGCCACGCCACCGCGGTCACCGCCGTGCTGTTCGGCCTGGCCGGCCTGGCCGCTGCGACCTGGCGGGCGTGGTGGCCGTGGCTGGCGGCCTCGCTGCTGACGGCGGCCGTGGCCGGATCCCGCCTGGTGCTCGGCGTGCACTGGTTCAGCGACGTTGCCGTCGGCCTGATCCTGGGCGTGTGCTGGGGCATCCTGGTCAGCTGGGTACTCCGGGACGTGCCGTGGCCCGCCTGGTTGTCCCGGCGACGCCCCGACACCGCTGCGGTCCTTCCGGACCAGGAGCCGGGGACTGATGCGCGGCCGGGTGCTCCCATAGAGTTGGGGGATGAACTACAGCGGCTCTGATCTGGCCATCCTCTTGGTCCTGGGCCTCCTGTTCGGCCTGATCGGATACCTCCTGTCGGAGAACTTCCGCAAGGTGAGAGGGCGCACTCCCTGGGGCATGCCCTCGGCCCTGTGGGGTTTCATCTGGTTCCTGTCCCTGGCCCTCGGCCTGGTCCTGTATCTGATCGCCCGGGCCACCACCAAGGTGGACGGGGTCGGCCGACCCGGCCCGGGTCGGTACCCGGCCGGTTGGCCACCCGGCCCGACGCAGCCGTCCGCACCATCGACGCCGCCGCCCGCGCAGCCGTACTCGACGGGCGCGCCGGCAACCGCACCGACGCTGTCGCCCCCCATGTGGCACCCCGATCCGAGCGGCCGGTTCGACTACCGCTGGTGGGACGGGCAGGCGTGGACGACCCGCGTGGCCAGGAACGGCACCCAGCTCGACGACGGAAATCCCGACCAGCGCCTCGGGCCAGTGCGGCCACCGGACCAGCCATAAGGGCCAGGGGGCCAGCCGGATCTGGACGAGTGAGCGAGTAGCCTCCGAGTCCGTGGACTTCGACCTTTCCCCCGAGATGACCGCGCTGCAAGAGACGGTGCGCCGGCTGGCCCAGGACAAGGTCAAGCCCCGGGCGCGGGAGATCGATTCGACCGGTGACTACCCCCAGGACATCTTCGATGCCTTCAAGGCCGCCGACCTCCTCGGCCTCTGCCTCCCCACAGAGCTGGGTGGATCGGGTGCGGGGATCGTGGGCCTCACCCTGGCCATCGAGGAGGTGGCCAAGTACTCCCAGACGGCGGCGCTGATGTTGTTGCTCACCCGGCTGCCCGTCGGTCCCGTGCTCATTGCCGGCAACGACGACCAGAAGCACCGCTACCTCCCCGGCATCGCCGACGGCACGCTCCGAGCCGGGTTCGGGCTGTCCGAGCCGCAGGCCGGAAGCGACGTGGCCGGTATGCGCACCCGGGCCGTCCCCGACGAGCAGTCGGCCAACGGTGACGGCTGGGTGCTGAACGGCACCAAGTGCTGGATGTCGGGCGTACGCGAAGCCGACTGGTACACCGTTTTCGCCAAGACCGGTGATCCGGCCAGCCGGGCCCACGACTCGATCACCGCCTTCATCGTCGAGCGGAAGTGGGACGGGGTGTCGGTGGGCCGCACCGACCACAAGATGGGCGTGCGGGGCGTCGACACCGGCGAGCTCGTGCTCGAATCGGTGCGGGTCCCGGCCGAGAACGTCATCGGTGAGGTCGGGGGCTTCCGGTTGGCCATGCTGGGCCTGAACGCCATGCGCCCCATCGTGGCCGCCCGGGGGATCGGGCTGGCCGAAGG
>DASZLD010000148.1:0-13630 GCA_035552655.1 Acidimicrobiales bacterium
TCGACCCGCAGCTGGTCGACGTCGATCGCACACCAGATCGGCTGGTCGTCGTCCTGTCGGACCGGGACCAGCACCACCGTCGCCGTCGCCGCGCCCAGCACCGGTCGGAGGGTGCCCGACACCCGAATGGCCCCGTCGTCCATCCGACCGAGCCCGTGCAGGTGCGACGGGCCCAGATAGACGGCCGCAGTGACGCTCCCGTCGACCAGCCCGGGGAGCAGGGCGCCGCATTGCGCGTCCGTCCCTGCCTCGGCGATGACCGACGAGGCCACCACGGTGGGGAGCAATGGCCCGGGTAGCAGCGACCACCCGGTCTCCTCCAGGATCACGGCCAGCTCCAGCAGGCCGAACCCCTGACCACCCCATCGTTCGGGAACATGGATCCCCAGCCAGCCCTGGGAGGCGAAGTCAGTCCATGCCGGTTGGAGCTCCTCCTGGTCGGCCTCCACCACCGCCCGGACCACCTTGGGCTCGCAGTGGGTGTCGAGCCACCGGCGCACCGTCCGGCTCAGGGCGTGGTGCTCCTCGGATATGGCTATGGGCACGGTCGGTCCTTTCGACACCGTCGGCTCGTCGACGTCATCGGGGATCGACCTCGACGCCGTCCCGCCACAGGGAGATGGCCCCGGTGGGACACCCCTCGCGCGCTTGGAACAGTTGACTCTCGTCGGCCTGGGCCGGCTCGAGCACGACGGAGAGGCCGTCGTCGTTCAAGTCGAATGCCCCCGGAGCCCAGAACACACAGTTCCCCGAGCCCATGCACTTGTCACCGTTGATCCGAATCTGAAGGGTCAAGGGGCCAAGCCTGTCATCTGCACGCGCGCCGTGCACCGCCGCATCGGCGTCGTCGGGCGTCGGCCCGCTCAGGACCTCGGGTGATCAGGGGACCGGAAAGGTGACCGGCAACGACGTCGGGGACCGGAATGCCATCCCGTGGATGTGCGGGTCGTCACCCCGGGACATATCGAGGTGGATGTCCTCGAACCGGTCGAACAGGGCGTTGACCGCCACCCGTGACTCCATCCGGGCCAGGTGCATCCCCAGGCACATATGGACGCCGAATCCGAATCCGACGTGCTGTTGGGCCTCCCGGAACACGTCGAACACTTCCGGGTTGGTGTACCGGCGTTCGTCCCGGTTGGCCCCACCCAGGAACAGCCCGACGTCGGTGTTGGCCGGAATGGCCACTCCGCCGAGCTCGGTGTCCTTCAAGGTCCGGCGCAGGATCAGGGTGACCGGAGGCTCCCACCGCAGCGACTCCTCGAACGCGGGTGCGAACAGCGAACGGTCGTGTCGTACTGCGTCGAGCTGATCGCGGTGCTGCAACAGGCCGAAGAGGAGGTTGCCGGTGGCCCGGTAGGTCGTCTCCACCCCTGCGGGCAACAGGAGCCGGAGAAAGGCGAGGATGTCCTCGTCGCCCAGCTTCTCGCCATCGACCTCGGTCACCACCAGGTCACTGATGAGATCATCGGCGGGCCGGCATCGTCGTTGATCGATGATCGCCGTCAGGTAGGCACCCAGGGTTTCCGACGCCGCCATCCCCCGCTCCCAGTTGGCGGCCACGCTGATCAGCTCCATGGTCCACTGCTGGAACTTCGGGTAGTCCTCCATGGGCAGGCCCAGGATGCGGGCGATCACCCGGACCGGGAACCCGAAGGTCAGTTCACGAACGAGGTCGGCGTGGCCGCGATGGGCAAATCCGTCGATGAGGTCGTCGACCACCGATCGCACTAGCCCCCCTTCCCAGCGCTCCAGCACCCGGGATCGGAAGGCGGGCGACACGAGGGCCCGCTGCAACTTGTGATGGGGGGCGTCCATCTGCAGGATGGTCTTGCCCATGACGGCGCCCATGATCCCCTCGTACACCGTCGACGAGTAGGTCTTGTCATCACGGAGGGCGATGACCACCTCGTCGTGGCCGAACACCGACACCGGTGGCGGCTGGCCGGTGTCGACCGGTGCGACGCCGGGGTCCGAGCCGGTGAAATCGATGTGGCCCACGTGTACCGCCCCTTGGCGCCGGAGCTCGGCCATGCGCGGGTAGGGATCACGAATGTCCCCGGTCACCGTGTCTTGCAGTTCGAAGGGGTCGAACGAGTCGTCAATCGCCTCATCGACCTTCACGTCAAGCGCAACGCTCATCGTCATCCTTCCTGTCGGCCGGGCCGACCCAGAAGACCGAATCCCCTGGTCGCTGGAAAACATTCTACCCGTATGTATCCCATTCCACAAGTATGTCTTCGTAAACTCTACGTATGTGCAGGTCAACAGGACGTATGACCGACAGGGATTGGGAGGGACCCGGGCCGGTCATGAGGAACGACCAGAAACACCGGGGTTCGGACGGCGGCGAGGCAGGAAGGGAGGCCCACCCCGGAACCTCCATCGCGCCCGGCCGGTAACCTGACTCCGTTCAGCGGGGTTCGGCGCTTGGACTGAGTGAGCGTACGACGCCCATACTTGGCGTACGATCAGGCATGGAAGGACGGGGCATGGCGTTTCAGATGACGGGAAGGGGCGCCAGATGAGCCGTCGTCAACCACGCGGCCAGGAGACTCGTGAGCGCATCCTGGCCGTGGCCCTCAGTGAATTCGCAGCACGGGGCTATCACGCAGTCAGCATCGAGGACATCGCCAGTGCCGCCGGCGTGACCAAGGGGGCCGTCTACTACTGGTTCACCGACAAGGACGACATCGGGCGGGACCTCCAACACGACCTCTACGAGCGCCTGGCCCGGGACGGTCTGGCCGCCCTCGAGCCCGATGCTGACACCGTCACCAGCATCCGTCGGGCCCTGGAGGTGTTCGTCGACACCCTGGACAATCTGGGCGAGGCGCAGTTCTTCCTCCGCGACGCCTGGACCATCCCGGAGCTGGACGTGGTCACCATCGCCGACGGACAAGATGCGCTGGCGTTGCTGCGAGGGGTACTGGTGGGGGGCATGGCCCGCGGTGAGATCGTGGCCCTCGACCCCGATGCGCTGGCCCGCGTGCTCTTCGGGGCTCTGACCGAGGCCACCTTGTACATCCTGACCACCGGCCAGCGCACCGCCACCCTCGCCGCCATCGACCACCTCGTCGAGTCCCTGGGGACCGGAAGCCGGGTGGCCGACCTGGCGCCGACGGCGGGCAAGGGCCGACGGGCGTGACTCGGCGCCGTCGCCCGACGGAATGAAGCACCCGCTCGAGCCGCTCACGGCCGAGGAGATCCGCACCGCAGTGGCCACGGTGCAGGCCGACGGCCGAATCGACGAGGGTGCCCGCTTTGCCACCGTGACCCTGGACGAGCCTTCGAAGGAGACGCTGTCGGCCTTCCGGCCCGGCGATCCCATCGAGCGTCGGGTGCACCTGGTCATCGTGCCCGGCCCCGAGAGCACGGTGATCGAGGCCATCGTGGCCATGGCTGCGCCAGGGACTTCGAGCGGTGCGGCGATCGTCTCCTGGGTCGAGCGGTCCGATGTGCGCCCTGCCCTGTTGTTCGAGGAATCCATGCTGGCCATCAACGCCCTCAAGGCCGATCCCGACTGGCAGAAGGCCATGTTGCTCCGGGGCATCACCGACTTCGACAAGGTGCAGATCGACCCCTGGCCCACCGGCAACTTCGGCCGACCCGAGGAAGAGAACCGCCGCATCGCCCGCTGTCTCTCCTACTACCGGGAGAACCCGGCCGACAACGGTTACGCCCGCCCCATCGAAGGGGTGATCGCCACCGTGGACGCCGCCCGCGGTGTGGTGCTGGACATGCTCGATTACGGCGTGGTCCCCCTGCCCGAGGAGACGGGCAGCTACTACCCCGAAGACCACGAGCCCCTGCGCACCGGCCTGCTGCCGTTGGAGATCGTCCAGCCCGAGGGACCCAGCTTCACCGTCGACAACAACCTCATCGAGTGGCAGCGATGGTCCCTACGGGTGTCGATGGATCCCCATGACGGCCTGGTGCTGCACACCATCGGCTACCAGGACGGCGGTCAACTGCGGCCCATCCTGCACCGGGCCTCCATCACCGAGATGGTGGTCCCCTACGGCGATCCCGGCCCCATGCATGGCTGGAAGAACGCCTTCGACGTGGGCGAGTGGGGCCTGGGCCGGATGGCCAACTCGCTGACCTTGGGTTGCGACTGCCTGGGCGAGATCACCTATCTGGACGCCACCCTGACCAGCGAGCAGGGTCATCCCTACGTCGTGGCCAATGCGGTGTGCATCCATGAAGAGGACTACGGCATCCTCTGGAAGCACCAGGACCTCCTGGCCGGACGGACCGAGGTGCGGCGGTCCCGTCGCCTGGTCGTCTCCTCCATCGCCACCGTGGGCAACTACGAGTACGGCTTCTACTGGTACTTCTACCTCGACGGATCGATGCAGCTCGAGGTCAAGCTGACCGGGATCATGTCGACCCAGGCGCTGGCCCCCGGCGAGGAGTCTCCGTATGCCACCGTGATCGCTCCCGGTCTCGCTGCCCCCGTCCACCAGCACATGTTCTGTGCCCGGCTCGACGTCGAGGTGGGCGGGACCATCAACGAGGTCTACGAGGTCTCGAGCCAGGCCCTTCCCGTCGGGGAGGCCAACCCCTGGTCCAACGCCTTCGTCTCGGTGGCCACCAGGCTCGAGTCCGAGCTGGAAGCCCGTCGCGACATCGACCCCGCCGCCAGCCGCCACTGGAAGTTCGTCAACCCCGAGGTCAAGAACCGGCTGGGCCAACCCGTGGCCTACAAGCTGGTACCAGGGGCCACCCCCACCCTGCTGGCCCACCCCGAATCGAGCGTGGGCCGACGGGCCGGGTTCGCCCAGCACAATCTGTGGGTGACCCCCTTCGCCCCCGACGAGAGACGGGGGGCGGGCGACTATCCCAATCAGCACCCCGGGGGTGACGGACTGCCGATGTGGACGGCCGCTGATCGGTCACTGATCGACGCCAGCATCGTCGCCTGGCACACCTTCGGTGTCACCCACGTGCCCCGTCCCGAAGACTGGCCGGTGATGCCGGTGGAGTACTGCGGGTTCCAGCTCATACCGGTGGGGTTCTTCGACGCCAACCCGGCCCTCGACGTTCCTCCCTCACCGAGCCACTGCCACTGAGCCATGCGCCGCCCCTGGGCTGACACCGTGAGCGAAACGGTAGCCAGCCCCGGTCTGCGACCCGGCGTGCTGTTCGGCAATCACCCCCTGGCGTGGGGCGCGCCCGTACACTGAGCCCACTGTCATGGTCTTCTTCCTGGCCCTTGGGGCGGCATTTTCGAATGCACTGATCAGCGTGCTCCAGCGCATGGGCGTCGAGGACGCCAAGGAAGAGGACACGCTCCGGTTGAGCCTGATCACCCACGCCTTGCGCCGGCCCGTGTGGTTGGCCGGGTTCGCCCTCATGATCGCCTCCTTCCTTCTTCAGGCGGTGGCCCTCCATTTCGGCCGGCTCAGCCAGGTGCAGCCCATCCTGGTCACCGAGCTGTTGTTCCTGGTCTTCATCCTGTCCACCTGGTTCGGATACAAATCGGGATTGCGCGAATGGTTGAGCGTGGCCCTGGCCTCGGCCGGTCTGGCCGGGTTCTTGGTCTTCGCCGCGCCCAAAGGAGGGAACCGACTGCCCAGTGATCTCGGCTGGGTCGTGGTGGGCGGGTCCTGTGTCACCGGCATCATCGTCAGTGTCATCCTGGCCCTCCGCGGACCGCGCTGGTGGCGGGCGGCCATGTTCGGGACCGCGGCCGCAATCGGTTATGCCTTCACCGCGGCGATGACCAAGGTGGTCACCCACTACGCGGCCCAGAGCTTCTGGGACATCTTCGTGCACTGGGAGACCTATGGACTGATCGTCTTCGGCATCCTGTCGGTGTTCCTGACCCAGAATGCCTTCCACGCCGGTCCCATCGGCGCCTCCCAGGCTGCCCTGGTACTGGTCGACCCCTTGGTCAGTATCGGCATCGGCATTGCTCTGTTCGGTGACAACATGCAGACGGCGGGGGCCCGGGGACCGCTCGAGGCCTTCTCCCTCCTCCTGCTCATCGCCGGCGGGTTCTGGCTCTCCCATTCCTCGGCCATCGCCCTGGTGCTCGGTGACGGGGCCACGGGCGACCTGCTCACCCCTCGCTTTCGACGGATGGGCGAAGCGCCGCCCCAGGACCCCTGTCCGCCCGGCCTCACCCCCTGACCCGGCGCCGGCCCGTCGCCGGGCGAATCAGTCGCTGGGCTGGCCCGCCGGCCTGGTGGCGTCGGGACCGAACAGGGCCCGGTGCATGATGGTGGCCAGCGTGTCGAGGGAGGCCTCGTCCACCGGTCGGTCCACCAGCTCGCGCATGAAGTGAAAGCGGTCGAGCATGGCCAACATGGCCATGCTGGTCACTTCGGGATCGAGGTCGCCATCGGGGTGGGCCGCGGTGATCTGCGACGCCATGGCTTCGTTGAGTGCCGTCACCATCCGCCTGGTCTGGTCACCGACGGCTTCGTCCATGGTGGCCAGGTCGGTCCAGGAGCGGAACAACGGCGCATAGCGCAGCCACAGCGACGAATAGTCGCCGATCCAAGCGCGCAGCTGCTCCCAGCTCCCGCCCTCGAGGCTGCTCCCCGCCTCGACCACGGCATCGTGGGAGAGGATCGAGGCCTCCGAGGTCGCTTCCATGGTCAAGGCCCGGACGAGGTCCTCCTTGTTGGAGAAATACAGGTAGAAGGTCCCGTGCGACGTATTGGACAGGTCCACGACGTCCTTCACCCGGGTACCGTGATAGCCCCGTTCGTCCAGCACCTTCATGGCCGAATCGAGGAGCTTCCGCATGGTCAGCCGCCCTTGGCTCCGCAGTGCCCGCTTGCTGGCCGGGATGCCCACGGCCGGACGGGGCGACGCATCCGACCCAGCGGTCTTCGGCCCACCTCCGGACCGGCCCCGGTCCTTGTCGGAGTCAGACGTCATACCATCGCCATCGTGCTCGAGGCCAGGGACGGGTCAACGCTGGCGGTGGTCTCCGGTGGCATCGCTCACAGTTGGGTCCGGGTCCCCCGCCCGGCCAGCACTCCCTCCATGGCTGCCAGGGCCTGGGAAGCAAGGCCGGCGAAGGCCACACCCCCGTGTTCGAGGATGACCGCCTCGGTGGCGAGGTCGAGAGCCCGGTCAACCTGTTGCTCCACCACCAAGAGGGCAGTGCCGGCTCGGTTGATCTCCCGCAGCCCGTTGTAGACGGCCTCGATCACTACCGGGGCCAGGCCCAACGAGAGCTCGTCGGCCACCAGCACCCGGGGCGGGACGACCAGCACCTTGGCCAGGGACAGCAGCCGTTGCTGGCCGCCCGACAGCGTGCCCCCCGCCTGCTTGCGACGTTCGCCCAGCACGGGGAAGGCCTGGTAGGCGCGCTCCAGCGACTCGGGCACGCGTTGCCGCCCGGCCCGTTGGCGAAAGGCCAAGATCAGGTTCTCCTCGACGGTCAGGTTGCCGAAGATAGCCCGTCCCTCGGGGACGTGGGCCATGCCGGCCCGAGCGATCTTGTACGCCGGCTGACCGGTCAGGTCGGTACCGCACAGCGTGATGCTCCCCTCCGTGCTGGGCACCAACCCGCTCACCACCCGGGCCACGGTGGACTTCCCGGACCCGTTGGAGCCGAGCAGGGCGGTAACGCTCCCGGCCGGAATGGTGAAGCTGACGTCGAACAGGGCCCGGTAGGGACCGTAGGCCGCGCTGATGTGCTCGATCTCCAGGGCCGGGTGCTCGACGCCGGCGGCGCCGTTGCCCGTGACCATGGCGGCATCCGGGGAACTGGTGCCGCTCATCCGCTGATCCCCAGGTAGGCGTGGCGAACGGTGGGATCGGCCATGACTTCGTCGAACGTGCCGTGGGCGATCACCTCCCCCAGATCCATCACGATGGCCCGGTCGACCACGTCGGCCACCATCTGCAGGTCGTGCTCGACCAGCAGTACGGTCATCCCCCGCTCCCGCTGCAGGGTCCGCAGGACGTGGGCCAGCTCCTGGGTCTCGGTGACATCGAGACCCGACGAGGGCTCATCGGCCAGCAACAGGGTGGGGTCGGCGACCAGGGCCCGGGCCAGCTCCACCAGCCGGCACGAGCCCAGTCCCAGGGCGGACACGGGGATGTCGGCCCGGTCGGCGATGCCGATCAGGTCGAGGACCTCGGCCACCCGGGT
Source organism: Acidimicrobiales bacterium (assembly GCA_035552655.1). Taxonomy (GTDB): domain Bacteria; phylum Actinomycetota; class Acidimicrobiia; order Acidimicrobiales; family RAAP-2; genus DASXMT01. The sequence goes on from DASZLD010000148.1 coordinate 8,120, forward strand.
CAGCTCGGACGACGTGGGGCTGCTCCGGTTGCACAGGTCCCGCCACAGCCGCCCCTCCACCCCTCGGGCCCGCTCGGCCACCAGCAGGTGCTCGCGCACCGTCATGTCCGAGAACACCTCCACCCGCTGGTAGGTGCGACCGATCCCCAACCGGGCCCGTTGATAGGTGGGAAGCCCGTCGAGCACGGTCCCGCCCAGCACGATCGTCCCGTCGTCGGGGCGGAGCTGTCCGCAGATGCAATTGAACAGCGTGGTCTTGCCCGCCCCGTTGGGCCCGACCAGGCCCACGCTCTCCCCGCGCTCGATCGTGAAGCTCACGTCGCGAACGGCGGCGATGCCTCCGAAGGACTTGGTCACCCCGGCCACCGATACCAGCGAGCCATCGAGGGGCGCGTCCCTCGGCGCGCTCGCCCCCTGCGGTCGGGACCGCTGCGACCATTTCACGGGACGACCCCCGGTTGGGGCGTGGACAGCCCGGCGTAGCTTCCGTCCCCGGCCGGGGCGCCGAGGGGCGACCGCGCCCCCGCTGACGCACCGCCGTTCCGGCCCGGGGAATCAGGGGGATCGGGGGAGGAACCGTTGTGGAAGATCAGCCGTTCGAAGCGCATTGTCCATCGGCGTTTCTGGTATTCCAGGATCCCCTCGGGATGGGCGGCGTAGGTGAGGGCGGAGAAGGCGAAGAACACGAAGGTGAGGCCCGTGCCCCCGTAGCGGGAGGGGAGGTAACCCAGCAGTTGCTGGACGATGACGTAGCCCATCCCGGCCTGGATGGCGCCCTCGACGGAGCCGACGCCGGTGGTGGCCACGATGACCACGAAGGCCAACGAGAGCTGGTAGTTGAACTGCTCGGGGTTGACCGATTGTTGCTGGATGGTGAGGATGGTGCCGCCCACGCCGGCCACCACCCCCGAGATGGCGAAGATCAGGATCCGTTGCCAGGTCAGGTTGATCCCGATGCCGGCCGCCGCCGTCTCGCTGCCACGCATGGCCGTGAGGTACCGGCCCGTGGTGCCGTTGCGCACCAGGGTGACGCCGATCACGCAGATGAGCAACACGATCATGGACAGCACGAAGAGGGCATGGCCGTTGGCATCGAGGATGCCCAACCCGACCCACTTGGCCTGCACGGTGAGGGCCTGGCCGTGGACCCGGTCGATCTGGGTGAACACCGAGTTGTCGAAGAACAAGGCGGCGGCGATGGTCATGAGGGCCAGTCCCAGCCCCCGCAGCCGCAACGAGGCCAGGGCCAGCACCACCGCCACCACGGCGGCCAAGACGGCGCCGACCAGCGCGCCGAGCAGGAAGTTGAGCCCGATGTGGTTGGCCAGCTGGGCGGCGGTGAACGCCCCCACCCCGGCCAGGGTGGCCTGAGCCAGCGAGAGCTGGCCGCCCATGCCGGTGATCAGGGTGATGGACAAGAAGATGGTCGAGAAGGCCAGGCCGGAGTTGAAGACGCTCTCCCAGGACTGCGGGATCCACGACAGCATCGACACGATGAATCCGGCCAGGAGCACGTACCAGGCGATCCTGATCACCCGGCCCAGTTGGGGGGCCCGGGTGGCGGCGATGGTCGGCGGCGGTGGGGGGTCGACCGAGGCCATGGGATCCTCGTCATCGTGGAGTTGGCGCATGCCCCGCACGATCAACAGGGCGGCCACCAGCACGATGAAGGGCAGCGAGGGAAGGACGGCGGCCGACCAGGGGCTCGAGGCCGGGAGGTAGCCCTGGAGCACGGTGTCGGCCACGCCCATGAGGATGCCGACCAGTACGGCGATGGGCATCGACCGCAGCGTGGCCCACGCCGCGGCGGCGAAGGCGGCCACCAACAAGGTGGCGTAGTCCTGCGACTGGAGCTGACCATAGATGGGGGCCAGAAGCACGCCGGCCAGCCCGGCCATGAAGCTGGAAACGGCCCAGGCGATGGCGATCACCCGCCCCGAGTTCACCCCGTCCAGTTGGACCAGCCGCCGGCTCTCCACTGCGGCGCGCATCTGCAGCCCCAGGTTGGTGAAGCGCATGAGGATGATCAAGGCGACCAGCACGGCGGCAGTGACCACCACCGAGCTGAGGTAGATCCCGTTGATCGGGGTGTTGGCCACCCGGAAGTACACGACGTCGGGGTTGAACAGGATGCTGGGCGAGTTGTACTGGTTGGCACTGCCGAACAGCACCGGTAAGAGGGCGGGAATGCCGACGAACAGGGCGATGCCGGTCACCAGCTTGGCCGTGGTGTTGGTGTTGGGAATCTTGCGGAAGAGATAGCGGTCGAAGATCAGCCCCAGCAGGGGCGCCAGCACCACCACCGACAGGAGAAAAGCCAGCCAGATGGGGAGCCCTTCGTTTTGGACCAACTTGGTGTAGACGAACGCCGAGGTGTAGGCCTGGGCCCCGAAGGCGAAGTTGAACACACCGGTGGCCTGGTAGGTGAGCACCAGGCCCACGGCGACGATGGCGTAGGTGCACCCATAGGGGATGCCGGGGATGGCATAGCCAATGAAGTGCGACACGGGGCCCCGGGTACCTAGCTGCCGACGATGCCGGCCCGCAGGCTCATCTGACCTCGATTGCCACCGCCGCTCCGAGCGTGCCCCTCCGCCCCGACGGTGATCACGTTCCCGGGGTTCCCGGTGGCGGCGTCACCGGAACCGGGTTCTTGTAGTTCACCTTCTTGTTGAAGCAGGCGAACACCTGGTGGCCCTTGATGGCCACCGGTATGAACTTGGATCCCTTGACCTTCACGAATGCGCTGCAGGCCGGATAGGTCTGGGTGGTGTGTAGCTTGGTCCAGTCGGTCACAGCCGAGAGCCCCCCGGCGGTGAAGTTGGTGATCTTGTTGGTCTGGGCCACGATGTTCGCCGGAGTCAGGTTGGACCCCGCCTTTTGGACCCCGGCGGCCAGGAGGGCGGCCGACTGCCAGCCCTGCAGCGCCTGATCGCTGAACTCGAACTTCGGCTCGTACTTCTTCATGGCCGCCAGGTACTGCTGCATGCCCGGATAGGCGCCGGGGAAGGCCTTGGGCGCCTGGAAGGGGACGTTGCCGTTGATGTTGAAGTAGACGCCCTGCATCAGCGAGCTGTACTGGTTGAGGACCGTCTGGTCGTAGCCGCTGAGCCACAGCTGGTTGACCTTGAGGCCGTACTGCTGGATGGCACGGGCCAACGTGATGTTGTCCGACGACTGCATGCAGCTCAGCACGAAGTCGCTTCCCGCCTGCTGCATCTTCTGGACGGCGGAGCTGTAGTTGCCGCCCAGCTGGGCCGAGAGATCGGTGTAGCTGACGGTGACGCCTGCCGCCTTCAGGCCGTTGGCGAAGGCGTTACAGGCGCCATAGGAAGAGGTGATGGCCGACCCGTAGCTCATGATGGCCACCGACTTCGACTTGGTCTGCTTGATGATCCAGGAGATCGGGGCCACGCCGGCCGGGTAGTACTGGACGGAGCCGCCGGCGGCGAACAGGTTGTCCGGACCGTTCCAGTTGTTGCTCACGTTGTAGCCGTAGGTGGGCACGCCGGACTGGGAATACAGGCTCGGGTTGAAGAAGAAGGTCGAGATGCCCACGGCGGAGACGTGGTCCTGCTGGAGCAGGGTGTGGGTCAGCTGGGTGAACTGGCTGGGATTGCCGCCGTCGTCCAGATTGGCCGCCAGTACCAGCTTGTGCCCGTTGACCCCGCCGGCGGCGTTGACCATGTCGAAGTAGGCCTGCATGCCGGGCACGAACGCGTCGAAGTCTGCGGCGATGGATCCGGTCAGCGAGGAGATGGTCCCCACGCTGATGTTTCCCGTTGCCGGACTCGTGCTCGCCGCTGTGCCCGTGGCCGGAAATCCGACCAGGAGGACCGCAGCAACAGTCAACGCGGCAACCGACCCTGTCAATCGTGTCCTTCTCCGACTGGCTCGCATCATCTTCCCCCCAGTTCCCCGACCCGTGCGCACCCTGGTGCCGGCCGGTACATCATGTCCCTCCGCGAGGCCGGTGGGGCGGCAGGGCCGCTCCAGATGCTCGGGAGATGGGACCGACTATACGTGTTTTCCTGCCTCAGTTCTATGATACGCGTGTCAGGGTCCCCGACGGAAGGAATGGAGGGAACTAATTGTCCATTCCTTCCGCTCACCGGTGGGCGCCATCGCCGACCAGACGAGCACGAACCTCGTTCTTCAACACCTTGCCGGTCGGGTTGCGGGGCAGCTCGGTCACGAACTCCCACCGTCTCGGCACCTTGTAGCCGGCCAGCGAGACCAGGCAGTGCTGCCTGAGCTCCTCGCCGTCCACGTCCTGTCCCGGCCGCAGGGCCACCACGGCGGCGACGTCCTCGCCCAGGACGTCGTGGGGGATCCCGACCACGGCCACCTCGGCCACGGCCGGGTGGGAGAGGATGGTGTTCTCCACGTCCACGGCGTAGATATTGCTGCCGCCCCGGATGATCACGTCCTTGGCCCGACCCCCAATGTAGAGGTACCCGTCCTCGTCGAGCCGACCGATGTCGCCGGTGCGGAGCCAGCCGTCCACCCAGGCTTCTGCCGTCGCCTCGGGATCGTCGAAGTACTCCCGCTGGCGACCGGGAATCCGCAGCCGGACCTCGCCGTAGGTGCCGGGCGGGACCACCACCCCCTCGTCGTCGACACAACGGACCTCGGCCGGCGGGAGCGGCTTGCCCACCGAACCGGGGCGGCGGACGGCCTCGCCCTTGGGCATGAGGCAGTAGACCGACCCGGCCTCGGTCATGCCGTAGTTGTTGGACACCGAGGCATCGGGCATTCGCTCCTGCAGACGGTCGATGGCTGCGGGGGCCAACGGTGCGCTGCCCACCGAGCAGATCTGGATGGAGGAGAGGTCGGCCCGGTCGAACCGGGGATGGCCCAGGAGCAACTGGACCATGGCCGGGACCAGGAAGACGGCCATGGGCCGCTCCGACTCGACGAACTCCAGCCACCGCCCGGCGTCGAACGGGCTCTGGTAGGCGCTGGTCAGCCCCAGCTTCATCGGGGTGTAAATGAAGGTGATCCCGGCGAACGTGGCCAGGGGGCTGGCATGCAGCCACAGGCCGCCGGTCCACGACGGCGTGCCGTTGGGGACCGATGAGGCGTTGCCATGGCGCACGGCCACCCCCTTGGGGTGCCCGGTGGTGCCCGACGTGAACAGGATCTCCGAGAGGTCGTCATCGTCAACGGAAACCTGGAAGGGGGACCCGTCATCGGCCAGCAGTTCGTTCCAGGGGATGCAGCGGGGTCCCGCTCCCCCATCACGGTGTCCCCGTCCCGCGCCCGGCGCACTCTCCGCCCCGGCCATGGTCGCATCGATGACGAGGGACAGAGCGGCGAAGCGGTCGGGGTACTGGGCCGCGCTGGACAGGGCACTGTCGACCCGTTCCCCGTCGGCCACGAGGGCCACGGCCCGTGCGTGAGCGAGCATGTGCGCCACTTCCGGTGGGGCCAGGCGGGGGTCGATGGGTACCGCAGCCGCTCCGACCTTGTGGGTGGCGGCATAGGCGATGACCCAGCGGAGGGCATTGA
>DASZLD010000149.1:0-10132 GCA_035552655.1 Acidimicrobiales bacterium
GACCTTCTTGCGGGTCTGGGTGATCTGGGTCTGGGTGGCGGCGATCTGCCCGTTCACCTGCTGGAGCTGGTATGTGGCCTGGTCGTACTGTTGGGAGAGGGCGTTGATCTGCTGGCCGGTGGCCTGGACCTGGGCCTGGAGAGCATCGGCCTGGGCCTGGGCGTCGGACACCTGGTCAGCCGAGGCTGGGACAGAGGGGGCGACTGCGGCGCTGACGGTTCCGGTGGCGATGACCGCGGCCAGGAGGGCTCCAGCCCAATGCCGCCGATTCGTAGGTGAGAACTTCCGCCAACCCCTGCCTGGGAGCCATTGCTGTTCGGGGGAAGGCGCTGACTGGTCAGTCGACCGGGAGGTGAAGTGCCGCCGGCTGGCTGGGTGCATGGGCAAAAGGGGTCCCTTCGCCGCCTGGGCTTTGTGTAACGAACCATGACCACGATGACACGATCCTTCGCGTCTTGCGCGGACACGCCGAACTACCTGCGATCTGAGCCTCGGCTTGTCGTACGCCGAGATGCCCATGCTGGCCCTGCGTTAGGGGCGACCTGCGCCCACGAAGCCGTCGCCGGTGCGAACAGCGGTAATCCATACCGAAGCACCGGTGTAGGGCGCCTCGATCATCTGACCACCACCGATGTACATGGCGACATGGTCAGATCCACCGGGGCCATAGAAGAGTAGGTCACCGGGCTCCATATCGGCCACCGGCACCGGCGTCGAGTCGGCGAACTGGGCGCCAGAGTAGTGAGGAAGGCTCACCCCTGCTTGGCCCCACGCCCATGCGGTCAGACCGGAGCAGTCGAAGGCCTGTCCCGGGCTCTCGGCTCCCCAGGCATAGGGGACGCCGATCTGGCTCTCGGCTGCGGCCACAGCCCCAGATCCACCGGGGGAGGGGGCAGGCACGCTTGCACCGGAACCTGATCCACCGCCACCGCCACCGCCACCGCCACCACTGCTACCGCCTCCGCCACCGCCTCCGCTGCTACTGCCGCCACCCCCACCGCCACCGCTGGTGGTTGACGGGCTGGCTGTCTGTGCTGCGGGCTGGGCTGCGGCCTGTGCCGCCTGCTGCTGGGCCGCCTGCTGCTGGGCCACCAGCTTGGCATTGGCGCTTGCCGCCGCCGCCGCGGCCGCCGCCTGCTGCTGCTGCTGGATAATGGCAGCAACTTGGCTGTCGGCCTGGCTCAAAGCGTTCTTCTGCTGAGCGACCAGTGCATTCGCCTGATCAGTGGCGGTTTGGATACTGGCCTGGGTGGCCGTCGCCTGACCTTGCTGGGTCTTCAGAGCGTCCTGCTGCCCCTGGAGCTGAGACTGAGCGGTGTGCAGGTTGTCGATGGTGGTATTGACGTTGCCGGCGGCGATGTTCGAGTACACCGAACGAATGCCCGCCGTGTTCTGGTCAGAACTGAACATGTCGGTGACCGTCGACGTCGTCCCTGCGTTCACGTACGACTTCACCGCTTGGGCGGTGAGCAGGGCTTGATCCTTGTTGACCTTGTCCTGGGTCTTCGTGATCTGGTCCTGGGTCTGGCTGATCTGAGTATTGATCTGCTGCAAGTGGAACGTGGCCTGGTCGTACTGCTGTGACAGAGAGTCAATTTTGGCGCCGGTGGCTGAGATCGTGGCTTGGATCGAAGCAGCCTGGGCTTGGGCGTCGGACAACTGGTCCGCACCGGCTGGGCGCGGAGCCAGAGACACCACGGAGGTGATCCCTGTGACGATAGCTAGGGCGAGCATCGCAAGTCCCCACCGTCGGGGCCCTCTACGTACCTCTTTTGCACCTATCTTCGCCGTCGAATATTGCATATCGACGTCAGTCACAACGGAGAACTGTTTAGTCCATCTGATCACAAGCTGCAAGGACCGGAGGCGAAAAGACCCATTTAGCAGGCATAACGCTAAATAGACCACGCCGGGACTGCGACGTGACGTTGCGCGCTGGGCCACGATATCGTCGTTCCTGTGGGCGAAATCATCGAATATGCCAGCAACGGATCAAATGCACAGGGCTACCTGGCCAGCTCAGCGCAGGGTGGACCTGGGGTGATTGTCATTCAGGAGTATTGGGGCCTGATAGACCAGATCACCCGAACGTGTGACCGGTTGGCCGCCGAGGGCTTTACCGCTCTCGCCCCGGACCTCTACCACGGGACGAAGGTGCCCCTCACCGAGCCCGACGAGGCGGCCAAGGAGATGATGGCCCTTTCCATGGACGTCACAGCCAAGGAGCTGAACGGGACGGTCGACGAGTTGATCCGTCGCTCGGGCCACGACCGTGTGGGGGTCCTCGGCTTCTGCATGGGCGGTGGGCTCGCCCTGGTGCTCGGGACCCAACGGCCCGAGGCGGTGGCCGCCGTGGTCACCGCGTACGGCCTCATCCCTTGGCCCGATGCCACGCCCGACTACTCGAAGCTCAACGCACGCGTGCTCGGCCACTTCGGCAACAACGATGACTTCTTCACCCCTGACGGCGCTCGTGCGCTCGAGGGGCAGATCAGGCAACTGGGCAAGGATGTCGAGTTCCACTTCTACGAGGGTGTCGGGCACGCCTTCTTCAACGAGGATCGGCCCGAGGCGTACGACGCGGCGGCGGCCCAGTTGTTGTGGCAGCGGACGCTGGCCTTCTTCCGCGAGACACTGAGCTGACCCTCGTCGTGGCTCGTCACGCGCCGGCTGTCCACGCGCCGGCTGTCCGCGCGCCGGCCGTCCGCGCCGCGGTCGCCCCGTAGTGGCCGACCCGGGCCTGGTCGAGCAGTACCTCACCCTCGGGCTGCGGTTGGGTCGGCACGTCGACGGACTGGTTGACGCCTACTACGGGCCGCGCCAGTACGCCGATCGCGTACAGGCCGAGTCAGTGCTGCCGCCCGACCGGTTGACTGCCGATGCCAGAGCCCTGCTGGCCGACATCGACGCCGGCGTCCCCCTCGACACCGGCGAGGTACCCGGTTCGGGCTCGACCGGCGTGACCACGGGAACCGACGGCACCGCACCGGCCCGGCGCCGTTGGCTTCGGGCTCAGGTCCTCGGGTTGGTCACCACCGCGGCCAAATTGAACGGCGATGCCATCGGCTACGCCGACGAAGTCGAGGCCTGTTACGGGGTTCGGCCCACCCGAATGCCCGAGGAGGAATTGCTCGACGCTCATCGACGGCTCGATGAGGTGCTGCCCGGTACGGGCCCCTTGGCCGACCGGCTGGTGGCCTGGCGCGAGGCCCACGCCGTGCCGGTGGACAAGCTCCGCCCCGCCATCGACTCCTTGGCCGAGGACCTCCGGGCGCGCACCGCCGCACTGTTCGGCCTGCCCGAGGGCGAGCACGTGGAGTTCGAGCTGGTGACGGACCAGCCCTGGTCGGGCTTCAACTACTACCTGGGCAACCTGTCGAGCCGCGTGGCCGTGAACACCGATCTGCCCGTGCTCTCCACCAGCCTGGCTCATCTGGTGGCCCACGAGGCCTATCCCGGGCACCACACCGAGCACACCAGGAAAGAAGTCGGGCTGGTCCGGCGGCGCCGGTGGCTGGAGGAGTCGATCTTCCTCGTCGGGACCCCGCAGTGCCTTCTGGCCGAAGGACTTGCCGATCTGGGACTGGAGGTGGTCATGGGCCGGCGCCCGGAGGCCGCAGTGGCCGAGCACCTCCATGCTTTGGGGATCCGCTACGACACCGACGTCGTGGGCGCGGTGGCCGTCGCCGGGGAGGCGTTGGGTGGGGTACGCCAGAACGCCGCCTTCCGCCTGCATGAGGACGGCGCCGATCCCGAGGTGGTGACCGACGAGGTGGCCCGGTGGGGACTGCTCTCCCGCGACCGAGCAGCCAAGTCGGTCGAGTTCCTGGTCCATCCCACTTGGCGGGCGTACCTCACGTGTTACGTCGAGGGTCTGCCCCTGTGCCGGCGCTTCGTGGGTGGCGATCCCACCCGTTTCGACCGGTTGCTGGCCGAGCAGCTCACGCCGGCTGACCTACGTGACGACCCGGCCCTGACGGGCTGACGCTCTCTTGGTCGCGGTCGCGACCGCCCTCACTGCCGCGGTCGCCCTCACTGCCGCTGTCATCGGAGCCGCTACCGCCCCCGTCGACATCCTCCGGATGGGCCAGGCCTTTGGCCGCCAGCTCCTCTTCCACCCGATCGGCTACTTCGTCCTGGCCGTGGACGTACTTGCCGCCCCGGAGGGCCGAGGCGCCGGCGGCCAGCAGGCAGCTGATGATGGCGAAGTCGAAGGCCAGGTTGAGGCCCTTCTTGAACGGCGCGGCGATGAGCCCGGGGAAGAAGCTCCGCCCGGTCAGGAACTGGGACGTGGCCGCAGGCAGATGGGAGAGGGTGGTCGCCCCCAAGAGCTGCTGGATCGGGTTGTAGCCCAAGAAGGCGGCGAACAGGCTGCCCACCGGGGGCAGGTGGGAGACCCGGAGTGCATCCTTGGTCGGCACCCCGTGGGCCACCAGGCCGTGGTAGAGGCTGCTCGGCAGTTCCGACGCCAGTCCCAAGATGATCAGCGTGAAGAAGACGCCGATGGAGAGGACCTGAGCCGAGTTCTGGAACGTGTTGACCATGCCCGCGCCAGCGCCGCGCTGGTCGGGCGGCAGCGCGTTCATCACGCCGGCCCGGTTGGGGGAGGCGAAGATGCCCATGGCGATCCCGTTCAGCAACAAGATGGGAGCGAACGCCATGTAGGAGAAGTTGATGGGCAATGTCTCCAGCAGGAAGAAGCTGAGGGCAGCGAGGAGCATGCCCCCGGTAGCGAACGGGCGGGCTCCGAACCGGTCGGAGAGGTAGCCCGACACCGGACCGGCGATGAGGAAGCCCACGGTCAGGGGAACCATGTAGATGCCGGCCCAGAGCGGGGTCCGAGAGAAGCTGTAGCCGTGCTCGGGCAGCCAGATGCCCTGCAGCCAGATGATGAGGATGAACATCATCCCGCCTCGACCCAGGGCGGCGAGGAAGTTGGCGAAGTTGCCCATGGAGAAGGCCCGGATCTTGAACAGGGGGATCCGGAACATGGGATCGGCCACCTTCAACTCGATCACCGCGAATACGAGGAGGACCACGACCCCGCCGATCAGCGCGGCCAGGACCATGGGGTTGGTCCACCCCATGGTGTGGCCCCCGTAGGGCTCGATCCCGTAGGTGATCCCGGCCAGCACGGCGACCAGGCCGACGGCGAAGGTGACGTTGCCCCACCAGTCGATCCTGGCCGGGTGGCGCTCTCCGCGTTCCTCCAACTTGAGGTAGGCCCAGATGGTGCCGAGGACGCCGACGGGCACCGAGACCAGGAAGACCAGCCGCCAGTCGACCGGCCCGAGCAGTCCGCCCAGGATCAATCCGATGAACGAGCCGCCGATCGCCGCCACCTGGTTGATCCCCAGGGCCAGTCCCCGCTGGTTGGAAGGGAAGGCGTCGGTGAGGATGGCGCTGGAGTTGGCCATCAACAAGGCGGCCCCCACTCCCTGTCCCACCCGCATGCCGATGAGGTAGAGCGCACCTGCCGGCCCGTGCAGCCAGACCACCGAGAGCAGGATGGAGAAGAGGGTGAAGACGGCGAATCCCAGGTTGTACATGCGGACCCGGCCGAACATGTCACCGATGCGGCCGAAGCTGACCACCAGCACGGCGGTGACCACCATGAAGCCCATGAGCATCCACAGGAGGTAGCTGGTGTTCCCCGGGGCCAGCGGGTCGAGGTTGATGCCCCGGAAGATGTCGGGCAGCGAGATGAGCACGATGGACAAGTTGATGGTGGCCATGAGGACGCCCATGGTCGTGTTGGACAGCGCGATCCACTTGTATCGATCGGGGTGGGTGGGCACCCGATCGGTACCCGCTGGCATCGTCCGCTCGGGTCCGCTCCGAAGAATTGCCATAGGGGAAGTGTACGTTAACGTTAAGGTTCATGCATCATCCCAGTTCAGTTGCAGGGTCGGCTGGGCTCCTCCGGACCGGCGGTCGGCCACGGGGTGTCGCCCCTGGCGCCCACGCACCGTCGAAGGCGAGGCCACAGGGAGGGCTTGGCCCCACCTCCGGAGCGCCCTACGATCGAGGGCATGTCAGAGCGATCCCGATACCTGCCCCGCCGGTCCTGCATGTCCTCGCCCGGGTCGAACGAGAAGTTCCTGTCCAAGGCACCGACCGTGCCCGCCGACATGAGCTTCCTCGACCTGGAGGACTCGGTGGCGCCGCTCGAGAAGGAGAACGCCCGGGCCAAGGTGGCCGACGCCATCAAGAACCTGCCCTGGGACGATCGCGTCCTGTGCGTGCGGGTCAACGCCTGGGACACCGAGTGGACCTACGGCGACGTCATCGAAGTGGTCGGCAATGCCGGTGAGCGCCTGGACGAGGTCATGCTGCCCAAGGTGCAGAACGCGGCCGAAGTGGTGGCCCTGGACCTGTTGTTGACCCAGGTGGAGAAGAAGAGCGGTCTCCCCGTCGGCCACATCGGGATCGAAGCCCAGATCGAGACGACCGGCGGGCTCATCAACGTGGAGGAGATCTGCGCCGCCTCCCCCCGACTAGAGACCATCATCTTCGGACCGGCCGACTTCGCCGCTTCCATGGAGATGCCCGTCCTGACCGGGGGAGTGGCCATCCCCGAATACCCCGGCGACCATTTCAACTACGTCTTCTCCAAGATCCTCATGGCCGGCCGGGCCAACGGCCTCCAGGTCATCGACGGCCCCTTCCTCAAGATCCGTGAGCTCGACAGCCTGCGGGAGTTCTCGCAGCGGACGCGGGTTCTCGGTTACGACGGGAAGTGGGCGCTCACCCCTGACCAGGTCGGCGTGCTGAACGAGGTGTACTCGCCCACCCAGGAGCAGTTCGACAAGGCCTGGGACATCCTTGATGCCTACCGGCAGGCCACCGAGGGCGATCGGACCGGAGCGGTCATGTTCGGCGACGAGATGATCGACGAGGCCAGCCGGAAGATGGCCACCAAGTTCGTGACCCGCGGTGAGCGGGCCGGACTGAGCCGCTCAGCGAGCTGAGCATCACGAGGGGCGGCGTGCTTCAATGAGGAACCGCTGGGAGTGGGCCACGAACGAGCCTTCGGCCACGATGCGCTGGTGGAGCGCGGCCAGTCGTTGACGGTAGCCGTCGACGGTGAAACCGGGGACGATCCAGATCACCTTGCGCAAGAAGTGCACGACGGCGGCGACGTCGTAGAACACGACCGCCAATGACTCGGCGCGCAGGTCGACGACCACCAGGCCGGCGGCCTCGGCTCCGGCCACCGCCCGCTCGGTGGTGCGCGCTGGGTTGACCGGTTGGGGGCCCATCATGAAATCGGTGAGCTCGCGGACCGTCCCCGCCCCCACGTGCTGGGCCAGGTAGGTCCCGCCTGGGACCAGCACCCGTGCCACCTCGTCCCAGCGGGTCACCGTGGGATGTCGGCTGACCACCAGCTCGAATGACGCGGCCATGAAGGGCAGGTCGCCCTGGTCGGCCACGGCCAGCACCCAGGCGCCCCGAGGGCGCAAATGCGCCGCGGCCACAACCAGGTTGGGCGGCCAGGACTCGGTGGCGGCCACCAGGCGAGGGAGGTGGGGGACCTTGGCCAGGACCTCGCCCCCGCCGGTCTGGATGTCGAGGCCGGCCGAGGCATCAGCCATCCGCCCGGCCATCATCGAGGCATAGCCCCATGACGGGCGCTCCTCGGTGGCCCGGCCCTCGAACCAGGAGAAGTCCCATCCCTCGACCGGCACCGACTCGCCCTCGGCCACCAGCATCTCGAACGTCGCCGACGCGCTCATCCGAGCGACTCAGCCCGCTTGCTTCAGGAGCCCCCGGGCGATGACCTTGAGGGCGAGAGTCTCATCGGCCCCTTCGAAGATGGAGAGCACCCGGGCGTCCACGAAGTAGCGACTCACCGGGTACTCCTCGGCATAGCCCATGCCCCCGTGAATCTGGAGCGCTTCACGCGTCACCCATTCTGCCGCTCGGCACACGTAGGCCTTGACCATGGACGCCTCCAGCGTCCCCTCCCCCTTGGCCATCAGCCGGGCCACCTCGTAGGAGAACTGCCGGGTGGCCTGGATGAGGATGGCCATGCGGGCCAACTTGGCCTGGGTCAGCTGGTAGTCGAAGATGGGGGAGCCGAACACCTTGCGGTTGTGGGCGTACTCGAGCGCCGCCTCGTATGCGGCCTGCATGACGCCGAGGGCTCGCGCCGCCGTCTGCAGCCGTCCGTTCTCGAACCCCTGCATCTGCAGGTAGAAGCCCTTCCCCAGTCCTTCCTCGCCACCGACCAGGTTGGCGTCGGGGACGAACCAGTCCTCGAAGGCCAGCTCGTAGGAGTGCATCCCCCGATATCCAATGGTGTCGATGGGGCGGCCTTCGAGCCGACCGGCCGAGTCGCCCGGCCGACCCGCCGATCCCGGCTCCTGGATGAAGAGGAACCCGTGGCCCTCGCCGCGCTCCTTTTCCACCATGAACAACGACAGCCCTCGATGGGCCTTGGTCCGGTCGGGGTCGGTGCGGGCCAGCAACAAGAGCACGTCGGCTCGGCCGGCGAAGGTGCACCAGGTCTTGACCCCATTGATCAGCCAGCCCCCCTCGGTCCGGGTGGCCGAAGTCATCACGCTGGCCACATCGGAGCCGAAGTCGGGCTCGGTGACCGCTACCGCCCCCATGGCCTCGGCGGAGGCCAGTTTGGGCAGCCACTCCTGCTTTTGCTCCTCGGTTCCTCCGAAGACCAGAGCCCGGGTGAGGATCTCCGGGCGGGTGATCAACGAGCCACCGGCACCGAGCGATCCCCATGAGAGCTCCTCGGTGGCCACCACCATGCCCATGTAGTCGCTCTCGCCCCCGGTGGCGAAGCCTCCGTACTCCTCGGGCACCGACATGCCGAACCCACCCATCTCGGCCATACCGTTGATGATCTCTTCGGGGATGTCGGTGTTGTCCCGGTGGATGTGCTCGGCCCTGGGCCTGATCTGCTCCTCGGCGAACCGGTGGAACGTCTCCCGGACCAGCTCGAAGTCAGGGTCGAGGTGCCGGGGCCCTTCCGTCTCGGCCAGCGAGGCCAGGAACTCGGGTTGGCGGAAGGTCGACACGAACGAGGCGGCCGGGGCCATCCAGTCCAGAGCGATGCCCCAGAGCGCTTCTCGGCCCACGACCCGGGCGGCCAGGTCGGCCAGTGCGTCGGCGGCGAAGGCGCAGGCGATCCGGGCCTCGGTGTCCCCGAGGGCGCCATATCCCAGCACGGCCTCGGCTGTCCGCACGGCGGCGGCCGCGTGGGCCAGGTCATAGGCGAGCACCTGGGCCTGGTCGGGGCCGCCCGCCGCGGCCAGTGCGGCCACGCCTGAGTCGACGACCGACTTGGCTACGGCGACCGCGTCAGCGGCGGCGTCGAGATCGGGTGAGAGAAGGGATGCGGAAGTCACGCCAAGAGGTTACCGACGCGTCACCCGTCTTTGTTCTGCCTGCTATCGGTCCGGCGCTTGGGCCACCACGGTGACCAGTGGGGGCAGGACCACCGGATCGTCGCCGGGATCCACATCGGTGAGCAGGGTGAGGTAGTCGGCCACCGGGCCCGGTCCGACCCCGGCCGGTGCTTCGGCCCAGGCGTCCACGGTGATGAGCCCGGCGTCGCGGGCCAACGAGGGGAGCATGGCCCCGATGTCGGGGTGGAGGGCGCCGGGCATCGAGAAGGGCCGGCCATCGATCCGACCGGCCGAGGTGATGGGCTCTTGGGCCACCACCCAGCCCCCCGGTCGCACGGCCGCAGCCATCCGCTCGAGGACCACGGCGGGGTCGACCACATGCAAGAGGAGGAACCGGCAAAAGGCCAGATCTACCGGTTCGGGCAGACGGAGGTCCTCGCCGGCCTGGGTGATGGCCAGCACCTGGCTGTGGGCAGCCGCGGCTTCGGCCACCTCGTCTCGGGCCGCGGGATCGCTGTCGACGGCGTAGACCCGGCCGGAGCGGCCCACGATCTCGGCCAGTGCCACCGAGACATCACCGCCGCCGGCACCCACGTCGACGCATTTCCACCCCGGACCGAGGGCCAGACGCTCGAGCGCAGTGGCGAGCGGTCGGCGGTAGACGTCGTCCCTGAGCCCTCGCATGGCGCACACGCTATCTGCCTTCAGCGCTCTGACCTTCGAGGCGGGCGCCGCTACGGCGAGGTGGTGTGAGCCGATAGCCT
>DASZLD010000150.1:0-26470 GCA_035552655.1 Acidimicrobiales bacterium
CGCGTGACGAGCCACTCGGTGTGCAGCGGGCGCGAACCTACTTGAGGCTGAATCCCGGGTAGCGGTCGTTGAGGCCCAGAATCCAAGCCTGTGTACGGGCGCTCAACTGGATGATGCCACTGAAGAACTCATGGGCGCCCTCTGGGTACTTGCCGGTGAAGAGGACGGCGAACTGCATGATCCAGGCCCCGATCTCCAAGATGATCGTCAGGACGTAGAGCACGATCAGCACGGGAAGAGCCCCGATGACCTTGCCGATGAAGAAGATCACCCCGAGTACGGACAGCCCGCGTGAATACTCGGACTGATAGGGGATCGTCAATTGAACGGGGTGGGGGACCGCCGGCTGGTAGGCAGGCGGGGGAGTCGGGTTCTCAGTGGTCATGAGGTGCCTCGTTTCGTTGGGTCGCAGGAGCGACGTGACGTAGGACACGGCGCCCAGGGACCCCGAATCCTCGGTGCCCGCAGTATCCCAGTGCATGCTGTGCAAGTGGTGGACCAGAGCGCGAGGACCTGGGAGGACGAGGCTCAGGACCGGTCCCTCCCGAGTGGGGGGGCCCGAGTGGGGCGACCATCCGGGGCGAAATGCGTTCTAGTCGTCCGGCTCCCCGTGGTGGCGGCGCTCTTTCCTGGGCACCCGGTCCACGGTGGTCTCCGGCTTCCACAGGTAGGAGAGGGCACCGACGGAGATGATGACCAGCCCGCCCACGTCGGTGGCGAAGGACACGAAGAAGCCGACCAGGTAGGCAGCGGGCGAGAGCAGTACGCGGGTGGACATGGTCTTCACGTCCTGGCCGGTGAGTTCGGGGTCGGTGAGCCGACCGTCCCGGGACGCCCATAGCCACATCCCGGCCATGACGATGGCGATGGCCACCAAGGTGAGCGCATAGGCCCCGATGGCCAGGTGCTCGTCGTGCGGATTGCCCTCGAGGTACGAGGCGAGGGTGGCGGTCGGGAACGGGAGCAGCACCACCAAGCCCAACAACAACATGTTGATGCCGACGAGCACGTTGTCGACTTTCCGGAGCTGGTGGAAGATCCAATGGTGCTCGACCCAGATCATGGCGATCATGGCAAAGGAAAGGGCGAAGCCGGCATAGTGCGGCCACCGACTGGTGAAGTAGTGGCCGAAACCGGTGACCAGGTCGGTGGGGGGCAGGTGGAGATCGAAGACGAGCAAGGTCATGGCCACGGCGAACACGCTGTCGCTGAGACTTTCCAGGCGGCCCTTGTGCATGTCGCCCGAAACCCTAATCTCCCCCGCTCGGTGGGAAGGATTGGGTCGGGACCCTGCGGGGCCCGGGGCCGAAAGTAAGGCCAGGCGGGCGGTAGGCTGGACCGGCTATGCCGAAGATCGCAGACCTGTTGGCCGGCGGGCCGACCTACTCGTTCGAGTTCTTCCCGCCCAAGACCGACGCCGAGCAAGCGACGCTGACGCGGACCATACGCGAGCTCGAGCCCTTAGAGCCCTCGTTCGTCTCGGTCACCTACCGGGGTGGACCGTCGTCCCGGGCCCGGACCTACGACCTGGTGTCGGGGATGCGGCACGCCACATCGCTCACGCCGATGGCCCATCTGATCTGCGTGGCCCACACCCGGCTGGAGCTGGCCGAAATCCTGGTGTCCTTCCGCAAGGCCGGGGTGGAGAACCTGATGGCGTTGGGCGGTGATCCGCCCACCGATCCCACCGAGGGACCTGGCGAGCTGAGCCATGCCCGTGAGCTGGTGGACCTGGCTCGGGCCATCGGCGGCTTCTCCGTCGGGGTGGCGGCGCACCCGGCCGGCCACCCCGCCTCCTCGTCGCGGCAGAGCGATCGCGACTACCTGGCCGAGAAGTTGCGCCTGGCCGATTTCGCTGTCACCCAGTTCTTCTTCGATGCCGACGAGTACCTGGGGCTGGTCGACGACCTCTCCGTTCGGGGTGTGGACAAACCCGTGCTCCCGGGCATCATGCCGGTGACCTCGCTGCGCTCCATTCCTCGGATGGCCGAGATGGGCAGCGCTTTACCCCCATGGATGGTGGAGCGCCTGGAGGCGGCGTCCGAGGACGGGGGAGCAGAGGCGGTCCGGCGGGAGGGCGTGGCCGTGGCCATCGAGCTGTGCGAGAAACTGCTGGCTGCCGGGGTTCCGGGTCTGCACTTCTACACGTTGAACCGGTCCAGTGCCACCCGCGAGATCTACGACGCCCTCGAGCTCGGGCCCGGAGTCAGCTGACCGAACTCGTGGTGACCGGGGCGGTGACCCGAACCCCGGTTCGACCTTGGTCGGAGCGTCCGGATAGCCTCGGCGCCATGGCAGCCAAGACACCCGTTCACGTCACCGTCACCGGAGCAGCCGGCCAGATCGGCTACTCCTTGTTGTTCCGGATCGCCTCCGGTCAGCTTCTCGGACCCGACCAGCCCGTCGTGCTCCGCCTGCTCGAGATCGAGCCGGGCATGAAGGCGCTCGAGGGTGTGGTCATGGAGCTGGATGACTCAGCGTTTCCCCTGGTCAGCGACATTGTTTCCACCTCTGATCTCAAGACCGCCTTCGACGGGACCAACTGGGCGCTGCTGGTGGGCTCCATCCCCCGCAAGGCGGGCATGGAGCGCGGCGACCTGCTCAACGTCAACGGGGGCATCTTCCAGCCCCAGGGCCAAGCCATCGCCGCCCATGCCGCCTCCGACGTGCGGATCATGGTGGTGGGCAACCCCTGCAACACCAACTGCCTGATCGCCCGGTCCAACGCACCCGAGATCCCCACCGATCGGTGGTTCGCCATGACCCGGCTGGACGAGAACCGGGCCAAGGGCCAGCTGGCCAAGCGGGCCGGCGTGCCGGTCTCCTCGGTCACCAGTCTGGCCATCTGGGGCAACCACTCCGCCACCCAGTTCCCCGACTTCGCCAACGCCCGCATCGACGGAAAACCGGTGCCCGAAGTGATCACCGACCAGGCCTGGCTGGAGGGAGACTTCATCTCCACGGTACAGAAGCGGGGAGCAGCCATCATCGAGGCCCGTGGGCTGTCCTCGGCTGCGTCTGCTGCCAATGCCGTGATCGACTCGGTGGTCAGCATCACCACTGCCACCCCGGACGACGACTTCACCTCACTGGCCGTCATCTCCAACGGGGAGTACGGAGTGCCCGAGGGCCTGCAATTCGGCTTTCCGGTCCGGAGCGACGGCCGCGGTGGGTGGAACGTGGTCGAGGGACTGGAGCACGACGAGTTCGCCACCGATCGCATTCGGGTGACGACCGAAGAGCTCGAGGCGGAGCGGTCCGACGTGTCGGCGCTGATTCCCTAAGCGATGTCGGCGTTGACGCCCGCGCTGACTGCCTCAGCGCCGATTCGCTGACCGGGAGGGCCGGCCGGACCGAGCCGGCCCCCGTTGGCCGGTCGCGGTCGGTTGCCGGTTCAGGTGGCGGCCAGCTCAGGCATCTCGAGGCCGAGTCGC
This sequence comes from Acidimicrobiales bacterium, assembly GCA_035552655.1. GTDB lineage: Bacteria > Actinomycetota > Acidimicrobiia > Acidimicrobiales > RAAP-2 > DASXMT01. The sequence continues at coordinate 3,435 of DASZLD010000150.1, forward strand.
TGCAAGAAGACGATCTTCTTGTGCAGTGCCTGGTGCCAGGCGGCAACGTCGGCCTCCCAGTGGCGGCGATCGCCGTCTTCGCACGCGTGCTCCAGTGCGTCGAACGCACCGTCCTCAGCATCGAGGAGCGCTCGATAGTGCTGAAGCACCTGGTCGTCCATGAGTCCGGACAATGCCACGGGGTTCCCCCTTCGTAGACTGTGCTGGGAGCCGACATTACCCGCCTGTCTCCCGATCTGCCATGGGCCCCTCCCACCAGGAGGAACGGCGGAAATCTGCCCGCAGTCAGCCCATGCCCGGTCGCTCCGGTCAGCCGGGGACGAACTCGATGCGGTTCCCGAAGGGATCGTCCACGAACCACTGGGGCGTACCGGGAACGTCCTCAGTCCTGCGCACCTGGTGCCCGGCAGCCACCAGGGCAGCACACAGCTCCTCGATGCCGCTGACCACCAGAGCGGGGTGGGCCTTGCGGGCCGGCCGGAAGCCGTCCTCCACGCCGAGATGCACCCGGACTTGCCCCTGTTCGAACCAGCAACCGCCCCGCTGGGCCAGTTCCGGCGGTTTGGGACGGCGGGGAAGACCGAGCAGGTCGCGGTAGAACGCCTCCGCTTGCTGCTCGGCGTCCAGCCCGGCCGGCATGGCCAGTTGCACATGGTCGAGACCGGTCACCTGGTATGCCATCTCGCCTCCCGGCTCGTGGTGGACGGGTCTGTCGTGGAAGGGCCTCGGCCGAGCGGCAGGTCAGTCGGGCGGCAGGTCACGGACATCGCGCCGGATGGGATGATCCTCGGGGATCTCGACCAGATGGATGCGCAGACCGTCGGGGTCCTCGATCCACGCCTCGATGAGACCCCACGGCTCGAGCTGCGGTGACCTGACGATCGGCACCCCCCGGTCAGCCAGCTCGACCACCGTGGCCTCCGCGTCCCGGACCTGGAGCCACAGGGCGATAGGCGGGGCACCCGCGGGGGTGGGTGGTGTCGCGTCGCTGTGGCCGGAGACCTCGATGAAGCCACCGCCGAGGAAGAAGACCACGCCCCGGAACGGTCCCGAGCCGAATTGCCGGGCCACGGCCAGACCGAGTTGGGAACCATAGAACTCGAGTGATCGATCGAGGTTGGCGGGGTGGATGATGGTCCGGCTGTTGACTACCTCCATGGCCGCTCCTCTTTCCCTGGTTTCCTGATGGGCCCGCATCCCTGGGTACTGCTTCCTGGGCCATGCCATCGGACGCCGCCGGTCCAGCCGATGGTCAATAGGTGGTGGCCGCGGCCAGTGACTGGATGTGGGGCTGGGCCGCCACCAGCATGGCCTGTCCGGCGGCCAGCACCGAGAGGTCGCCGCGGACCCGGATGCGCCCGGCGGTGATGGCGTCGGCGGCCCGCAGCTCCCCGGTGGAGAGGGCGGCGGCATCCTGATAGGAGACGACGATGGTGACGTCGGGCCGCGGGTTGGAACTGTTCCCCGCGTCCACCAGCGCCATCCGGAGGGAGCCGGCATCGACGGTCAGCAACAATGTGACCTCGCCGTCGGGTCCCCCGTGCACGTTCTGGGCCACGGTGAACCGGCCGCCGGATGCGGCGATACCGGCGTCCTCCCCCAGATCAGGCAGGACCACGTCCGAGAGGGCAGCGTCGAAGGCGTCGACCCACTCGGAGCTCAGGAACCGGGGCACACGCGTCCCACCGGTTCTCAGTCGTCCAATGCGTTCTCGACCGGCTCGACCGTATCCGGCTCGCTGTCGGCCGGACCCTGAGCCGGCACCAACGCCGGCTGGGAGAGGGCAGCGGGCTCGATGGCAGCCGGACCCTGGGCCGGTGCTGACGCCGCCGCCTCGGCGGCCGAACGCTTGGTCCGACGGCGGATCTTCCGTCCCAGCCAGGCCACGGGATCGTAGGAGGCGTCGACCACGCGCTCCTTCAACGGGATGATGGCGTTGTCGGTGATCTTGATGTGCTCGGGGCAGACCTCGGTGCAGCACTTGGTGATGTTGCACTTGCCCAGGCCCTGCTCCTCTTGGAGCAGCTCGCGCCGGTCGTTGGTGTCGAGCGGATGCATCTCCAGCTCGGCCGAGCGAATGAAGAACCGGGGACCGGCGTAGGAGGTCTTGTTCTCCTCGTGGTCCCGGATCACGTGGCAGACGTCCTGGCACAGGAAGCACTCGATGCACTTGCGGAACTCCTGGCTCCGCTCCACGTCCATCTGCTGCATCCGGTAGCCGCCGGCCTCGATCTCGTCCTCCGTCTTGGCCCGGGGGGCAAACGGCGGGATCCGCTTGGCCACCTCGTAGTTGAACGAGACGTCGGTCACCAGGTCGCGCAGGACGGGGAAGCCCTTCAGGGGGGCCACCGTCACCGCCTCGCCCTCGGGGAGGGTGTCCATCCTGGTCATGCACATGAGCCGGGGCTTGCCGTTGATCTCGGCCGAGCACGATCCGCACTTGCCCGCCTTGCAGTTCCACCGGCAGGCCAGATCAGGAGCGTGAACGGCCTGGACCCGGTGGATCACGTCCAGCACCACCTCGCCCTCCTGGGCCGGGAGCTCGTACTCCGTGAAGTCACCGCCCTCGTCGTCGCCCCGCCACAGGTGCATGGTCACCGAACCGGCCTGCACCGGATCGACCGGAGCCGATGGGACCGGGGCCGCGGCCCGGGCGGCCTCGCCCGCACCATCGTCAGCGGTATCGGCAGCATCTTGCCCGTCGGCCTGGTCGGTAAGGATCTCGTCAGCCATCAGTGCTCCTCCTCGAACAGGGCTTTGAGCTCGTCGGGCATGACCGGCAACGGCTCGGGGGTGATGGTGATGCTCCGCACCGGGGGGACGCCGCCGGCCCCGCCGTGGTGCTCGGCGTCGGCCGGGATGCGCTGGACGAAGTTGACCTTGCCCAGCTCGGGGTCGGGCTGGGGATAGTCGTCCCGGGTGTGCCCGCCCCGGCTCTCGGTGCGGTTGAGAGCGCCTTGGGCCACGGACCGGGACACGGTGAGCATGGCCGGCAGGTCGGTGGACAGGTTCCACCCCGGGTTGTAGGGGCGACCGCCGCCGATGGCGATGTTGCCGGCCCGTACCTCGAGCTCCTCGATCTTGCCCAGGGCCTCCTTCAGCTCGGAGCCGGTCCTGATGATCCCGACCAGGCTCTGCATGGTCCGTTGCAGGTCGTGGTGGACGTCGTAGGGGTTCTCCCCCTCGGCCCGCGAGAACGGGGCCTGGGCCGCGGCCACGGCCTCCTCCACCTCGGCCTCGTCCACCGTCGGGGTCCCGCTGCGGCCCTCGGCGTACTCGGCCGCCCCCAGCCCGGCGCGCCGACCGAAGACCAGGAGATCGGAGAGCGAGTTCCCGCCCAGCCGGTTGGCGCCGTGCATGCCCCCGGCCACCTCGCCCGCGGCGAACAGGCCGGGCACGGTGGCGGCGGTTGAATCCGCCTCCACCCGGATGCCGCCCATCACGTAGTGACAGGTGGGGCCCACCTCCATGGCCTCGGTGGTGATGTCCACCCCGGCCAGCTCCATGAACTGGTGGTACATGGAGGGGAGCCGGCGCCGGATGTACTCGGCGCTCCGGCGGCTGGCGATGTCGAGGAAGACACCGCCGTGCGCGCTGCCCCGACCGGCCTTCACCTCGCTGTTGATCGACCGGGCCACCTCGTCGCGGGGGAGCAGCTCGGGCGTGCGCCGGCCGGCGGCGTGGTCCTCGTACCACCGGTCGGCTTCCTCCTCGGTGTCCGCCGTCTCCGCCGCGAACATCGGGGGGATGTAGTTGAACATGAAGCGGGTGCCCTCCGAGTTGCGGAGGACGCCGCCGTCGCCCCGGACCCCCTCGGTGACCAGGATGCCCCGCACCGACAGGGGCCAGACCATCCCGGTGGGATGGAACTGGACCGACTCCATGTCGATGAGGTCGGCCCCGGCCCACAAGGCCATGGCGTGGCCGTCGCCGGTCGACTCCCACGAGTTCGAGGTGTACAGCCAGCTCTTGCCGATGCTGCCGGTGGCCAGGACCACGGCCTTGGCCTTGAACACCACGAATTCGCCGCTGGGTCGCCAGTAGCCGACCAGGCCGGAGACGGTGCCGTCGGCGTCGCGGAGCAGGCGGAGGACCTTCACCTCCATGAACACGTCGATGCCCTCGGACACCGCCTTTTGCTGAAGGGTGCGGATGAGCTCCAGTCCGGTGCGGTCGCCCACGTGGGCCAGTCGGGCGAAGCGGTGGCCGCCGAAGTCACGCTGCAGGATCAGGCCGTCCTTGGTCCGGTCGAACAGGGCGCCCCAGTCCTCGAGCTCGCGGACCCGGTCGGGGGCCTCTTGGGCGTGGAGCTGGGCCATGCGCCAGTTGTTCAGCATCTTGCCGCCGCGCATGGTGTCGCGGAAGTGCACCTGCCAGCTGTCCTCGGAGTAGACGTTCCCGAGGGAGGCGGCCACGCCTCCCTCGGCCATCACCGTGTGGGCCTTGCCCAACAGCGACTTGCACACCAGGGCGGTGCGCAGCCCTTTGGCCTTGGCTTCGATGGCGGCCCGGAGGCCGGCGCCGCCGGCCCCGATGACGATGACGTCGAATTCGTGGGTTTCGTACTCTGCCATGTCCTCGTCCTCTAGAAGTGGAAGCCGTAGTCGTGGATGACCCCGCTGGCCACCAGGCGCACGTACAGATCGGTCAGGGCCACGAACACCAGGCTCATCCAGGCGAACTGCATATGTCGGGCGTTGAGGGGGGTGAGGGCCTTCCACACCTTGTGCCGGACGGGCGCCTTGGAGAACTGCTTGACCCCGCCGCCGCATAGGTGGCGGCAGGCGTGGCAGCTGAGCGAGTAGAGCCACAGGAGGGCGGCATTGATGGCCAGGACGACCGTGCCCACGCTGATGCCGATGCCCTGGCCCGGCTGCTGGAAGGCCACCACGACGTCGATGGTCAGGATCACGTTGAACACCAGGCCGGCGTAGAAGAAGTAGCGGTGGATGTTCTGGAAGACGAGGGGAAAGCGCGACTCGCCGGTGTAGGAGTCGTGGGCGTCGGCCACCGAGCACGACGGCGGTGACAACCAGAACGACCGGTAGTAGGCCTTTCGGTAGTAGTAGCAGGTGAGCCGGAAGCCCAGCGGGAAGATGAGGATGAGCAGGGCGGGGGAGACCGTCCACCAGGTGATGATGGTGCTCGGGTGGCTACCGGGGACGCAGCTGGCCGTGAGGCACGGGGAGTAGAACGGGGAGATCAGGTTCCGGTGCAGCGATGCGCCGGCGTAGTAGTCCTTGTTCGAGAATGCGGCCCAGGTGGCGTAGCCCACGAACAGGGTCAGCACGGTGGCCGTCACCACCGGCAGGACCCACCAGGTGTCCCTGCGCAGGGTGGGGACTTCCGGGCCGCCCCGCACGCCCCCCAGGACCACCGGGGTAACTGTTGCGTCCTCCAACGTGGTCAAGCCGAGCCTCCCTCTACCGGCCCGCGAAGGCCTGAAATTCCGCGCGAGCCACAGGGCCCGGAGCGCTGACGGTGCATCATCTTTCCACTCCGCCGGGGGGTACGTGAAACTGCGGGGGTCCCGGCCGCGGAACGAGACGCCCCTGGGCACGCGTAGGCTCCTCGTCATGACCCCGCCCGAGTTCGCCGAAGCCGCAGATCTCACGCAAGCGCCCACCGGTCCACCACCGGATGTGGCGACATTGGGCCAGCTCAGAGCGTCGGGCTGGCAGCCCACAACGGTCGCCGCCGAGATCAGGCGCAATGCCGCCACCCGGATCGCCGCCGGCCAGCCCCTGGTCCGCGGTGTGCTCGGGTTCGAGGACACCGTGCTTCCCCAGCTGGAGAACGCCGTGCTCGCCGGTCACGACATCATCCTGTTGGGGGAGCGGGGACAGGCCAAGACCCGGTTGATCCGCTCGCTGGTCGGCCTGCTCGACGAGTGGCTGCCCATCGTGGCCCACTCGGAGATCAACGACGACCCGTTCGCTCCGGTGTCCCGGTACGCCAAGGACCTGGTGGCCGAGCAGGGCGACGACACTCCTATCTCCTGGGTCCCCCGCGGCGACCGCTACGGCGAGAAGCTGGCCACCCCGGACACCTCCATCGCCGACCTCATCGGTGAGGTGGACCCCATCCGGGTGGCCGAGGGTCGGTATCTGTCCGACGAGCTGACCATCCACTACGGGCTGGTGCCCCGGCTCAACCGGGGGATCTTCGCCGTGAACGAGCTCCCCGACCTGGCCGAGCGGATCCAGGTGGGGCTGCTCAACGTGCTGGAGGAACGGGACGTGCAGATCCGCGGTCACCGGGTCCGCCTTCCCCTCGACATCATGCTGGTGGCGACGGCCAACCCCGAGGACTACACCAACCGGGGCCGGATCATCACCCCGTTGAAGGATCGCTTCGGTGCCCAGATCCGTACCCACTATCCGCCCGACGCCGCCACCGAGCTGGCCATCGCCAAGTCGGAGTCCCGGGTTCCCGGTGACATCGCCGCCGGCTCCGGCGTGACCCGGGTCGAGGTGCCGGACTTCATGGCCGAGGTGGTGGCCGAGCTGAGCCAGCTGGCCCGGCAGAGCCCCCATCTCAACCAGCGGTCGGGGGTGTCGGTCCGGCTCACCATCGCCAACTACGAGACGTTGACGGCCAATGCCACCCGCCGCGCCCTCCGGGCCGGCGAGACCGAGGTGGTCCCCCGGGTGTCGGACCTGCAGTCGCTGGTGGCCTCGACCCAGGGCAAGGTGGAGATAGAGACGCTCGAGGAGGGTCGGGAAGAGCTGCTCATGTCCCAGCTGGTCTCCGCCGCCGTCCTGGTCGTCTTCCGCCGCCGGGTGGTGCTGGACGATCCCCAAGGTGTGGTGGCCGCCTTCAGCGAGGACACCGTCGTCCACGCCGGCGACGATCTTCCCTCGTCGGCCTACGCCCAGACGCTGACCCGCATGCCGGTGCTGTCCGGTCCGGTACTGGCCTTGGCCGGCTCCGAGGACCCGGCCGTGGTGGCCAGCGCGTTGGAGTTCGTACTGGAAGGGCTGCATCTGACCAAACGGCTGAACAAGGAAGCGGCGGGGGCCCGGGCCACCTACCGCGGTCGGGGCTGAGCCCGTGGGCTGGCGCTTCGACTACCGGCGCTGGGACGGCACCCAGGACGGCCTGATCGACGACACCGATGCGGTGCTGAGCGAGCTGACCGACGACCTCCTGGCCAACGGGGACCTGCACGAGGCCCTGCAGCGCATGTTGAACCGCGGGTGGGAGACCCCCGACGGCGAACAGGTCCAGGGCCTGCGGGAGCTCCTCGATCGCCTGCGGCTCGAGCGCGAGGACCAGCTCGATCGCGGTGATCTGGGTGGGGCCTATAGCGAGATCGCCGACCAGCTCCAAGACGTCCTGGACGAGGAGCGCGACGGCATCGACCAGCTGGAGACCGACGCCCGGAACTCGGGTGACGACCGCCGCCAGCAAGTCACTGACGAGGTGGCGACCGAACGGCGCATGCAGCTCGACCTGCTCCCGTCCGACCTGGCCGGCATGGTCAAGGAGCTCCAGAGCTACGAGTTCGTCTCGTCCGAAGCCAGGCAGCACTTCGAGGAGCTGATGGAGAAGCTCAAAGAAGAGGTGACCCGGACCTACTTCGAGCAGATGTCCGAGGCCATGGCCAATCCCGACCCCGAGCAGCTGGCCCGGATGCGCGAGGCCTTCGACGCCCTCAACCGCATGCTCGAACAGCGAGAGGCGGGCGAGCCCCTCGACCCCACCTTCGAGTCGTTCATGGAACGCTTCGGCGACCTGTTCCCGGGGAACCCGGCCACCCTGGACGAGCTCCTCGAGCAGCTGGCCGCCCAGATGGCCGCGGCCCAGGCCATGTGGAACTCGATGTCGCCCGAGCAGCGGGCTCAGCTCCAGGGGTTGGCCGAATCGCTGCTGGAAGACATGGACCTGCGCTGGCAGGTCGACCGGCTGGGCGAGAACCTGCGGAAGGCCTTCCCCGACGCCGGGTGGGAGCAGCGCATGCGGTTCAGCGGCGACGAGCCCCTGAGCATGTCAGGGGCGACCGATGCCGCCGCCCGCCTGCGCGACCTCGACGAGCTCGAAGCGTTCCTGCGTTCGGCCAACTCCCCGGCCCAGCTGTCCGAGGTCGATCTGGACAAGGTCGCCCGCCACCTGGGTGACGACGCAGCCAAGTCGCTCGACCGGTTGGCCAAGCTGGCCAAGCAGCTGGCCGACGCCGGTCTCATCGAGCAACGCGAGGGTCGCTACGAGCTGACCCCCCAGGGCATCCGCCGCATCGGGCAACAGGCCCTGTCCGACCTCTTCGGCCAGCTGGACAAGGACCGGATCGGCAACCACCGGGCCACCTGGGCGGGCGTGGGCCACGACCGGGAAGAGACGACCAAGGCCTACGAGTTCGGGGATCCGTTCAATCTGGACCTGTCCCGCACCGTGCACAACGCCGTGCGCCGGGCCGGCAGCGGCGTCCCCGTCCGGCTCTCGCCCGACGACTTCGAGGTCATCGAGACCGAGGCACTGACCCGATCGGCCACCGTGCTGCTCCTGGACCTGTCCCTGTCCATGCCCATGCGGGACAATTTCGTCCCGGCCAAGAAGATGGCCCTGGCCCTGCACACCCTGATCTCCAGCCGGTTCCCCCGGGACTACCTGGGCATCGTGGGGTTCTCGGAGGTGGCCCGGGTCATCGAGCCCGAGGATCTGCCCACGGTCAGCTGGGACTACGTCTACGGCACCAACCTGCAGCACGGCCTGCTCCTGGCCCGCAAGATGTTGGCCCATCAGCCCGGGACCAAGCAGATCATCCTGGTCACCGACGGCGAGCCCACCGCCCACCTGGTCCACTACGGCGACGGCGGCTACGACGTCGAATTCAACTACCCGCCCGTTCCCGAGACGCTCGAGGTCACCCTGGCTGAGGTCATGCGGTGCACCCGGGGCCAGATCACCATCAACACCTTCCTGCTGGAGCCGGACCGGGCCCTCCGGGGATTCGTCGAACAGCTCACCCGGATTAACAAGGGGCGGACGTTCGCCACCACGCCCGGGGAGCTGGGTGACTACGTCCTGGTCGATTTCCTCCAGCACAAGCGGACGTTGCGCACCCGCGGGCGACGAGCGGGCTGAGGGCCGAATACCTGATCGGACGGGATTTCACCTTGCGTTTTGGGCTGCAATGGGGAAAGATGACACCGTTGTAGTTACATACGTGCTATGCGGAAGCGACCAGCAACCGCAGAGCTGAGCGGTGAGGGGAGGCGTGCCCGATGGACATCGTGTCGCTTCTGTACGGACGCCAAGAGCAGAATTGGCAAACCAAGGCCAACTGCATGGGAGTGGACCCCGACTTGTTCTTTCCCGAACGGGGAGCATCGACTCGGGAAGCCAAAGAGGTCTGCCGAGGCTGTGTGGTCCGCGAGGACTGCCTCGAATATGCCCTGGCCAACGGGGAGAAGTTCGGCATCTGGGGCGGCCTGTCCGAACGGGAGCGCCGCCGCCTGCGCCGCGCCCGGGCCATGCAGCGAAGGGCTGTGGTCAGCGCCTCCTGATCGGCACGTTCGGCCCCCCGGCCGACTCGAGCCGCGCTTCGATGGTGCGGTCCTGGCTCACGTCGAGCTCTCGATGGCGCGCCACGGGGATGGCCGCGAGCACGGGAGCCGGAATCAGGCCCACCAGCTCGGCCCGGACCACCGATCCGCCGAGTTGGGTCACCGCTCGGGCGATCAGGTCGTAGGCCTGGGCCGGTCCCAGGGCCTGCGGATCGATCAGGTTGCAACTGACCTGGGCCCCGGCGCCAACCGGTAATCCCAAGCTCAACAGAGCCGGCCCTCGGATGGTCCGTGCCACCCGGCGGGCGACCGTGAGGGGTGATGCCTCGCCGTCCTCCCGACCCGTCACCCAGACGTTGTAGGCCACCAGCACCGGACGGGCACCGACGGCCGAGGCGCCGGCCGTGGGATGGGGAAGCTGCGGTCCGGTGTCGGGATCGAGCGATCGAAAGGCCTGGCGTCTGATGGTGGGGAGGCTCCGTTCGGGTCCGTAACAGAAGCAGGGCAACTGCAGATGCCGGCCGGCCCACCGGGCGAAGTCGTCCCGTAGCGAGACGGCCTCAGCCAGGCCCCCATCCAGGGCCACGAAGGGCACGACGTCGGCCGCTCCCAGGCGGGGGTGGACCCCACGGTGGGCCCGCATGTCGATCAACGCGCACGCCTCTTCGACCACCGCCCGCGAAGCGATCACGACATCAGGAGACGGGCCTCCGAGGGTGAGCACCGAACGGTGATGGTCGGGATCGGAGTGGACATCGAGCAACGCCGGTCCGGCCACCGAAGCGATGGCGTCGATGACTCTTTCATCCCGGCCTTCGCTGATGTTGACGACACACTCGATGGTCACGAGCGAGGGCCGTCCGGCCACTCCGGAGTGGTCAGACCCGAGCAGCGTGGGACATGCGGCGACGGCGGAGGATGCGGCGGCGCTCCCGCTCCGATTTGCCGCCCCAGACCCCGTGATCGACCCGCTCGTCCAAGGCATACTGGAGACAGGCCTCGGCGACGGGGCATTCGGCGCAGACCCGCTGCGCCTCTTGGACACCGATGCCGTCGCTGGGGAAGAAGAAGGACGGCGAGAGCTCCCGGCACTTACCCTGACTCATCCAGTCCGTTCCCATACGACCTCCCTGACATTCGGCGGCGGCCTCGTCGTGATCGGTGCTGATCCCGCTCCCGCCCGTTCCACAGGTAGTCTCCCATTTCAAGGTGTTCTTCGGCGCGAAACGAGCCAGAGTTGATGGAATCCTCACAATTTTCTTATGGAGGACCAGGGTCTTCTTATGAAGGGCCGACAGGTCGGCCTCAGGAAGGACCCGCTGACGACGCCGATGGGCGGGATTCCTCCCCGTCCTACCCACCCCCGGGGTCCGGCCCCAGGCCTGTCCCCGAGGCGCCACAAGGGGCGCCAGCACCACCCCCACCCCTCTTGGCCCCTCCGCCTGCGCCCGGTTACCCGATGGGATCGCCCTATCCCCCGGCCGGGGGCTACTACGGCTATCCCGGTCACTACGGCGGCGGCTATGGCCCCCCCGGCTATGGACCTGGGTTCACGTACCCGCAACCGCCACCGCGACGCCAGGTGGTCCGCCACACCCTGACCCGAAGGAATTGGATAGCGGTGGTGGTCGCCACCGCCGTCCTGGCCGCCGCCGTCGGAGCGATCGCCGGTGCGGTGGTGGGGATCAATCACCAGCAAACCGTGGTCGAGAAGTTCTTCCCCAACAAGAGCGAGCTGGCCCAACCCCAGGACATCCAAGCGGTCCTGGCCAAGGTGGAACCAGCGGTGGTGTCCATCGACAGCCACGCCGTGCAGAACTCCGGCGGTGACTTCGTCGAGGCCGCGGGCACGGGCATGATCCTCACCCCACAGGGCGAGGTACTGACCAACAACCACGTCGTCTCGGGGGCCTCTTCCGTCACGGCCACGTTGTTCGGCCAGACCAAGTCGTTGCCCGCCCACGTCATCGGGACCGACCCCAGCCGCGATCTGGCCCTGGTCCAGATCGACAACGCCAGCAACCTGCCCACGGTGACGTTGGGGGACTCGGGACAGACCCAGGTGGGAGACGACGTCCTGGCCATCGGCAATGCCCTGGCCCTGTCCGGCGGCCCGTCGGTCACCCAGGGCATCGTCTCGGCCGAGAACCGTTCGCTGTCGACCCAGGATGACAGTGGCAAGACCGAGAACCTGTCGGGCCTGCTCCAGACCGACGCGGCCATCAATCCGGGTAACTCGGGGGGCCCGCTGGTCAACGCCCAGGCCCAGGTGATCGGCATCAACACCGCAGTGGCGGCCAGCAGCCAGGGCAACGCACCGACCCAGAACATCGGGTTCGCCATCGCCATCGACTCGGTGAAGCCCCAGCTGGCCAGCCTCAGACAGGGGGGAACGGGCGGTCCTGGCACCACCTCTCCCACCCCTACACCGGCGGCCAACACGGCCTACATGGGCGTCACCGTCCAGAGCGTGTCCCCGTCGCTGCAGCAACAGGACCACCTCACCCCGGCCGCCGGTGCCCTCGTCAGCAGCGTCCAAGCCGGGAGCCCGGCAGACCAGGCCGGACTGAAAACCAACGATGTCGTCGTGTCGCTGAACGGCACGCCCATCTCCACGGCCACCGCCCTGACCGCTGCGCTGCACCCGCTGAAGCCAGGAGATGTGGTCAAGGTCGGCATCTACCGGGGGAGCGCGCAACAGACGGTCAGCGTCACACTCGGGACGAATCCCGCAGCCGGGTAGGCTTGCTCCGCTGTCTTTTCCAGGAGGAACCCACTGTGATGTCCCCGGCGACCGACGAACCAGAGGTAGTAGAGAGCGAAGAGCCTCAACCGCCGCGCGGCCATGTCCGGGTGGTGTATCTCGGCCCGGTTGCCCCGCACTGGGAGGTGCAGTCCGACTTCGGTGACCGGGATCTCATCGAGGAGTTTCGTCAGCGCACCCAGGCCCGCCTGGTGCTGCTTCCTCCACATGACCCCCAGTACCGGCGGAACCGCGAGCGCGTGGTGCGGGACGCCGAGCGAGAGAACATCCTGCTCGATTGGGATCTGGGCGTCCCCGAGGAAGAGGCTGTCGCCGCCCCCCCCGATGCTGCGTCTCCTGAGGGTGCTCCTGCCGTTGACACGCCCGCGGCGGACACCCCCGCCTCCTGACTTTTCTGTTGCCGCCGGCGCTGTTGCTGCCGGTGTCGGCGTCGAGCCCCGGGCTCAGCCGTCCGCGGGGGGCTGGTCGAGCTCGGGGAGGTCGATCCGCTCCAGCCACAGTCCGGGGGCGTCGACTTCGGCCGGGGTGGGAAGGTTGCGGGCCGAGGACCACAGACGGGCCAGGCTGTCCTCGCCCGCTCGTTCGATCACCCCACTGACGAAGGCGCGTCCCCGGTCGACCTGAGCCTGCTCGAGGTCGAGCCCGAACAGCGAACCGGCCGCCTCTTCCCCCTTGCCCCGTTCGATGCGCCGGCGATACCACGCTTCGGCCAGCTGGCTGTGCGAGCTGACCAGCGCAGTGCCCACCGACTCGGCCACGTGGTCGGCATAGGCATCGATCACGACGGCCAACGACGTGAGCTGGTCCGACGAGTGCTTTGCCTCAGGGGTCAGCAGGCCGCCGAGGAGGGCGTCGGGATCCCCGAACAGCGACTGCAGCGACTCCATGTCCATGCCGCCCTCGCCCAGTGACTGCAGCTGCTCGGACAGGCCCCCCTGGGCGGCGGTGGCCGATTCGGCCACCTCGCGCAGCAGATCGTCGAGTCGGCCGCGGACCGACGGACGGCTCAGCACGGTATGGGAGGCAAGCTCGCGTGCGCACACCCACAGCAGGGCCTCTTCCTCGGGCAGGCTCCAGTCCTCGGCAAACGAGGCCACGTTGGCGGTGACGATGAGGAGCTCGTCGGCCGGTGGCCACGGGAGGGCCAGCACGTACTGACCCAGCGCCCGCTGGGAGAGGTGGCCGACGACCGAGCCCAGCTGCAGGCCGACGAACATGGGCCCGATGGCGGCGGCCCATTTGTTCATGAGCTCCCCGAACCCCTCGCCCATTCCCTCGCCCGACGTATCGTCGCCGAACAGCTGTTCGGGGGAGGGCGGCGCCATCGACTCCGCCCCCGGCGGCGGGGCGGTCATAGCCGACAGCACCGGCCGCCAGGCATCCAGCGCCCGCGCCGTCCAGTCGCCTCGGCCCACCGGGATGCAGGTCACGCGGCGGCCGTCGGAGGAGACGGGCATGCCGGTGGTCTCGGTGACGTGCAGCTCGGCCACCCGGGCCAGCTCCTCCAGTCGGATCCGCTGTAGTGGCTCCACATTCGGCTCCGCCGTGCCGCCGGTGGCCACGTTCAAACCGAAGGCCCGCGTCAGCTCCCACTGGTCGGTGTTGGCGCCACCCAACATGTTCATCAAGTCGCCGAGGAGGAACTGGAACGGGTTGCCCCGGTCTCCTGGGCCCTGAGAGGTCATACCTGCATGTTACGGCGGTCAGCTTGTCGGTGATGCGGCGGCCTGCGTCCCCGTCAGTTCCACCCCGACCGTGGCCGTGGCACCGTTCCGGTCGTAGGTCACCGTGAGGGTTGACCCCGGCGGATCGGCATAGAGACGGGTACGCAGGTCGGCCAGGGATCGAACCGGTCTTCCGTCGATGTCCACGATCGAGTCGCCGACCTGGATCCCGGCCCGGGCTGCTGCACCGTCGGGCTGCACCGTGTCGACCAATGCTCCACCGGTCGCCGCCGTGGTGGCCGTGGTGGCCGTGGTGGCACCAGGTGCGGAGGTCGAGGCGGAGAGATCGCTGGCGTCGACTCCGAGCCAGCCGTGGCGCACCGTCCCGGTGGCGATCAACTGGGTGGCCACGCCGACCACCAGATCGGCGGGCAGGAACACCGATACCCTCCGGCCCTTCATGGTGGTGGTGGTGTCCATGATCCCGGTCACGGCCCCGGCGTGATTGATCATGGCGCACCCGGCGTCCCCCGCGCCCAGTGGTGCGTTGACGGCGGTGGCCGACATGGCCGAGGTGGTGGCATCGGCGTTCACCGCCGTGCCTGACGACCGGACCGTTCCCGCGTAGACGGCGTCGATGAGGCCGGCCTGGTTCGCTCGAGGCTCGGGGGCCACGGCCACGGTGGCGTCGCCCGGCTTCATGTCGGCGTCGTCACTGAACTGGGCCACCGGCAGATTGCTGTTGACCCGGAGGATGGCCAGGTTCGAGTTCTGATCGCTGGCCAGCACGGCCGCCGACGTGCGCCGTCCGTCGGGGTCGACGGTGGTGATGGAGGTGGCACCGGCCACGGCGCTGGCCAATGCGACCACGAGGCCGCCGCTCTCGACGGTCACCCCGGTGCTGTGGATGGACCGACCGGCGACGGTCACGGTCAGAGCCACCATGGAGGGGCCGATGGTCGAGACCGTCTGGGCCATCTGCTCTTTGGTGATGGAGTCCCCGGCCCCTTGTTCGGTGGTGGGGCTCACCACTTCGTCGGCCGTGGTCGTGGCCGTGGTGTGGGGGGAGGAGGTTGGTGAGGCGCCGGTGTTGGCCATGAGCAGGCCTCCGACCAGAAGGGCTCCGACGACGCACACGGCCGCGGTGCTGGCCACCCACTGGCCGGACCGGCCCCGGTCGACGGTCGACGTCACGGTGGGGCGAGCGCTACCGGTCCCGCCCATTTCCGATGGATGTCGCCACAATCGGTCGTCGGGAGACAACCAACCCCGAATGCGATCGAACTCCGGATCTCCTCGATCCGCGTCGTCCGGATCCGGGTCTTCGGCCTCCGGGAACCCTCCATCCATCGCCTGCAGACTACTGAGGTCCTCGTGCCTGCGGACATCGCCCTTCGACTGGGCGACGCCCGTTTCCCATCTCCGCTGGTCTAATTCCGGGCCGTGGACCGCCGCACCCGGGGGGGAGCCCTACGATGTCCCCCGTGGCCCGGGACCTCGCGATCGATCTGGGGACGGCCAACACACTTGTGTACGCCAAGGGTCGGGGCATCGTCTTGAACCAGCCGACGGTCATCGCCCTCAACACCAGGACCCATGAGGTCCTGGCCGTGGGCAACGAGGCCTGGCAGATGATCGGCCGGACCCCGGGCTACATCGTGGCCGTGCGCCCGTTGCGCCAAGGGGCGATCACCGACTTCGACATCACCGAGCGGATGATCCGCCTGCTGCTCCGCCGAGCGGGCGTGTCCAAGCTCAATCGGCCTCGGGTGTTGATCTGTGTGCCCTCGGCCATCACCTCGGTCGAGCGGCGCGCCGTCAAAGAGGCAGCTCGGCGGGCGGGGGCGTCGGCCGCCTACCTCATCGAGCAGCCGATGGCCGCGGCCATGGGGGCCGGGCTCGACATCCACGAGCCCATGGGCAACATGGTGGTCGACGTGGGCGGAGGAACCACGGAGACGGCCGTCATCTCCCTCGGCGGTCTGGTGGCGGTGCGGGCCATCCGGTGCGGAGGCTTCGACATCGACGCGGCCATCCAGAACTACGTGCGAACCGCGTACGGCATCGCCATCGGCGAGCGCACCGGTGAGGACATCAAGTTGGCCATCGGGTCGGCCATGGCCTATGCCGGCGAGGTGCGGGCCGAGGTCCGGGGCCGCGAGGTCAGTACCGGGTTGCCCAAGACGGTCGTGCTCACGCCCGAAGAGATCCGGGGAGCGATCGAAGAACAGGTCAGCACTATTTGCAACACCGTCATCGATTGTCTGGGCGAGTCGCCGCCAGAGCTGGCCCAGGACATCATCTTCCGGGGCATCCACCTGGTGGGAGGGGGCGCCCTCTTGCGCGGGTTGGCCCTTCGACTGGCCAATGAGACGGCAGTGCCCGTCCATCTGGTCTCCACCCCGCTGGAATGCGTCGTACAGGGCGCGGGCGAATGCCTGGATGCGTTCGACAGCCTGCGGGCCATCTTCGCCGCCGCCGAGAGCTGACGGCGGGTTGGCTCTCACCCAGTTGAGCGCCGACCATGGGGGGACGGCCCTGTCGCTACTGGGTGGCCAGGAGGTCCTCGGCCACCTGTCGCACCTGCCAATCGCGGTCGTCGAGGCATCGGCGCAGCGCCGCCTCGACCTCGGGACCCTCGAAGGCGGCGAGAGCCACGGCGGCGCGGCGGCGGATGGCCGGCTTGTCGCCGAGGGCGGCCAGGATGGTGGGCAGGCCGGCGTCGTCACCGATGGCCCCGAGCGAGGCGATGGCCGCCTCCCGGCACAACGGGTCCCGATGGCCCGACTCGCTGTCGGCCAACTGGCACAGCGCCGGCACCGGGTCGCGGTCCCCTCGCTCACCCAGCGCCCATGCCGCCATCTCCACCACCGAGGCGTCGGGGTCGGCCAGCAGTCCGGCGATATCGCATCGGGGATAGGTGGCGGCCAGCTCGCAGGCGCGACGGCGCACGACGGGGTCGGGGTCAACCAGGGCCGCCGACAGCTCGCCGTCTCCCAGCAGGCCCAGTCGGTCGAGGGCACCCAACGCCGTGGCCCGGACAACCGGGGCGGCATCGGCCAATCCCTCTCGAGCCCTCTGTTCGTCCCCGGTGTGGCCGGCGACAGCCACCGACCGCCGGCGGGCGGTGACGTCGGATTGTCCCGGTTCCGTGGCAGGCTGAAGCACCGCCCCACTGGATCCGGGCGGTTCGGGCTCGGACGGGCCAGACGTTGAACGGGAATTGACCACCGCACCACTATGACCGAGGACATGGAGAAGAGGCACGTGGCCACGAGCCTCCCGGTCACCGGCGGTACCGTTCCCACCCGGCCGTTACCCCCGCCACCCCGCCCGCGGCGTCGCCGTTGGTTGAGCATCCCGGTGGCCATCATCATCGTGTTGGTCCTGGCCGTCGTCATCTCGTCGCGAGTCGACCTGAACTACTACGCGGTCCAGCCGGGGACGGCGCAATCGGTGCAGCAGTTCATCACCGTCCCCGCCGACCGGGCTCATCACGTGGCCCACCCGGTGAAGCTGACCGACGTAGAGCTCAGCAGGGTGTCGGCGCTCACCTACCTCTACTTCAAGCTGGACAGCAACACTGATCTGCAACCCCTTGAGTCTGTCACCGGCGGTACTCCCCCCTCGGAGCTCGACGCCCAAGGCAATCTGGAGATGAGCCAGGCCGAAGCGCAGGCCAAGGCGGCCTCCCTGCGCCAACTGGGTTATACCGTCCCGGCCACGCCGGCCGGCGCCGTGCTCTTCGCCGTGTGGAACGGAACCCCGGCCTTCGGTGTCCTCCATGTCGGTGACGTCATCACCGCCGTAGACGGTGCGCCCACCTTGACCGCCAATGCGCTCACCGCCGCGCTGAAGAAATACCACTCGGGCCAGACGGTCACCCTGTCGGTGGAAAAGGGCGGTTCGGGAAAGCCCCAGTCGATTCCGGTGACGCTGCATGCCTCGACCGTCGACCTGGGTGACGGGCAGAGCGCCCACGTGACCCTGGGCATCCAGCCCGAAGATCAAGTCGACTACAGCTTTCCCTTTCCGGTGTCCATCAACGTGACCAACATCGGTGGCCCCTCCGCCGGATTGGCCATGACGCTCGGGGTCATCGACACGCTGTCGGGGGGAAACCTGACCGGCGACCGGACGGTGGCGGCGACGGGCACCATGGACGACAAGGGCAATGTGGGGGACGTCGGCGGCGTTCCCCAGAAGACGGTTGCCGTCGAACGAGCGGGCGCCACCATCTTCTTGGTGCCTCCACAGGAGTACAAGGCCGCACTGTCGAAGAAGACCCCCGGGTTGCAGATCTTCGCCGTGTCGACGCTGAACCAGGCCCTCCACGTGCTGGCCACCCACGGCGGACATGTCCCCGCCACCGCGCTGACCAGCACATCGGGATGAACGGTTTGGTGCAGCGCCCGTCGTAGGCTCTACCTATGCCTGAGGATCACCGGTTGTCCATCTCGTCATCATCGAGCCTGTCGCCTGACGAAGTGGCCCGCCACACGTTCGGGACGGTGCGCCGTGGATTCGATCCCGGCGAGGTGCGGACGTACCTGGACTACGTAGCCGATGCGTTGCGGGTGGCGGCCGAGCGGGAGATCGAGCTCCGTCACCAGGTGGCCGAAGCCGAGCACCGGGCGGCGAACCCCGTCCTCGACGAGGGAACACTGACGTCGGCACTGGGCCAGGAGACGGCCCGGGTGCTCCAGAGCGCCCACGATGCCTCCCACGACATGGTGACCAAAGCCGAGGCCGGGGCGGCCCGCCTCCTCACCGAGGCGCAGGACGAGATCGCCCGGGCCGAAGGTCGGGCCGAGCAGGCGCTGGCCGAGCGCACGGCTCAGGCCGAAGCATCGGTGACCGAGTACCGCCAGCGGACCCATGACGAGGCGGAGGCCATGATGGCCCAGGCGCGCTCGGAGTGCCGGGAGATGATCGAGGAGGCCCAGGCTCTCCGGTCCCGGGTACTGGCCGATCTGTCCAAGCGCCGCAAGGTGCTCCACGCCCAGATCGAACAGTTGCGGGCGGGCCGGGAACACCTGGCCGAGACGGTTCGAGGCGTGCGCCGCACCGTCGACGGCATCGCCGACGAACTGTTCCGGGCCGAAGACGAGGCCCGGCTGGCGGCAGAGGCCGCCGGGCGCGAAGCGATCGCCCGCCCCTACCAGGGCACGCCCGAAGAGGAGGCAGCCATGCTGTTGGCCGAAGGGGCCGGAGGCCCTGGTCTTGCCGACCTGGAGACGGTGGTGGAGGACCCGCCCTCCTTCGGCAGCGATCCGGCCGAAGCGGGCGAGCCCCTCGCCCCCGAACAGGAAGCCTTCATCGCCGCCGAGATCGGGGTGAGCGAGATCGTGGCCGAGCCCGAAGAGTTCACAGCCGGAGAAACCGGTGAGCACCAAGCCGGAGCCCACGAGATCGCGTTGGAGACCGAGCCCACGGCGGAGACGGAGCCCATCCCCGGGGTGGGCGAAGAGGCCGCGCCCGACAGCGATGGCCTCCCCGGGGAGGACGTGGGCCAGACCGGCGACGAGCAGGTGGGCCTGGTGGAGGCCGAGACCATCGCCGTTCCCGCCCCGTCGGTGGACGAGCTCTTCGCCAAGCTGCGCGCCGAGCAGGGGACTGACCACGGTGACGAGGCCGGGTCGGGGACCGAGGGGGAGGCGTCGGCCACTGAAGCGGTTGGGTCGCCTCCCGAAGACCCATTGGTGGCTCGTCGCGATGAGCTGGTCGGCCCGGTCATCACTGCCTTGTCCCGTCGACTGAAACGGACGCTCCAAGACGATCAGAACGACCTCCTCGACCGACTGCGGAACAACGGGTCAACTTGGTCGGTCGAACTGCTTCCCGACGAGGTCGAGCATCTCGACGGCTACGCCACCGCCGCACTGCCCCAGCTCGAACAGGCAGCCAACGCCGGTCGGCTGTTCGTGGGCGACGAGTCCACCGGCGGCCCGCTCAGCGAGCACGTCGTGGGTGTGGCCCACGATCTGGCCACCGCCATCGTGGGCCCCCTGCGGCGCCGGCTCATCGACGACGGATTGAGCTCAGCCGATGAGTCCGCCGTGGCCGAACAGGTCGGGGCGGCCTTCAGGGAGTGGAAGGGCGAGCGGATCGAGCGGCTGGCCGGTGACTACGTGATCGCCGGATTCTCCGCTGGATCGGTGGCCGGATCCTCCCAGGACATCGAGTGGATCGCCGCTGCGGCCCCCGGTTCCACCCCCTGTCCCGATTGTGACGACAACGCACTGAACGGCCCACAACAGGCCGGACAGGAGTTCCCCACCGGCCATCGGCATCCCCCCGCCCATTCCGGGTGCCGTTGCCTGCTAGCCCCCTCCGCCACCTAGGCTGCACCCGTGCGCAGACCGGATGACGTGGCCAGGCCTCCTCGCGCCACCTCTCACCGGCGACGGAATTGGATCATCGTCGCCCTGATCGTTGTGATCGCGCTGATTGCATCGCTGCGTACGTTTGCCGTCTTCTACACCGACGCACTGTGGTTCTCATCGGTCAGGCTGCACTCGGTGTGGCGGAGCCTGTTCGAGATCAAGGCCGGGCTGATGATCACGTTCTGCGTGATCTTTGCCGCGTTGCTCCTGACCAGCCTGATCGTGGCCGAACGACTGGCGCCCAAGGGCGAGGCGGCCAGTGCCGAGGATGACTTCGTCAAGCGCTACCAGGAGGTCATCGGCCCCTACGCCCGCTGGATCCGAGCTGCGGTGGTGGTCATCCTGTCGCTCATCGTGGGCTCGCAGGCCCTCGGTCAATGGCAGAACTGGATCTTCTTCCGGAACGGGGTGAATTTCGGGACCAAGGACCCCGTGTGGCACAAGGACGTCGGCTTCTTCGTGTTCAGACTGCCGTTCGAGAACTTCCTCGTTCACTGGGCCCTGGTCGCGCTGATCGTCATCTTCCTGGTCACGGTGCTCTTCCACTATCTCAATGGGGGCATCCGGGTCCAGGGACCCAAGCCGCGGGTCCGACCGGCGGTCAAGGCCCACATCTCGGTCATCCTCGGGTTGATGGCGCTGGCCAAGGCGGCGGGCTACTACCTCCAGCGTTACAACCTCGACAACTCGACCGATGGCTATGTGAACGGCCCGGGGTACACCGACATCCACGCCCGGCTGCCCGCCCTCCAACTGCTGATCCTGGTGTCACTGGCCGCCTTCTTGTTGTTGATCTTCAACATCCGCCGGCAGGGCTGGGCCCTCCCCGTGCTCGGGGTGGGCATGTGGTTCCTGGTGGCACTGACCGCCGGCGCCATCTATCCGGCGGCCGTGCAGGCATTCAAGGTGAACCCGGCCCAGAACACCCTGGAGCGTCCGTACATCCAGCGAAACATCACCGCCACCAGAGACGCCATGAACCTCAACGGCATCCAGTCCATTCCCTACCCGGCGGCAACCCCCCTGAGCGCCAACACACTGAACGCCAATAGCGCCACCACAGCCAACGTGCGCCTGTGGGATCCGACGGTGACCCAGGCCACGTACGACAAGAAGCAGGACATCCGTTCGTACTACAACTTCAACTCGCTGGGCGTGGACCGCTACAACATCGACGGCAAGGAGACGCCGGCCGTCGTGGGCGTGCGGGAGATCAACGACCAAGACCTGCCCGCCGCCTCGTGGGTCAACACCCATCTGCAGTTCACCCACGGCTACGGGATGATCGTCTCGCCCGCCAACCAGACGACCACTAACGGAGATCCGGTCTTCGGCGTCGGCGGGGTTCCCCCGTTCTCCACCAAGGGGCTGCCCAAGGTCACCCAACCGTCGGTCTACTTCGGGCTGAACGAGCCGGGTTACGTGGTGGGCAACACCAAGCAGCCCGAGATCGATTACCAGCAAACCAACAACACCAACCAGGAGTCTCACTACAGCGGTGACGGGGGGGTAAAGCTCGGCTCGTTCTTCAACCGCATCATGTTCGCCTTCCGTTTCGGCGACATCAACATGCTGATCTCCGACCAGTTGACCAACAACTCCCGGGTCATGTTCGACCGCCAGATCCAGGTCCGGGTGGCCAAGGCGGCCCCGTTCCTGAGCCTCGACTCCGACCCGTATGCCGCACTGGTGAACGGGCACATCGACTTCATCCAGGATGCCTACACCACGACCGACAGCTATCCCTATGCCCAGAACGCCAACACCTCGGCACTGTCATCGGCCAGCGGGCTGCCGGCCAACTTCAACTACATCCGCAACTCGGTCAAGGTGGTCACCGACGCCTATACGGGCATGATGACCTTCTACGTGATGAATCCCAACGATCCCATCATCCGTACCTATGAGCGGGCCTTTCCCAACATGTTCACTCCGGCGTCGAAGATGCCCGCAGCTCTCCGAGCCCACATCCGCTACCCCGAGGACATCTTCACCGTCCAGGCCTCCATGTTCGGGAAATACCACATCACCAACGCGGCCAGCTTCTACAGTGCAGCCGACGCCTGGACGATCTCGCCCACCCCCGGTTCGGGTTCGCCCTCGGCCGCCTTGGCTACCACCCAGACCCTCAATGCCCAGGGTGAGCCGGTGTCCACCGGGCAGGTGGTGAAGATGGCGCCCATTTACCAGGAGCTCGAGGTTCCCGGTCAGGCCCAGCAGTCGTTCACGCTGCTCGACGCGCTGGTTCCGGTGTCCAACAGCAGCCAGATCCAGACCCTCTCGGGGTTCATGATGGCCGGATCCGATCCCGGCCACTACGGGCAGCTCCAGATGTTCGTGACCCCTCGCGGCCAGCCGGTGGATGGTCCCGCGCTGGTGGCGGCCCGCATTGATGCCACCCAGTCCATATCCAGCAGGATCAGCCTGTTGAACCAGAACGGCTCGAGCGTGGAGCTGGGCAATGTGCTCATGATCCCCATCGCCGGGTCTCTCCTGTATATCCAGCCGGTCTATGTCCAGTCGTCGCGAAACTCGTTCCCCGAGCTGCAGGGCGTGATCGCGGTGTACGGCAAGCAGGCGGCGATGGGCCCGACCGGCACCGACGACAACTCCCAAAATGCGCTGCAAGACGCCCTGACCCAGGTGTTCTCGGCCCCGGTGTCGACCACGCCGGGAGGCGGGGGCACCCTGTCACCCCAGGTCCAGAGCCTTCTGG
>DASZLD010000151.1:0-4119 GCA_035552655.1 Acidimicrobiales bacterium
GGAGCAGGCGCTCAAGGAGGGCGACATGGTTGACGTCGTGGCCAATGGGGCCCGGTTCAATGTCCATCACCTGAGCGATGGCGACCCAACGGTCGTCTTTCTGCACGGGCTGGTGGTCGACAACTCGTCGAGTTGGTACTACACGGTGGCCAATCCGGTGGCCCAGCGCTCCGAGGTGGTCATCTACGACCTTCGGGGACACGGCCTGTCGGAGAAACCGGTGAGCGGGTACACGGTCGAGGAACAGGTGGACGATCTGTTCGCCATCCTCGACGAGCTCGGGATCGATCGGCCCGTACACCTGGTGGGCAACAGCTTCGGTGGCGTGCTGGCCGTGGCCGCCGCCGTGCACCGTCCCGAGCGGGTGGCCGGACTGGTCCTGGTCGAGGCCCACGTGGCCGTGGACGGCTGGCGGCAGCAGATGGTGGGGACGCTCGAGTTTGCCGGGCTGTTCCTCGACCACGACGATGTCCACAACTGGCTCGATGCCGTCGGCGGCCGCAAGGGCAAGCGTCTGGCCCGCAACTCGGACACGTTGTTGCACAAGACGTCTCTGGTGGATGATCTAGCGGCATCGCCTGCCTTCACCCAGGAGGAGTTGGCGGCCATCGAGTGCCCCGTGCTGATCGTCTGCGGGGAGTTCTCCGACGTGCGTGACTGGGCCGAGCGCCTGGTGTACGTGCTGCCTCGCTGCGAGCTCCATCTCTACGAGGGGTGCTCGCATCTGGTTGTCCTGGAGGCGCCGGCCGACCTACGAGGGTTGTTGCTGCGTTGGTTCGACCGCATCCGGGCCGGCGATCTACCTGTAGCGCTGGATGGGAGCCGGACGCCCGGTTCGGGCGCATCGGGCCCCAGGGGAGCCGAATCCGGATCCGAAGGCGTTGAGCCAGGATCCGAAGGTTTCGAGCCTGGGACCGAAGGCGTTGACCGGATCATCCGGCACCGTCCGGCCCGGTTCAAGGAACTGGCCCCCCGGCCGCCCTGGTATCCCGAGGAATCACCGTGGCCTCCCGTGGGCGGCGAGCTGCCGGATGGCTGGCAGGAGGCGATGGACGACTTCGCTCGTGGGAAGGGACTGGACCAGGCTCCGGTCATTCCGGATCATCGGGACTTCGCTCCGCCGGGGCCAGGGCCGGGCGTGGGATCGGGCGCGGACTTGGGGTCCGTGGGCTCGGGCGGGCATCAGACGTCCGAGGAGTCGAGGGAGGCCTCGTAGTCATGGCCCGGTTCCTCTTTGCTGTGCCACCGCTCAACGGCCACGTCAACCCGACGGTGGCAGTTGGCGCCGCGCTCACCGAAGCCGGCCACGAGGTGGCTTGGGTGGGACCACCGGTTGTCGTAGCGCCACTGCTTCCAGCCGACGCGCTGTTGCTTCCGGCGGGCGAAGAGTTGGGACGGGACACCGTCGCCACGGTGCGCGACCGGGCGACGGGCATGAGGGGCCCGGCCGCATTC
This sequence comes from Acidimicrobiales bacterium, assembly GCA_035552655.1. GTDB lineage: Bacteria > Actinomycetota > Acidimicrobiia > Acidimicrobiales > RAAP-2 > DASXMT01. The sequence continues at coordinate 1,456 of DASZLD010000151.1, forward strand.
AAGTTCTTGTGGGAGGAGTTCCTCCTGCCCCTGGCCCGGTTGACCGCGCCCGGGATCGACCGGGCGGTCGACGAGTTCCGTCCCGACGTCCTGATCGCCGACCAGCAAGCCATCGCCGGCGCCATTGTCGCCCGGCGTCGAGGGATCACCTGGGTGACATCGGCCACGACCCCAGCCGAACTGTCCCGGCCGTTCGAGGCATTGCCCAAGGTGGGGGAATGGGTTCGAACGTTGCTGGTCGATATCCAGCTGGAGATGGGGGTCGAGCGGGCGCTGGCAATGGAGGGCGACCTCCGCTTCTCCGACCAGTTAATTCTGGCCTTTACCACCGACCTCCTCATGGGCAGTGCGGCGGCCGGCGTTCCCCCCGCCACCGCCTTCGTGGGGCCGGCGCTGGGTGGTCGCCCACCTATGACGGACTTTCCATGGGAATGGCTCCGCGATGATGTCGCCTCAGTGTTGGTCTCACTGGGCACCGTGAACGTGGGCGCGGGGGACCGGTTCTTCGCTGCCATCCTCCAGGCGCTCGATGGGCTGACGGTTCCGATGGCGTCTGAGGGTGGCGTTGACGGGGAGGCTGGCGGGGTTGGCGGTGTCAGTGGGGTTAGTGGGGTTGGTCGCCCAGTTCAGGCGATTGTTGTGGCACCCCCCGACGTATTGGGTCCCGTGCCACCCAATGTCCTGGTTCGAGAATCGGTCCCTCAACTCGAGTTACTGAGCCACCTCGACGCGGTGGTTTGTCACGGGGGCAACAACACGGTCTGCGAGTCATTGCTCCACGGGCTGCCCCTGGTCCTCGCACCGATTCGGGACGACCAACCCATCGTCGCCGAACAAGTGGTCGAATCGGGCGCCGGACTCCGCGTGCGGTTCGGGCGGGTCAAGGCTCCCGAGCTTCGGGCCGTTCTCACCGCGGTGCTGAGCGAGCCCCGATACCGGGAAGCTTCGGGGCGGGTTCAGGAGTCGTTTCGGGTTGCCGGGGGTGCCGAGACGGCAGCACGGCGGCTCGCCGCGTTGGCAGCCAGTGAGTCGCGAGCGCCTGCGACTGCATAAGGGCCGCCTCGAGAACTGCTCGCCACGTCGTTGCAGCGGCCCAATTTGTCGCCTGCGATCTGGCTTAGCCGTGTGTTCTGATGAGCTGTCATACCCTCCTGCCAAACTGGAGGCATGAGTTCGAAGTGCTCTCCAGGTTCAGTCGAGGACACATTCTCGACGAGGTCGCGGCCGGCGACCGGGTCGGCAATGGATGAGAAAGACGGCCTTCGGGCTCGGTTCTCCCGGGCCATCACGCTCCTGGAGGGACTGGTGTCTGACCTCGACCCCAACCTTCTGAGCGGTGCAGACGCGACATCGTTGTTTGACGATGCCGTCCGTCTGGAGCGATTGGGTGGTGTAGCCCGATTGATCCTGGCCAAGCGGATCGAATCCTCTGGGGCGTTCGGCGACACTGGCCACCGCAGTGCAGCCGAGCTCATCGCCGAACACAGCGGCACCGATGTGGGGAGTGCTCGAGGAACTCTGGAACTGGCCCAGCAGCTCGAGGCCTGTCCAGCTACGGCAGACGCATTGGCAGACGGCACCCTCTCCGCCCTCCAAGCCAAAGAGATAGCCGGCGCCGCCACTCTCAATCCCACCAAAGAGACTGAGCTCATCGACACCGCCCGCCGCCAACCGATCAAGACCCTCCGCAACGAGTGTCGCCGTGCCAAAGCGACCAGCGCCGCCAAGGATCCGATGGCTACATACAGGCGCATACACAAGGGGCGCTACCTACGACACTGGACTGACGAGGAAGGTGCGTTCTGCCTGAAGGCCCGACTCACCCCCGATCGAGGCGCCAAGATCGCTGCCGTGCTCGACCACGAAGCGGGCATCATCTTCGACCAGGCCAGAAAGGCCGGATCTCGGGAGCCTCTCGGCGCTTATGCAGCTGACGCGTTGTCCTCGATCATGACAAGGGGAACGCCGGCCCAGTCGCCTCAAACGGTCATCCACGTGCGCGTCGACGACGAGGCCCTCCGTCGCGGTCACGTCGAGGACGGCGAGATCTCCGAGATCGCCTCGACCAGTGCTCCGGTGCCCGTTCCTGTCGTATGGGACCTGATGACCGACGCCGGGATCAAGGTGATCTTTCACCACGCCGAGGAGATCTCCAGGATCTACCACTTCACCCGGACGATCAACGCCACATTGCGCACCGCACTCGAAGAACGTGATCCCCAGTGCGTCGTCCCCGGTTGTGGAGCGACCAAATTCTTGGAGATCGACCACACCGAGGAGTTCGGGCACGGCGGGCCCACCTGCCTCGCCAATACGGCCCGTTTGTGCACGTTTCACCATGATCGAAAGACGGTTGAGGGCTATGTCCTGTGGAAGGACGACAAACAGGCCTGGCACTTTGATTCGCCAGCTCCATTCGGAGAAGAAGAGGCCTACGCCGAGCGCCGCCGGCGACTTGCCGCCGGTAATTGCGATGCGGATCTTGGCGGACCCAATGCCGGCTCCGACCATCGCGGTCCCAACGACGGTGCATCAGGCCTTCCGCCCCCGCTCTTCGAGCCGGAGTAGCTGACTCCATCCGTTCACCACGGCCCGCTCAATCGCCTGGTCCTGGCGCGCTCGTGAGACGAGTTTCCGGCAGAAAGTGGGGCAGCGGCAGACACG
>DASZLD010000152.1:0-16451 GCA_035552655.1 Acidimicrobiales bacterium
CACCAGGTCGTGGTCACCATCAGCCCGTTCGGGTCGACGGGACCATGGGCCGCTCGGCCGGCGACGGAGTTCACCCTCCAGGCGTCGTGCGGGTCGACCGGTGGCCGCGGTCTCCCCTCCGGGACCCCGCTGGCCGCCGGCGGGCGGCTGGGGGAGTGGCTGGGCGGAACCTACGCAGCGGTGGCCGCCCTGGCCGCCCTGCGCGAAGCCCGGCGGAGCGGTTGCGGCGACCACGTGGATGTGGCCCTGCTCGATTGCATGGCCGTGAGCATGGTGACATTCCCATCGCTCTTCGCCGAGTTCAACGAGGCGTGCGGTCGTCCACCCCCCACCGGTGCCAACCGGACCATCGAAGTGCCTTCGGTGGAACCCACGGCCGACGGGTGGGTCAACTTCACCACCAACAGCGCCCAGCAGTTCAGCGACTTTGCCCAACTCATCGGTCATCCCGAGCTGGCCCACGACCCGAGGTTCACCCGGGCCGGACCCCGCTTCACCCATCGCGACCAGTTCTGGCCCCTGGTGCGGGCCTACAGCGAAGCCCGTACTGCATCGCAGGTCATCGAGGAGGCGGGACTGCTGCGCATCCCGGTGGCGCCGGTCCTGCACGGTGGCAACGTCATGGACTTCGAGCAGTTCGTGGCCCGTGACGTGTTCGTGCCCCATCCTTCGGGGCGGTTCCGTCAGCCCCGTGTCCCCTACCGGATCAGCGGGATTGCTGCCCCCGGGTTCACGCTGGTACCGGATCCCGGTGGCCACGATGGTGCCATCGACTGGCCGGCCCCGGTCCCGGGCGGCAAGACCACCGGGTGGCGGCTGCCGCTCGACGGGGTGCGAGTGGTCGACCTGACCGCCTGGTGGGCGGGGCCAGCGGCCACCAATACGCTCGCCGGTCTGGGCGCCGATGTGATCAAGGTCGAATCGACGCATCGGCCCGACCAGATGCGCTTCGCCAGCACCTGTGCACCCGACCAGCCCCAGTGGTGGGAGTGGGGTCCGCTGTTCCACGCGGCCAATACCAACAAGCGGGGAGTGACCATCGATCTCACGCGGACCGAGGGCCGTGCCCTGGTGCTGCAGCTGCTGGCCACGGCCGACCTGGTGGTCGAGAACTACACCCCCCGGGTCATGGACCAGTTCGGGTTGGCCTGGGACGACCTGCATCGGCTGAACCCGGCACTGTCTTTGGTCCGCATGCCCGCCTTCGGCCTCGACGGCCCGTGGGGGAACCGACCGGGCTTCGCCCAGACCATGGAATCCCTGACCGGCATGGCCTGGATGACCGGACACTCCGATGGCCCCCCGGTCCTGGTGCGCGGGGCGGGTGACCCTCTGGGCGGACTCCACGCCGCGTTGGCTGCGCTCATCGCGCTCTTGTGGCGCGATGACGATGGTGTTGGCCGGATGGTCGAGGCCACCATGGTCGAATCGGTGCTGAACGCGGCAGCCGAGCAATCGATCGACTTTCAGCTGACGGGCGAGGTCATGGGTCGACGCGGGAACCGAAGCCAGGGAGACACCGTCCCCCAAGGCGTGTACGCCTGCGCCTCCGACGAATGGGTCGCCATCGCCGTCGAGAGCGATGACCAGTGGCGTTCGCTCTGCGTCCTCCTCGGCCAACCCTCCCTCGCTCGACCCGACCCGTCCGAGCTGGCCGGAATCGACCTCGACCGGGTCGACGCACGCCGGGCCCATCACGACGCCATCGACCGGTGGATCGGGGCCCAAGTGGGCGCGGCCGTTGCCCACGACCTGGTCGAGCAGCTGGTTGCCTCGGGGATCCCGGCCGCCGTGGTCATCAAGCCATCGACGATCACGGACAACCCGCAACTGCGCCATCGGGGGTTGTTCGAGACCGAACGTCATCCCGTCACCGGTGACCACCACGTCCCCGGTCTGCCCTTCCGCTCCGAACGCGTCGCCCGATGGATCCGGATCCCCTCGCCCACCCTGGGCCAGCACAACGACGAGGTCCTGGCCGAGGTGGGCGTGGATCCGGCCCAACGCCGGCTCCTCCGTCAGGTCCGGGTCATCGGGGAGACGCTCGATCCCGGATGACGTACCGTGCCCAGGGACGAGTCGATGGGTCTGCGGCGCGCTAGCGAGGTTCCAGTAGCGTCGGATCGGCACGGAGCTCGGCTCGAGCCATGGCCTCCCAGAAGCCGATGAACCGCTGGCCATCGGACCGTTCGAACAGGTCGCGCACGGCCGCCGGCAGCTCGACGCCGCCGTTGGCTGCCTCGACGTACCAGGCGTTCCGGCAACGCTGCTCGAAGGCCACCGAGCGCTGGTGCGCAGCCCGGACGTTGGCTCCGATGATGAGGACGCCATGGTTGGCCAGTATGCCGATGTCCGCTCCGGCCAACGCCTCCACTGCGGCACGTGCCGTGTCCGGATCGTCGACCGCTCGTTTGTACTCGTCGACCAGGGCGACGGTGCCTCCGCCCAGAGCAGAGCTCTGGTCGAACACCCCGGGGACGCGGTGCAGGTCGGCCCAGACGGTGCCGAAGCGCGGATGGTGGTGGACGGCCACACCGACGTGAGGACGGGCCCGGTGGAGCTCGAGATGGAGTTGCGCGCCCGGTGGCATCGGCCAGTCGCCTTCCACCACCCGACCCTCGAGGTCGACGCGGATGACATCGGCGGCCCGGAACTCGGCCCAGGTCAGGAGCCACGGGTTGCACAACAGTGTGCCGTCGCCCAGCCCGATGGTGATGTGCCCGGCCAGGTGATCGTCGTAGCCCTCGCGCCACAGCGTTCGGGCCAGAAGGACCAGTTCCTCTTTCAGGGTGAGGTCGGGCAGGAGCTTGTCGGCGGTCGGTATGAAGTCGGTCATGGTAGGCAGGTCTCCGGGAGAGGGTGGCGGTACAGGCGGGCGGCGTTCTCATGGGTGAGGAGGCGCAGCTCCTCGACCGGCAGGTGGCCCCAGTAGCGCTCGATGACGTCTTGGGTGTCGGGCCACGTGCTGTCCCCGTGGGGATAGTCGGTCTCGACCATGATGTGGTCAGTGCCTATCCGGTGCCGGGTGTCGATGGTGGACGGGTCGTCGATGGTGCAGAACCAGAAGTTGCGCTTGAGCACGTCAGCGGGACGGATGTCCCAACCGATTCCATAGCCGGAACGATCGACGATGTTGTCGAGCCGATCGAGGAGCATGGCCACCCAGCCGATCCCCCCTTCGGACATGGCCACCTTGAGGTCGGGGTGGCGCACGGCGTACCCCGACCACAGCCATTCCGAGCACGCCGACAGGGACATCTGGCCGAACATGGTCGCCCCGAGCTGAAGCATGGGGCTGTCGGCAGCCATGTCGGCCATGCCCGATGAGCCGACGTGGAGGCTGATGACGGTGTCGGTCTCGGCGCAGGCTTCGACGATGGGGTCCCAGTAGCCGCTGAAGATGGACGGAAAGCCCAGCCTATGGGGCCGTTCGGGAAGGCTCACCGAGCGAAATCCCCGTTCGGCGTTGCGCCTGATCTCGGCCGCACCGAGGACCGGATCGGACAGGAAGGTGATGCCCAGCGGGATGATGCGGTCGGGGTAGGCCGAGTACCACTCCTCGTAGAACCAATCGTTCCAGGCTCGGGTCACGGCCAAGCCCAGTTCGGGCTCTTTGGCCTGGGAGTAGACGCGTCCGCAGAATCCGGTGACCTGGGAGGGGAAGTTGAGCGAGGCCCACACACCGTTGATGTCCATGTCGGCGATTCGTGCTTCGATGTCCCAGCAGCCCGGCCGCATCTGATCGAACCGACAGGGGTCGATGCGGATGGTGTCCCGACTCCGTCCGGCCAGGGCATTCGCTCCCGACTGGGTGAACGAGGCCCCTTCGAACTCCCACACCTCGTGGCCCTCCTGGTTCTCCACGATCCGGGGGGCCCGGTTCTGCAGGCGCGACGGGAGGCGTCCCTCGAACAGGTGCGGCGGCTCGACCAGATGGTCGTCCACCGAGATCACCGTGTACCGCACCGCTCGCGGCTCCGGTTCGGGCAGAAACCAATTGCTCTGCTCGGGCTCTGTGGCTGTCGACATCGTGCTCCCCCGTGGTGATTGAGAGGGCCGGTTGGCTCGACCGTTGGGCTCAGCGCACCACGGCGCGATGGTAGTCCGTCCGTCCCGCCTCCCGAGCGGGGCGGCGGCCCAGCTCGTTCAGGGGATGAGCAGTACCCGACCGAACGCCTGCCTGCTTTCGATATAGGCGTGAGCTTCGCCTGCCTCCTCCAGCGGGAAGGTTCGGTCGATGACGACGCGAAGGTTGCCCGAGGCGATGTCGTCCAGGATCCCGGCGATGACGGCATGGGGCCGGGGGCTGAGGAACAGCTCTGCGCCCAAGAAGTAGCCCACCAGCGTCTGGTTGTTGGCCCGCATGGACGAGATGTCCAACGTGGATGGGGTCTCCCGCCCAGCATCGCCGAACGTCATGCACCGGCCCCGGTAGGCCAGACAGTGCAGGCTCTTCTGCAGATTGGATCCGCCGACGGAATCCACGATTACGTCGGCCCCCGCACCGTCGGTGAGCCGACGGACGGCGTCAACGAAGTCGTCCGATGCGTAGTTGATCCCCTCATCCAGACCGTATGCACCCAGTCGGGCCAGGCGCTCGTCGCTCGAGGCGGTGGCCATCACCCGTGCCCCCGCCCGTTTGGCCATCTGGATGGCGGCGATGCCCACGCCGCTGGCTCCGGCATGGATGAGCACGCTCTCGCCCGCTTGCAGACGCCCGAACTCGAACAGGCAGTCGCTGGCTGTACCGAAGGGTACCGGGACGCAGGCCGCTTCCTCGATCGACAATCCCTCGGGGATGGACCAACAGAACGACTGACCCACCACCCGGAGCTGGGCGTGGGACCCGTCCAGGCCCACGGTCACCACTCGATCGCCCACCGAGAATCCGGTGACGTCGCCGCCCACGGCGATCACCGTGCCTGCGCACTGGTAGCCGACGATGTGGGGCACCTGGGCCAGATCTCCACCCAGTCGGTTGAGGGTGTCGCCGCCTTCGATGCTGACTGCGGCTACCTCGACCAGAACGTCCTCGGGGCCCACGTCCGGATCGGGCACGTCCTCGAAGCGGAAGACGTCGGGACCGCCGGTCTCGTAGTACACAGCTGCCTTCATGGCACCTCTCCTCTTCTGGTCCCAACGCGTGGCTGCGCTCGGCCCGCTTGTCCATGCTACGCATCGTCAGGGATTCTTGAGCGGCCGGGCGGCTGACGCCACCGCGGCGTGGTCGCAGAGCTTCCCGACCAATCGACGGGCGAACGAGTACGGTCACTCCATGGGTGAGATCGAGCTACTCACAGGGATCCTGGACAAGACAGGTGACGTCATCGCCGGCGTCGGCGCCGATCAAGGCGATCTACCCACGCCCTGCGAGGACAACGACGTCACCGCGCTGGTGAGTCACATCGTCGGTTGGGTCCAGGTGTTCGACGCCGGGAGCAACGGGCGGGCCTTTGAAGGAGACGCCACCGCCTATCGATGCGGTGGTGACCCCGAAGCTGAGTTCCGTGTCGCCGCTGCCGGGGTGGTCGCCGGTTGGCAGGACCACGGGCTCGATCGCAAGGTTCGGATCATCAGCGGCGAGATGCCCGGCGAGATGGTGTTCAACATGACGCTCATGGAGTACCTCACTCATGGATGGGATCTGGCCGTGGCCACGGCCCAAGTGCCCCCCTACACCGAGGACGAAGCGACCGAGACCCTCGTCAGAGCGGAAGGAACGCTCCCGGCCGAATACCGGGGCGACGACATGCCCTTTGGCCCACCCGTCTCCATTGGCTCGGATGCACCACCACTGGACCGGTTCGTCGCCTTCATGGGGCGGGATCCCTCGCTGGAGTTCGGCTGAGGGCCGGAAGTCAGCGAGCGGTGACCTTCTTCAGGAACGGGACCAGGTTCTGGAAGAAGACGTTGTTGGGATAGGCGCCGGCCGGATCGTTGTGGGCGTAGGTGCTCTGGCGGTTGATCAGCGTGAGGTTGCCCGGGGGAATGCCCGACTGTTGGGCCAGTGACTGGGCCGCGGTCAGCACGCCCTGGCCACCCAGGTGGGCCCCGAAGGCGTAGATCAGGAGACCATGGGGCAGCTCGTGACCCATGGTGGCATCGACGTCGAGCACGGACTGGGCTGGGTTGGCGTTGCCGTTGCCCACCGCCGCGGTGTCGTCGGTCAATCGCTGGGGGAAGTACCACTCGGTGCCGTCGGTGTTCTGGATCCCGGCTCCCGAGAACATGGTGGCGAACCGTTTGATCGGCGTGAGCGCCCCAGTGCCGTTCCACCCGTGGACCGGGCCGCCGGCGGCAACGCCTTGGCCGAGATGGGCCTGGGCCGCTTCCAGGCTTTGGGGTGACGTGGCCACATTGAGGGCGAAGCCGTACTGGCCCACGTTGGTCACCGGCACCGAGGGGACGATGTCTGCAGGCAGGAGCCCGGAGGACTCACCCAGTGATGGTGCATTGGGGTCGAGCAGGGCTGCGGCCGAGCCGGTGGCGTTGAACAGCCCGGCAAAGGGCGCGGTGATGCCCCCGAAGTCGAGCCACGGGGAGGCCGCCGGCGCGTCGAGAGCCTGCAGTTGCTGCGTGGCCGAAGCCGCGCTCTCGGGGGCCGGGCTGCTGCCTCCGTCGATGTAGACCAGGCCGGCCAGGTCATCGGCGCCGGCCCGTCCGTTGAAGTCCCAGGTGGCGTACGCGGTGATCACGGAGCCGCCCAACGAGTGACCGCCCAGGACCACCTTCCCGCCGAGCTTTGTGGCCTTGCCGATCACCGTGTGCAGATCCTGCACGGCGACGTTCATGCCCCACTGCTTGGCGAAGGCAACCGTGGCGTTGGGGATCGACTGGATGTGGTCGGTGACGCTCGAGTCCTTGATGTAACCCAAGTAGTAGTCGAACAGCTGGGTGGGGGAGGCCTTGCCCTGCTTGAACAGGTTCAGTTCGGACTGGTCCTCGAGCAGGTTCTCCCGTCGCTCGACCGACCACACCTGCCACCCTGGGGTCTTGGCCACGATCCATTTCGCCAGCGGCACGAAGTAGGCACTTCCGGCCGAGGTGCCGGGCTCGAGCACCAAGACGTTCTTGGCCGTGCTCGGTCCGATCTTGAGCACCCCGACCTTGTTGTACTTGGCCGGTGTTCCCGGCGCGTCGAAGCCCGGCATCCATTGGACCCGGAGCGCCCCCGTCGAAACTGCGGCCGACGCCGACGAGGAAGCGGGCCCTATCGTGCAGGCGGAGGCGGCGAGGAAGGTGACGAAGGTCACCGCCAGCAACGACCGTCCCACTCGTCTCGGTGCGGTACCCATACCCGCACCATACTTGACGGTTTGATCAGATTCATCAGTTCTTCTACCCTGGTCTCTATGGTCCGGATCCAGCAGGGTTCGCCCATCGGTAGCAAAGGGGTCCGCACTCGCCAGCACCTGCTCGATGCCGCCGTCGTCCGCTTCGGCCGTGACGGATATCGGGGCTCTTCGGTGGCCGAGATCGCTCGTGACGTGGGTCTGAGCGCTCCCGCCGCCTACGTGTACTTCCCCAACAAAGAGGCGTTGTTCCTGGCTGCCGTGGACGAGGACGCCGCCGCTGTCATCCATGAGGGGCTCACCAGCATGGCCGGCTCCAAGGGGACCACTCGTTGGCGCCGAGCGCTGATAGTCACGTTGTTCGAGTCGGTGGACCATCACCCGTTGGCCCGAAGAGTGCTGGCCGGTCTGGAGCCCGACTTCACCGTTCGCTTGCTCCACATCCCCGCGCTGGAGCAGATGCGAAAAGCCTGCGGTGAGCGTGTCCGGGCTCGACAACTGGCTGGCCAGGTCTCGATAGACATCGATGCCTTCACCGTGGGCAGCGGGCTGGTCACCGTCGTTCTGTCCCTGCTGATGTCGTCGATACAAATGGGTGTCGAACCGGCGACGTTGCTCGGCTCCGACGTGGCTGCGTTTGTCGACGCCGCCCTCGGCCCTCCAAGAAGACGAGGCGAGTGATAACCACAAGCGAGAGACGGCCCTGAATACGGCGCTCTCATCCCGTAGTCTCAGGGCGATGCTCGGAAACGTGTTGTTCATCGCGGGTCGACCAGTGGCGGGGGGACTGCCTGTCCGCCGCCGGCCACCCGGTCGTAGAGACGCCGGCACTCGACCGGCTGGCCGCCTCGGGCGTGCGGTTCGCCAACCATTGGGCCAACGCCGCACCGTGTGGTCCTTCCCGTGCCTGCCTGTATACAGGCACCTACCTCCATCATCACCGCTCGGTTCACAACGGGACTCCCCTTGACGCCCGGTTCACCAATGTCGCCCTGCTCGCTCGGCACGCGGGCTATGACCCCGTGCTCTTCGGGTACACCGACACCAGCGTCGATCCGAGAACGGTGGCCGCCGACGATCCCAGGCTCTTTACCTACGAGGGGGTACTGCCGGGGTTCGATCCCGTCGTGGTCAACCCCTGGGACCAGGGGAGTTCCGATTGGGGTCGTTGGTTGGCTGATCGAGGGGTGGAGGTGCCCACCAACGTGCACGACCTCTACCGACCGGTGTCCGATTTCCCGGGGGCCGAAGCCCACGGGGCCTCGTGGGCGCCGACCCGCTTCTCGGCTGATGACTCCGAGACCTCGTTCCTGGTCGAACGTCTGATCGAGTGGCTCGACTACCACGGCGACCGCCCCTTCTTCATCCACGCCTCGTTCTTCCGGCCCCATCCCCCGTATCGAAACCCTCCGGGCTACCACGACCTCTACGACGCGGATGCCGTTGCCCCCTTTGTCGCCGCCCCCACTCGGGAAGCCGAGGCTGGGCTGCATCTCTTCAACCAGCTGGCCCTGGCCGTCGGGGAAGCCGCCGCTCCCGAGACCGAGCTCGACCGCCGCCAACTCCGGGCCACCTACTACGGAGCCCAGCGAGAGGTGGACGATCGGTTGGGTGAGCTGTTCGAGTACCTGGAACGAACTGGCTTGGCCGCGAACACCCTCGTGGTCCTGACCAGCGATCACGGGGAGATGGGCTGCGACCATTGGCTGGTCGAGAAGCTCGGGTACTGGGACGAGAGCTATTTCGTCCCGCTCATCGTTCGCGATCCGCGAGCACCGGCGGACGCGGCGCGGGGGTCGGTGGTGGGTGAGTTCACCGAGTCGGTCGATGTACTGCCCACCATCTGCGATTGGATGGGAGTCGACATTCCCACCCAGGTCGATGGGATGTCACTCCGGCCCTTCGTTCATGGCGAACCGACGCCGAACTGGCGGACCGAAGCCCACTTCGAGTGGGACTTCTCGATGCCGGCCAGCCCTGAGGTCCAGGAGATCCTGGGACTGCCCCTGAGCCATTCGTGGCTGGCCGTTGTCCGTGGACGAAAGCGCAAGTACGTCCAGTTTGCCGCGGCATCCAGCGTGCTCCCGCCGCTCTTGTTCGACCTCGAGCGCGACCCCGCTCAACTCGAGAACCTGGCTGGGGATCGGACCCGGGCTGGTGATGCCTGGGAGGAGGCCCAGCGTCTCCTGCAGTGGCGCATGAGACACGACGATCGGACTCTGAGTGGCCACGTGCTTTCGCCCCAGGAGGGGCTGATCGTAGCCAGCGATCAGTGGCGCTGAGGCAGTGGCCCGGTCGTCAGCTGCCCATCCATTGCCTATCGGCAGCACTGCTCTGTGATCAGGGGGACGAAATGAGCGAGGTCTGGGGTCTCGGCCTGGGGGACCTTGGCTCGGTCGTCGTAGCGCCGAAGGAGAATGGCGTCCTGGGCGTGGGCCTCGGCATTGAAGGAGGCGAGGCCGTCGTCGTCGAGCTTGCCTCCCTGCAATCGAAGGGTCTGCCTCGAGGCTTCGGACAGTGTCGATTCATAGTCCTCGTCGACCGTGCACAAGTAGCGCTTGGCCATCACGTGCAGGCGCACCGGCTCGTTCACCACGGCGCCGAAGAACGTGGCCAAGAAGATCGAGCCGCGCACCTCGTGAGGGCGCGGTTCTCCTTTGAGCACCCAGCCAATGTCATGGAAGAGCGAGGCGACGATCAGGGCGCTCGAGGCCGCGTCGCGTTCAGCTGCCGCCGCAGTCTGAAGGGAGTGGTCGGTCACTGAAACGGGCTCGCCACCATAAGCCGTTCGACCCCGTGTTCGCAGGGGATCGAGCAGGTCGTCGACGAAAGATTTACTCACCGTCGGTCACGCGTGCACCCTAGGTCCGGTCGCCCGGGTGTGTACGTCGAGACCGTCGCCTGGTGCGGTTAACTGGATGCAACGGGCGCCTGCGGGCCCGTTGCAGCAGATCGGTCATTGTCCGGGCGCGGAATGGCTCTCAGCACGTTCAGCGCACCGACGACCAGCACGAGAATGGCCCAGAGTTTCGGGATGTTCCCACTCACGAGGCCATAGATAGCGATGCCTACGAGGACGAAACCCAACAAGACGGCCAATGCCGGATGATGAAGGGACCTTGCGATACGAGGAAGAAAGATCATGTGCGGTTGTGCCTCTCTGTTTGACGGCGACAACGCCGTGTCACCATACGTTGCCACCATTGACTGAACATGACTGGTTCGAGCGCGCCAGGCCAGAGCGACGAATGCTCCAGTCTGAGTAGAGCGCTGCGCTGTTGCGACAACATCAAGACTGGCCACCAGCCTTGGGCCTTTGGCCGGTCCATAGGTGTTCCAATCCCTTGGTATAGGAATCGAAGGCCTGCGTCCCGATCTCGTCGGGTGCGGGGGGATCCACTCCGGCGGCCACCATGTTGGCGAACCCGTACACGGCGACCCGCCACGCGGCCACGAAGGCCGAGGCGATGATCTGGGGCTCAACCGAGCCTTCGGGGTACTCGAGCCGTCGGGTAAAGAGGCCGGCCAGGGCCTGCTCGGTCTCGATCATGATCTGGTAGACGCGCCCGGAGATCTCGAGGGCGGTCTCGGCGAACAGGATTCCCATGATGACCGACGGCAATGGCCGACCGCCGTCGTCACGGAGCTGCTGGCTGCTGGTGTAGCCGGCGTCGCTCAGGGCGAAGAGCGTCGCTGCCAGCATCTGGTCGGGGGGCTCACTGGCGGGACGGGCCTCGATGGCCGCCACGAAGTCGGCCATCCATTGCTGGAACTGGACGAGGGCGATGTCGGCCTTGGAGTCGAAGTGCAAGTAGAGGGTGCCCGGAGCGACATCGGCCGCTTCTGCGATCTCGTAGATGGTGGTGGCGTTGTAGCCCCTCGACCAGAACAGCCCGGACGCGGCGTCCACGATGGCCTTCTTGGTCTGAGCCTTCTTGCGCTCTCGTCGCCCAGATGGGGGTGGAGCCACGGTCTCCGCTGGTTCCATCGAGTCCACACCTCCATTGTGTCAGATCAAAGGATCAAAGGAGTTGCTTATTGAAATCGATTCAGTAACTCATTTCATAATCACGCTATGCGAGGTTGCGGCGACATAAAGCGCGGATCTAGCTCGAAGGTAGCAGGGTGGCGGGCCATCTTGGCGGCATCGGCGGCGACCCAGGTAGAGACCCGGTCCCTCCTGCTCGACGCCCTGGGCTGGAAGGACGTGGCCGACCTGGCCCTCAGCCCGGCCGACGTGGGCCGTGGCCGTCCGTACCCCGACATGGTCCTCGGGGCCGTGATGCGTCTGGGCGCTGACTCCGTCCAAGCGTAGCCGTCGCCGGGGACACCGAGGCAGACATGAGCACCGGGATCCGGGCCGGGGCTGCGGTGGTGGCCGGGGTTCTGACCGGTAATGGCGACCGCACCCGGCTCCTGGCCGCAGGGGCTACCGACATCCTCGAGTCGGTGGCCGAGCTCCCCGGGCTGGTGGGCATCGAGTGAGGCCGTTTGTACCCCGCTGGTAACCCAGGGTTCGCCATGACGTTGCCTCGGCGCGACAACCAGTTCATGTTTCCGCCCTATCGTTCTTCATGTGCCCCAAGCCCTTCGACCAGCCCCTCGCCACGGTCCGGTGTTGCCGTGACCGCCACCGTGACACCAAGCGACAGCGAACTGCTCGAACGTCGAATCCCCATGGCGGGTACCTGGAACGTGCGACACGTGGGCGGCTACGCCACGGCTGACGGTCGAACGACCAAGCCCTACACGCTCATCCGCGGCGATGCGTTGCACGGCCTCGATGATGACGGCCGTGCTCACCTGCGGTCTCTCCGCGTGCGGACGGTGATCGACCTCCGGCGCGACACCGAGCGGGAAACCCACCCCGACCTGCTCGACGATGTCGGGGCCCGTGTCGTCAACCTTCCGCTGTTCGACGCCGACAGGGGGGCGGGAGCGACGGGCGATCTCGAACTGACCCTCGACGGCATCTATCGGATGCTGGTCGAACATCGTGGACCCGCTATCGCCGCGGTGATACGGGAGTTGGCCGCACCCGGGGCGCTGCCTGCCGTGGTCCACTGCTCGGTGGGCAAGGACCGAACCGGCGTGATCGTCGCCCTGGTCCTTTCGGTGGTGGGCGTGCCCGACGAGGTCATCGCCGTGGATTTTGCCGCCACCGGGCTCTTTCTCACCGACGAGCACCGAGCGGTGATGATTGCCCTGATCGCGTCCTACGGGATGGAGGAGAGCCAGGCGGCCCAGCTCATGTCCAGCGATCCCGTGCTCATCACGGAGGTACTGGCCTCCGTACGCCGGCACCACGGCTCGGTGGAGTCGTACCTCGTGGCCCATGGCGTGTCCCTGGAGGAGATCGAGGCGCTCCGTGGAGAGCTGCTCGAGGCTCCGCCCGGAGTGGGAGCCAGCCCGCCGTCCGCAGGCTGATCGACCGGAGGTTGGTCGCCTACCGACCCGAGATCGAGCACCGAGGTAGGTTCTACTCCTGAACGGTGGAGGGATCCCTGGGGTGGACCACTCCTTCGGCCACCAGGCGAAGCTTGATGTTGAGGCGCTGTGATGCCCGCTTCAGGACCTCGAACGCTTCGGTCTCGGAGAGGTCTTGTCGAGCCATGAGGATGCCGACGGCCTCGCCGATCAGCTCCCGGGTCTGCATGCCCTTTCGCAGGTTGTCGATGACTCTGGCCGTGGACCAGGCCACGGCAGCATGGGCGGCGAACACTGCTCCGAAGGTCACGTCGTGCTCGTCGAACGCGTCTGGATGGGAAGAGTAGAGATTGAGCGATCCCATGGTGTCCTTCTCGATGAACAGCCGGAACGAGAGGATGCTCTCTATTCCCGACTGCTGACTGGCCCGATGGGCAAAGTTCGGCCACCGCTCTTCTTGGGAGAGCCGGCCTGTCTTGAACACCTCGTGATCCTGGATGGCGTCCACGCACGGACCCTCGCCTGTCTCGGACTGGAGCTGGTCCACGATGGCCGGTATGGCATCGCTGGCTGCCGGTGACCCGATACGGCGACCCTCGACGATGGAGATTCCACAGTGCTGGCAGGCATCGATGGTGTCGACGGCCAAGCGCACGATCCGGCTCAGGGTGGCATGTGCGTCTTCCTCGGCCACGAGGGTGCGGGCGATGTCACCGAAGATTGTGGCCAGATCGATCTCGTCATGGCCGTCCATCTGTCCGACGGTAGCCACCTCCTGCCTATCCTGCGAACGCCGCGTCCCATCTGATCGGGAATCCCCGGTCATGGGTCCGGTAACATCGGTTGGTAAGCGCTCTCGAGGGGTAGGAAGGTACAGGTGGCTGAGTTCGTCCTGCCTCTTCCTCGTAGCTCGGATTCGGTAGGGCGCGCTCGGTCAGCGATACGGGAGGCGCTGGTGGGGCAGCCCGACGACGTTGCCGAAGTGTCGGCCCTGCTGGCCGACGAGCTGGTGGCCAATGCCATTGCCCACGGTGAAGGGGCAATTTCCCTGTCGATGGGGATCCGAAGTGACTGCATACGGATCGCGGTGAGGGATGAGGGAACGGAGTTCCCCGTTGTCCGAGAGTCGAACCCCACGGCCGAGAGCGGGCGAGGCTTGTCAATTGTCGACTCGCTCGCCACGCGCTGGGGGTTCGACCCAGCTGGTCACGGCAAGTCAGTGTGGTTCGAGCTCGTCATTCACCCCTAGACCTTTCAGGTTAGGCTTCATGTCTTCCTGAGTAGGCCCAAATTCCTTCGACCCGTGTGGGATGCGACTGGCTTCACTCAATTGAGCCAGGAGCGGCATGTGGCCGATCAATCAGGCACAGCTGGTGACGGCTTCAACGCGCTTTCGCAGTTCTTCGTCAACGAGGGAACCCTGGGGGACACCCTGTTGCGAGTCTCTGAGCTTGCGTGCCAAGTGCTACCAGCCGATTTTGCCGGCATCACCATGCTGGTCGATGGCAAGCCGTCCACCGGCGTGTTCACCGATCCGGAGGCGCCCGAGATCGACGAAGCCCAGTACTCGAGCGGGGACGGACCGTGCCTCGACGCATTCCGTCACCAACGAGTCAACCGGATCGACTCCACCGTTGACGACCAACGGTGGCCCGAGTTCGCCAAGATGGCCCTCGCCCACGGCATCCTGGCCACGCTGTCGGTACCGGTGACTGCTCGGGGCGAGAGCCTCGGTGCTTTGAATCTCTACTCCCACACGGCCGGGGCTTTCGATGAGCGCAGCGTCGATCGAGTCGAGACCTTTGCTCGGCAGGCGGCCATCGTCCTGGCCAACGCCCAGGTCTACTGGGACGCGCGCCAGTTGAATGAGAATCTGCAACAGGCGATGGCCACCCGGGCCACCATCGATTACGCCATAGGGATCATCATGGCTGGTGGTGGCCGCAGCCCAGATGAGGCGTTTCAGGTACTGGTGCGGGCTTCCCAGCGGGAGAACCGCAAGCTCCGAACGATCGCCGAGGAGATCGTGAGGGGGGCACTGCAGCGAGAAAATCCCGAAAGGAGGAGCTAGCCGGGCGGTCTGCTCTTACCGTTCGACAGTAAGGACGCCATCCAGCTCCAAATGGTCGAACAGGAGTAGCACGGCGCGGCTGGGGTGGCGGAGGATCAGCCGACCTCCTCCGGAATGGGCCAGGTTGGCCGCGGCCACCAGCACCCCGATGCCTGAGGCGTCGACGAAGGAAACGGCCGACAGGTCCACGACCGTGTCGCCCCTCTTGGTCTCCAGGACGTCGACCAGCGCCTTCTTCAGTTGAGGGGACGTGGCAAAGTCGATCTCACCAGCCACGGTCACGGTGCGGGTGTCGCTGGACACTCTTCCAACGCCGCCATCGGTCGTTACCGCCAGTGGGGCAAAGTCGGCCATAGTCGAGCAATTCAGATCGGACGATGACGGGCCTGACTGTCCAAGCCGACGACGCAAATGTACCACCGTGGAGTGAGCGGGTCACACCCGCAGACGGTGCGGGTTCCGACCTGTGGAGATGGCAGGATTCCCGACCAGCGGAAGCCCGCAGTCACGGGTCAGGCGAGCAGGTTGCCGATGGGGCCGGTCCGGAGTTGGTCGAGAACCTCCTGTACATCGCGGTAGACGCGTACGGCTCCGGCCTCGGCCAGCTCGTGTTGGCTGAAGCCACCCGTCTCCACCGCGATGCAACCGATTCCGGCGGCCCGGGCCGCCTGGATGTCCCAGATGCTGTCGCCCAGAGCCAACGCCCGTTCGGGATTGACGGCCCCGACGGCCATGGCCCGGAGGAAGACCTCGGGGTCGGGTTTGGAGGAGGCGACGTCGTCGGCGCTCGTGGTGGCGTCGATGGCCTCGTCAGCGTCCAGGAGCTCCAGGAGTGATCCGAGTTCCTGGTCAGGGGCGGAGGTGGCCACCACGACGGCTAGGCCCTCCCGGTGCAGGCGCCACAGGAGATCGCGGGCTCCGGGGAAGACCTGGGCATCACCCATGAGCTCTTTGTACCGCGACGGCCGAGCCTTGGTCGCCGCCTTGCTCTCATGGCCGAGCAAGGTAGGGACCAGCTGGTCACCTCCCATGCCGATGAGGCGGTGAATGGCGTTCATGGGGGCCCACTCGTCCGCATCGCGCAGGGCCCGGGACCAGGCCAGCGTGTGGAGATAGTTGGTGTCGGCCAGGGTACCGTCCACATCGAAGAGGACCCCGGGCCGGAGCCGATCGGTCACGCCGGCGGGTCGTTCTCTCGGTTGGTGGCCGCCTGCTCCTCGCCGGTGCAGTCACCTCCAACGGGCGCGGCACCGTGGTCGGAGCTTTCCGCCCCATCCCCTGTCTCGGCCTCATCGCCTGACTGCCTTCCCACCGCCTTCGGGTCTCGGTCCTCTCGTTGGGTCATCCTCATCCTTCCGGGTGCGCTCCGACATGACGGGTGGCAGACGTGATCCCGGGAGCCTGCCGGACCGGTTTGGGTCCCACCCAGCGATCAGCGGCTGGCCGCAGCTTTCTTGAGCGACCCGACGGCCCGATCGACCGCTCCGGCGCCGGCGTCGGCCAGTCGATTGAGCGGGGGCACATCGGGCAGACGCGGACGAGGCTTGACCGGCGCCCCCTTCTTGGCGGCGGCCAGGGCATCACCCATGGCCGCCAGAGTCGGCCGGCCGAATTCCTTGCGGACGGCGGGGAAGAGGCTTCCTTCCTCTTCTTTCACGTGG
>DASZLD010000153.1:0-3436 GCA_035552655.1 Acidimicrobiales bacterium
TCCGACGGTGGGTCCGGCGCGAGCTCACCGGGGTCGGCACCTGCACCCATCTCAATGACACGCTGCGATCGCTGGCCGACGTGGCCGTGCTGCTCCCGGCCACAACGCTCCCGGACATCAGGCCCTCGTCGACCTGAGCGATTATCGCGGCGGTGGGGGCGCCACTCGGGTGGCCTCCGACAGCGGGGCCAGCGCCTTGGTCAGCACGCCGTACAGGAACGCCCCGAAAGGCCACTGGGTCACGATCCGGCCCGAGGCCGACTTGTAGTAGTTGTTGGACACCTGCCAGGCCGTGCCCTCCATCTGGCGCTCGAGCCAACGGTTGTACAACTCATAGAAGACCGGGCGCACCTCGACCGCGGTGACGCCTTGGCGCATCATCCGCTTCACCGCCTGCACCACATGCTCGGCCTGTCGCTCCAGACACGAGACGATCTCCCCGCCGTTGGTGTTGGGGCCATAGAGCATGTAGAAGTTCGGGAACCCGGGCACGGTCATGCCCAGCATGGCCCGGGGCTCGCCGTCCCACACGTCGTGAATGGTCTGGCCGTCGTGGCCGAGCACCTCCAGGCTGGCCAGGTAATTGGCCGGCTGGAAGCCGGTGGCCATGACCAGGATGTCGACGACGTGCTCGTTGCCCTCGGCGTCGATGAGCCCCTTCTCGGTCACCGACGTCACCGCCCTGGGGATCAGCTCGACGTTGTCGCGTCGCAGCGATCCGTAGAACGTCGAATTCAAGATGGGCCGCTTCCCCGGGTAGGGGTACTTGGGGGTGAGCGCCTCGCGCAGGTCCGGCCGTTCGGCGAATTCACGGTCGATGAAGCTGCGGCACTGGTGCTCCCGCAACGAGTTCATCTTCGTGCCCGGACGGTGGATGGCCCCACCGATCTGATTTCGTTCCAGGAGCAGGGCCAGCCGGATCCGCTCGATGCGACGCTTGAGCCGGTTCTGAAAGGTCCGTCGTTCCTCCGGCGTGAAGTCCCGGTCACCCTTGGGGATGATCCAACCGGGCTCGCGCTGGAACAACTTGAGCTCTCCCACCAGGGGTGCGATCTCCGGCACAATCTGGGTGGCCGTCGAACCGGTGCCCACCACGGCCACCCGTTTCCCGGTCAGATCGTGCTCGTGCTCCCAGCGGAAGGTGTGGAACTTCGGCCCTCGGAACGTGTCCAGTCCGGGCCAGTCCGGGTACCGGGGATAGTTGAGGAGACCGAGGGCGCTGACCACCACATTGGCCTGCACCTCCTCGCCGTCGTGGAGGCGGACGGTGTAGAGGTGGGTCCCCTCGTTCCAGACTGCTTCGTCCACCGTGGTGCCGAAGCGAAGATGCGATCGGAGCCCGTAGTCGTCGATGACCTCTTCCAGATAGCCCTGGAGCTCGGCTTGGCGGGCGTGGGTCCTGCTCCAGTCGTAGCTCTTGAACGAGTAGGAGTAGAGGTGGGAGGAGACGTCGACCTCGGCCCCCGGATAGCGATTGTCCCACCAGGTTCCCCCGGGACCATCGGACTTCTCGAAGATGGTGAAGCTGTGGATCCCGGCCCTCTTCAACTTGACGCCGGTGGCGATGCCGCCGAATCCGGCGCCCACGATGACGATCCGGGGCGTTCCCGACGGACCGAAGCGGCTGTTGGTGGAGCGGTTCGTCACAGGCTCACTATCTCAGTACAGCGGAGACCAGCTGCTGGTGCGCAGCAGCCTTGACTCCCACTGGTCGCGGAGCTCCAATGCATCGTGCATGTAGGAGCCGGGACCGCGGTGCTCGGACGGCATCTCGCTGGTCAGGAGCTGGGTCAGCGGCTCGGGCCGACGGATCTTCTGCCAGAGCATGGCCTCGCGCCGTTGATGGGTGCCATGGGCGACCTGGAAGCATGCCTGGATGTCCAGCACCTGTTGCTCGGGGGGTCGCTTCTGCATGGGCGCGTAGTAGATGTCGTACCAACCCTGGATGTAGTCGTCTATGGCCACGTAGGGCCAGCCGGTGTCCTCCATGAACAAGCTGAGTTCATGGGTGCGCCCGTCAGCAGGGACCGCACCCAGGTCCACGTCCTGGAGCGGCGACCAGTGGACGGGCATGAGGATCTTGCCGAACACGTCGTGGCGGAGGTCGTCCACTTCGCTGGCCCACGACTGGAGATCGCCCCGCTGCATCCGGGTGGCCAGCTCCTCCCAGGCCCGGCCGTCGGCGATGGCGGTGATGGTGACCACGTTGTACGACAGCCCGCTGCCGTGGGCGTGGTTGGTGTACCACAGCAGCCGGGCATAATCGCTCTCGGCCATGGTCGGCATCCACTGATCGCGGTAGGCCGTTTCGAACTCGTCTTCTTTGGTGCCGACCACCTTGTGCGTCTCGTGCAGGAACAACACGTTGCTCTCCTCTTTCTCAGGCCGTCTCGGCTTCATGGGGCGTCTCGGCCTCATGGGCCACCAGCCGGGCCAGGGCTCGACGATCGACCTTGCCCGTCTCGTTGTAGAGAATGGTGTCGACGAACACGATCCGCTCGGGGATCTTGAACCGGGCCAGGTACTCCCGGCAGAAGTCGGTCAGGTCCTGCTCGGTCACCGGGTTGTTCAGGACGACTGCGGCGGCCACCCGTTGGCCCATCTCCGTGTCGGCTACGCCGGCCACGGCCACGTCGGCCACGGAAGGATGTCGGCGCAACACTGTCTCGATCTCTACGGTCATCAGTAGAGCGGCGACCAGGCCGAGGTGCGCAACAACTTGCTCTCCCACTGGTCACGCACGGCCAGGGCGTCGTGCATCCAGGTGCCGGGCTTGCGCATCTCCAGTGGGATCTCGCTCATGAGGAGGTGCTGCAGGCGGCTTGCGTCATGAACCTTCTGCATGAGGGTGACCTCGCTGCGCACCGCGGAGCCCAAGGCCGGCTGGAGGGCCAGCTGGATGGAGATGAGCCGTTCCGACGCGCCAACCTTCAGGCTCTTGGAGTACACGGACCCACAGGCATCGATGTAGTCCTGCAGCTTTCCGTCGTAGGGCCACATGGTGTCCTCCATGTACATGGACAACTCGTGCTCATTCCCGTCGGCGGGCACGGTGGCGAGGTCGACCTCCTGCATGGGCGACCACGGCAGGGGCATGAGGATCTTTCCCTCGACGTCGTGGCGGAGGGTGTCGACCTCCCGCATCCAGTCCTGCAGGTCGCCGCTTCGAGCCCGGTGAGCCAGGTCCTCCCAGGCTCGGCCGTCGGCCAGGGCGGTGATGGTCACCACCTGGTAGGACATGCCGCTGCCATGGGCATGGTTGGCGTACCACAGCAGCCGGGCATCGTCGCTCTCGGCCATGGTGGCCATCCATTGGTCCCGGTAGGCCGCTTCGAACTCGTCTTCCTTCGACCCGACGACCTTGTGGGTCTCGTGCAGAAACAGCATGCCGTCCCCCTCCTGCGTGGACCACGCTGGTGGATCACAGTAGACGGGA
>DASZLD010000154.1:0-23338 GCA_035552655.1 Acidimicrobiales bacterium
TCCCTGCAGGTTGACGAAGCTGGGGCCGCGGATGTGCATGCGGTAGGGCTTGGACGAGCCGTCGGACACCAGGTAGCAGCCGAGCTCACCGCGCGGGGACTCGACGGCCACGTAGACCTCGCCCTCGGGGACCTTGAACCCCTCGGTGAACACCTTGAAGTGGTGGATGAGGGCCTCCATCGACTCGTCGATGCGGGCCCGGGGCGGGGGCGTGACCTTCTTGTCCTGCACCCGGTAGTCCCCCAGCGGCATCTTCTCCACGATCTGGCGGACGATCTTGACCGACTCCCGGATCTCGTTGAGGCGGATGGAATACCGGTCGAAGTTGTCGCCATAGGTGCCCACGATGACGTCGAAGTCCACCTCTTCGTAGGCCAGGTAGGGCATGGAGCGCCGGAGGTCCCAGGGCACGCCGGTGGACCGCAGGATGGGACCGGTGAGCGACAGGGCCAGGGCCTCCTCGGCCGAGATGCGACCGATGCCCTCGGTCCGCTCCCGGAATATGGGCTGGCCGGTCAGGAGCTCGTCGTACTCGTCGGCCCGGGGCATGATGGTGTCGCAGATGATGGAGACGTCGTCCTCCCACCCGTCGGGCAGGTCGGCGGCCACCCCGCCCGGACGGATGAAGTTGTGGTTCATCCGCAGACCGGTGGCCTTCTCGAAGAAGGCCAGCACCATCTCGCGCTCGCGGAAGCCGTAGATCATCATCGACGTCGACCCGAGGTCCATGCCGTTGGTAGCCATCCACATGAGGTGGCTGGACAGGCGGTTCAGCTCGACCATCAGCATGCGGATCCACGTGGCCCGCGCCGGCATCTCCACGCCCAGCAGCGCCTCGGCGGCCAGGGAGAACACCAGCTCGTTGTGCAGCGGGGCCAGGTAGTCCATCCGGGTGACGTTGGTCGCCCCCTGGACGTAGGTCAGCTCCTCGCCCGTCTTCTCCATGCCGGTGTGGAGGTATCCGACCACCGGCTTGGTCCGCAGCACGGTCTCGCCGTCGAGCTCGAGCATGAGGCGCAGCACGCCGTGGGTCGAGGGGTGCTGGGGCCCCATGTTGATGATCATGGTCTCGTCGTCGGTGCGCTCGATGTCGATGTCGAGCGGGTCGACCACGTGGCCCTCGGGCATGCGCAGCACGGCGCCCACCTCACGGCGGAGCTCGCCGGGGTCGGTGGTGGTGCGCCGGCTCAGCTCCTGGAGGCCCTCGGACGTCTCGGCCACCAGCATCAGGCCCTCGTTGCCCAAAGCAGCCTGGTCGGCGGCGATGCCGTCGGGGGGCAGCGCGGCCGAACCCTGCGCCGCGACTCCACCCTGCCTCGCCGCGGCCGTCGCAGAACCGGCGTCGGGGCCGTCCTCTCCCTCGGCGGCGGGAGCGTCGTCTGTATGTGTCGTCGACTTCGGGTCGCTCATCTCGGCCCCGGTGCGCCCTTGAACTGCACGGGCACACGGCCGACGCCGTAGTCCTTGCGGAGCGGATGGCCTTCCCAGTCCTCGGGCATGAGGATCCGGGTCAGGTCGGGGTGACCGTCGAACAGCACGCCGAAGAGGTCGAAGGCCTCCCGTTCCATGGCCTCGACACCGGGATAGACCGAGAACAGGGAGGGGGCCACCGGGTCGTCCCCGGGAACCTGCAGGCGGACCCGCACCCGCTTGCACTGCGACAACGACAGCAGGTTGACCACGACCTCGAACCGCTCGGGGGTGACGCCCTCGGGCAGGCGGCGGGGAGGATGGGTGAGGTAGTCGACGGCGCACAGGTCGGAGCACATCTCGAACCCGGCGTCCCGGAACTCCTCCACCACGCCCAGGTACTGGTCGCGGGAGGGGAAGACCACGTCCTGGTCGGACTGGAGCAGGTCGCGCACCGAGCCGCCCCCTGACTCGCTGACCAGGCCGGCACCGGCCGCTCCGGTGGCCACGCTGGAGTCGGAGCCCGCCGCCGCGCTCACAGAGGCTCTCCCACACTGCGGGCGATGACCGGGTTGCGCTTCGGCGTCCCCAGCCGCACGGCGTCGGGGCGCTCGGGCGTCCACCCGGCTGTGTCCTCATCGGTGTGGGTGCGGGCGTCGTCGGTGTCGCCGCCCTCGTCGTCGGTCAGGAAGTGGCCCGACTCCACGTCGGTGGCCCCCGACTTCCACTCCGGCTTCCGGCGGGCGATCTCACCGGTCCGCACCTTCTCGTGGAGAGTGAGGATGGTGTGCATCAGCGTCTCGGGGGTGGGCGGGCAGCCCGGGGCATAGGCGTCGACGGGGACGACCTGGTCCACGCCCTGGACGATGGCGTAGTTGTTGAACATGCCCCCGGTGCTGGCGCACACGCCCATGGAGATGACCCACTTGGGCTCCATCATCTGGTCGTAGACCTGGCGGAGGACGGGCGCCATCTTCTGGGACACCCGGCCGGCCACGATCATGAGGTCGGCCTGACGGGGCGAGGCCCGGAAGACCTCCATGCCGAACCGGGCCAGGTCGAAGTCGGCCGCGCCCACCGACATCATCTCGATGGCGCAGCAGGCCAGGCCGAAGGTGGCCGGCCACATCGACGAGCGACGGGCCCACTTCACCAGGTCCTCGAGCCGGCCGGTCAGGAAATTGTGCTGGAGATCCTCGAGGCCCATCGCCCCGCCCTACGCAGCCTGCCCGGGGCCGGTCGGCCTCACCGGGTCGGGGCTCGTGGGTCGGGAGGTGGTCGCCGCCGCCGCCGGGCGCTGCCCGGGGACAGCGATGGGGTCGGGCGTGCCGCTGATCCGGGCGATGGTGGACTCGGACGTCCGGGCGGGCATGCCCCCCACCAGCTTCTTGGCCGGGCCCCAGGTCAGGGCGCCGTTGCTCACCAGGTAGAGCAGGGACACGAAGACGATGCCGGCGAAGACCAGGATCTCCACCAGGCCGAAGGTCTTCAACTGACGGAAGACCACGGCCCACGGGTACAAGAAGATGATCTCGATGTCGAAGATGATGAAGATCATGGCGATCAGGTAGAACCGCACCGGGAACCTGGTCGGGGGCTCGATGTTGGGGACGATGCCGCACTCGTAGGGGGCGATCTTGGCCGCGGTGGGCTTCTTCTTGGGGGCCAGCATCCTCGAACCGACGAACGAAAGCACGGCAAAGAGCATGCCCAGGACGAAAAGCACGAGGATCGGGAGATAATCGGCCACAGCGGATTCGTTTTACCACGCTGGCCAGGGGGCAGGCACATCGAAGTGAGGCGTGCACCGGCCCGGTCGGACCGGGCATACCATCGGGGGTCGTGAGTGCCCAATCTGCCAGCCCAGGCGATGCTTCGGGGAAGCGTCCCGACGACGACCGTGTCCACCCCGATGACGACCGTGTCCACCCCGATGACGAGCGTGTCCACGATGTCCTGATCGTGGGAGGGGGGCCCTCGGGCTCGGCCTGCGCCTACTGGCTGGCCGAAGCGGGATGGGACGTGGCCCTGGTGGAGAAGAAGGTCTTCCCCCGGGAGAAGACGTGCGGGGACGGCCTCACCCCCCGCGCCGTCCGCCAGATCGCCGACATGGGCCTCGAGGCCTCCCTGACCGGGGCCCATCGCTACCAGGGCCTGCGAGCCCACGCCTACGGCAAGGTGCTCGATCTCCCCTGGCCCGAGCACCCCAGCTTCCCCTCCTACGGCTACGTGATCACCAGGCATGACCTCGACCAGATCGTCAACGAACGGGCGGAGAAGGCAGGAGCCGCCGTCTGGCAGGGGACCGAGGCCGTCGCTCCCATCCTGGCCGATACGCCGGGATCGTCGACCGCTGCGGCCCGTACCTCGGCTCCCCTGGACCGGGGATCGGTATCCAGCCTGCCGGCCTGCGTCGGTGCGGTGGTGAAGAACAAGGACAGCGGGAAGACCCGGGAGATCCGGGCTCGCTACGTGGTGGTGGCCGACGGAGCCAACTCCCGGTTCGGACGGATGCTGGGCACGGGCCGGAACCGGAACCAGCCCATGGGCATGGCCCTGCGGGGCTACTACCGCTCCCCCGGGCACGACGAGACCTTCATCGAGTCCCACTTGGACATCCGGGACGCAGATCGGAACGTGGTGCCCGGCTACGGCTGGATCTTCCCCCTGGGCGACGGTCGGGTCAACGTGGGGGTGGGCCTGCTGTCCACCGATCGCCGCTGGAAGGGTGTGAACACCTCCCACCTCATGGACGCCTTCGTGGCCTGGGCCCCCAAGGCCTGGGAGCTGTCGCCCGAGACCTGCCTGGGACCGCCCACGGGGGGCAAGCTGCCCATGGGGCTATCGGTCGGTCCTCATCGGGGACCCACCACCCTGGTCATCGGCGACGCCGGCGGCTCGATCAACCCGTTCAACGGCGAGGGCATCGCCTACGGCTACGAGACCGGTCGACTGGCGGCGGCGTCGCTGGGTGAGGCCCTGTCGGGCGATGGGGAGCTGGCCCTGGCCCGTTACGAGCAGCGGCTCGAGGACGCCTACGGCCTCTACTACCGGGTGGCCCGCGCCTTCATCAAGATGATCAGCCAGCCCGAGCTCATGAAGGTGTGCGTGGCCACCGGCATGCACTCCGAGAGCATCATGTCGTGGCTGCTGCGCATCATGGCCAACCTGCTGCGACCCGACGAGCTGGGTCCGGCCGAGGCCGCCTACCGGGCCTTTGCCCTGGTGGCGCGCACCTGGCCCGAGCCCGCCTGAGCTGGTGCGGCTGGCTCAGGTCCGCCCGCCGCCGGCGACCCGCTGGACCATCGCCGTGTAGGCGGAGTCCACCGCGTCCGACGAGACCGAGGTCCCGTCCGTCTGGAAGGTGAGGCCGGTCTCGGTGTGCCCCCCGATCATGAAGATGTCCTCGGCCAGGATGGTCCCCTGTCCGGGCAGCGTGGTCGTGGTGGTGTAGGCGTAGGTGCTGACACCCGTCGGGGCGAACAGGGCGAACTCCGACGTCTGGGCCGTGCCCCCCGACACCTGCACCGCCGCCGACGCGTTCTGGAACTGGCTGAAGCATGAGGTGAAGTTGGGCTTGGTGAACGGAACGGCGTCGGCGGTGGCGTCGGCCGCCGTCTTCACCACCGTGGTGTGGGACCCGACAATGGTGGCAGGGCTGGAGGCGGTGGCGAAGGTGGGCGAATCCCCCGCCGCCACCTGGTCGGTCTGGGGCAAGCTGCCGAACAGGCCACCGATGAACGCGTCGGACATGCCGAGACAGCCGGCGAACTGGTCCACCACTTTGGCCTGCGCCCGCTTTTGGGTCGGCGTGAGGCTGGAGCCGGCCGGCGGCACTCTGGCCCAACCGGCGGGAAGGTCGGTCAACCGCAGGTTGATGGAGTTGGCCAACTGCTGATCGGCGGACGGCGGCGCACTCGTGCTCGGGGAGGTGGTTGAGACGGCGGCATTGCCCGAACTGTTGGTGGCCCAGTAGACGCCTCCGGCAATCAGCACCGCCACCACGGTGCCGATGGCGACGAACAGGGTCCGACGACGCATGAACCGCCGCGGGTTGGTCGGCGGTGGCGCAGCTTCCACCGGTCGCATCGGCATCCCCGGTATCACGGGTGCAGACAGCGGTACCGCGCCAATCGGCGGTACCGCACCAACCGGCGGGGTCGTTGGAGTTGGCGGGGTCGTTGGAGTTGGCGGGATCGGCGGCGTTGGTGGGGTCGGCGGCGTTGGCGGGATCGGCGGCGTTGGCGGGATCGGTGGCGAATCGACCGGCGACGTCGAGGTCGGCGGGCTCGATGGCAGGGTCGTTCCCGGTGGGACATCGCCCCCCGAGGGACCCGGAGCACCAGCGGCGGCGCGGCCATAGCGGTCCAACCACAGCGGGAGGGCCTGGTCGAGATAGAGGGCCTGACCCGGTGTCACCTGGTCGGCGGGCAGGAAGAACTGGACCGTCTGGGGTCCGGACTGCAGGATCAGCACCATGGCGGTGGTTCCATCGCCCTGGCGGGCCCGCGCCCGACAGGAGGCCGAGTCGAGCCCCGACCACGCCATCAGTCGCTCAGCGCCCGGTTCGGGGCCTTGCACGGTGATGCCGTCCACCGTGAACAGCAAGTCCACGCCGTGAACGGTCGGAGTGCCCCGTTGGTAGTCGCCGCCCAGATCGATACCGGTCAGCAGCATCCCCTCAGGAGGAAGTGTTGGTTCCTCAGTGCTCATGCCGATCCCTTCCCTGACCCCTCGGAGGCGACACGGTGCTCGAGGGCCGACACCGAGCCGGACAGGACGTCGGGGGGAAAGCCGGTTGCCACGGCGAAGGCGCCCAGAGAGGCCTCGACCCGGTCACCGGCCACCACGACCTGATAGTTCTGCACCAGAACCGGGTGTCCACCGGCGTTCAGCACGAACGTGGACTCCACTTCGAGCAGCTGTTCTCCGGGGAACGGGGAGACGGGGACGGTGTGTCCCTCCGCCGGTCCCGGTTGGGCGTGATCTCCGCTGCTGTCGTTCAGGCCGATCTGGGCCTCGGCCGCGCTGGCCACCGCGTTGCACTGGGGGTAACGCGGATTGGAGTAGACGGCGTAGTCGCTCTTCTCGTCGGCGTGGGTCCGAACCACGGCAGCCGACGATTGCAGCTCGGTGGCCGCACCGGCAGTGGCGCCTGCGCCCGGTCCGACGAAGACAGGCGACTGGGCCTGTGCCGTCTGGTCCTTGCTCTGGCCGCCGAGGACGGTGGTGGCCTGGTCGGCGCTTACGCCCATACAAGTCTGGAACGTCGCCGCGATCTGTTGCTCGGCCTTCCGGTCGGCATCGCTGGTTCCGCCGGAATTCCCGGGTGAGGCCTGCCATCCGGAGGGAAGGTCGGACTTGTTGAGCATGGTGTTCCGAGCAAGCTGCTGATCGGGCGAGGGCTGCGTGGTCGAGGTGGGCGGACTGGACGACGGCTCGGTGGCGGCCAGGCCGGCCCAGATGCCGACCCCGGACAGGACGAGCAGCATGGACAGGGTCATGCCTACGATCTTGCGCCGGCGCCTGCGGGAGTGCTCGGCCAGATGATCGATGGGCTGCACAGCCCAACCCAATTCGACCATCCCCATGGTCGGGTCGGCGAACCTCGACGGCTGCCCACCGGCCCACGAGGGACCGGAGTTGGGTTGCGGCCACGCCCCCGACGGAGGGCCGACCGGCGTCCGAGACCAGGTGCCGGGCGACGCCCAGGGACCGGGGGCACGCTCGTCTCCGCCCCGCTCGGGACCGGGTGCGCTTTTCCACCCGAGCAGCCGGCGCTCCAACAACGAGACCTGGGCTTGGAGCACCCGGCTGGCCGGGAGCATGAACCGAACCGTCCGGCCTGAGGCAGTGACATCGAGCGGGGTGGCGATCCCACCATCGGTCCCCGCCACCACCAGGCCCACCACCGCGCTGGCCACGGCCGACCACTGCACCCGGCGGGAGGCACCGGGCTCGGGCCCGACGATGACAAAACCAATGGCATCGAACAGCAGAGTCAATCCCTCGGTCGCCGGCGCGCCGAGGGCCGGATCGCCGATGAGCGAGACGCCGTCGAGCTGAAACCCGCTGGTCAGCTCGCCCTGGCGCGGCCCGACGGTCTCCGGTGGCTGCACCGGTTCGGTCATCGCCCGCTCACGGCCATCGCTTCGCCCTCACCACACCATTGTCGTGCATGGGAGCGGCTCAACGCCGTCGTGCCAGCACGCGCCTGGCCCGGGACCGCCATGACCGGGGGCCACCGCCCTTTTGGATGACCAGGGCGATCGAGGTGGTCACGTACTCGCCCAGCTTGGTGCGCAGATGGGTATTGGAGAAGGGCGGGACGTCGACGTGCCGGTCCTCGGTCCGGGTGCCCTCCGACAGGTCGTAGGCGATCCGGTGGCCGTCGGCCCGGAGCCGCCTGACCAGGTCCTCGATGTCCCCTCGCCGGTAGAGGACGGTGCCGCCCTCGGTGATGGTGTCGGTCTCCGACGAGACGTTCAGCTCGGTGGTGTGCACGGCGATCCCCCCGGGCTTCAGGCATTGCATCTGGGCCACGACGAAGTCCATGCCCGCGGCCAGTGAACCGAGGTGCTCGAACGCGCAGGACGACCAGGTGAAATCGAAGTCGCGAAGGTCACCGGGGACGGCGTTCATGTCCAGTTCTCGGTAGGCAACTCGCTCCTGGAACTCCTCGGGGGGACAGAATCCGTACTCGTTCAGTCCGGCCAGCCCTCCGGCGTACTGCTCGGTGTCCGTCCATCCTGCCGCTCGAGCCTGTTCGGCCCCGAGGTCGGTGGCCACCAGGTGGCAGCCCATGCCGGCGAACAGGGACACCAGGGCCTCACGCCCGACACCGAAACCCAGCCCTCGCCGTCCGGGTTGCAACACGCCCGCTTCTCGCAACGCCTCGCAGATGAACAGCCACTCCCACATCTTGCGGTGATCGAAGACGTCGCGCGTCTCGGTGCCCTCGGGATCCCACATCGGCCGCAATCGGGCCGACCACCGCATCAGCTGGGGCGAGTGGATCGATTCGTACGTGCAGACCTGCGACGTGAGCACGCACCGATGGTGCCACACGGGCTCGCCCGCCCATGACCGGGGCCAGCCTCATCCACGGACGGGCCGTTCAGGACGTACGCCCCGAATCGTCCCCTCAGCGAAGTGAGGCGAGGACCTCGGAGATGGCTGCACCGGCCGCCTCGACCGTCCAGGCCAGTTCGTCGGGCCCGTGGGCCATCGAGGGGAAGGCGACCTCGTAGGGTCCCGGGGCCAGGGCCACCCCCCGGTCGAGCAGGGATCGGAAGAAGCGCGGGTAGATGCCCGTTCCCGCCGCCCGGACGGCACCGTCATAGTCGGTGACCGGGCCTTCCCCGTCGGCCACGAAGAACAGGCCGACCAACGGGCCGACCACCGGGACCTGCACCGAGAACCCACTCCCGGCCATGGCCGAGCCCAGCACCTTGGCCAGCGAAGTGCCGAAGTGGGCCACCTGATCGGACAGGGCGGCATAGGCCGGTGGGGTCATCAGGTTCAGAACGGTCAAGCCGGCCGCAGTGGCCAGGGGGTTCCCCGACAGCGTGCCCGCCTGGTAGACGGGTCCCGCCGGGGCCAGCACCGACAGCACGTCACGACGGCCGCCGAAGGCCCCGACGGGCAGGCCGCCGCCGATCACCTTGCCGAAACACCACAGATCGGGCCGGACCCCCGACCGCTCGCTGGCCCCTCCGGGTCCCAGGCGGAACCCGGTGATCACTTCGTCGAAGATCAACAGGGCGCCGGCGGCATCGCAGGCCGAACGGAGGCCCTCGAGGAAACCGGGGGCGGGCGGGACCAGGCCCATGTTGGCCGCCACCGGCTCCACGATGACGCAGGCCACGTCATCGCCCAACTCGGGCACCACGTTGTAGGGAGCGACCACCGTCTCGCCCACCGCTCCGGCGGGGACGCCGGCCGAGTCGGGCAGCCCCAGGGTGGCCACGCCGCTGCCCCCGCCGGCCAGGAGGCCGTCGGAGTGGCCGTGGTAGCAGCCGGCGAATTTCACGATCCGGCTCCGGCCGGTGAAGCCCCGGGCCACCCGGATGGCGCTCATGGCCGCCTCGGTGCCCGACGAGACCAGGCGCACCTGGTCGCACCCGGGCACGCGGACACAGATGGCCTCGGCCAGTAGCACCTCGCCCTCGGTGGGGGCCCCATAGGTGGTACCCCGCGTCGCCGCCTCGGTGATGGCGCCGATGACGGCGGGATGGGCGTGCCCGAGCAGCGACGCCCCGTAGGACTGGACGAAGTCGAGATACCGGTTCCCATCGGCGTCCCATACCGAGTTGCCTTCGCCCCGGGCCACGAAATAGGGATCGCCGCCCACCGATCGGAACGACCGCACCGGCGAGTTGACCCCGCCGGGGATGACGCGGAGGGCGCGCTCGAAGAGCTGGGCCGAGCGGGTGTGGTCAGCCACCCAGCACCTCGGCCAGCTCGCCGGCGAAGTAGGTGAGGATGATGTCGGCCCCGGCCCGTTTGACCGCGGTGATCTGCTCCAGGGCTACGGCGGGACCGTCGATCCAGCCCCGCTCGGCCGCGGCCTGGATCAAGGCGTACTCCCCACTGACGTGGTACGCCCCCACCGGCACGTCGACCGCGGCGCGTACGTCGGCGATGACGTCGAGGTAGGTGAGCGCCGGCTTGACCATGACCATGTCGGCGCCCTCGGCGATGTCCAGGGTGACTTCGGCCATGGCCTCGCGGCGGTTGCGGGGATCCTGCTGGTATCCCTTGCGGTTCCCCCCGCCGGCGATGGTCACGTCCACCGCCTCACGGAAGGGGCCGTACAGGGCGGACGCATACTTGGCCGCATAGGCCAGGATGGCCGACTCGCCACGACCGTCGCCGTCGAGGGCGGCCCGGATGGCTGCCACCTGGCCGTCCATCATGCCGCTGGGGGCGATCACGTCGGCGCCGGCGGCCGCTTGGGTCAACGCCGTCTCGGCGTACAGGGGGAGGGTGGCGTCGTTGTCCACATCGCCGGTGACCGGGTCCACGATCCCGCAGTGTCCGTGATCGGTGAACTCGTCGAGACAGCAGTCGGCCATGAGCACCACCGCATCGCCCACCGCCTCTCGGACCGCGGCCAGACCGCGCTGGACGATCCCGTTGGGATCGAACGCCTGGGAGCCCACCGCATCCTTGTCCTCGGGGCGGGGCAGCCCGAACAGGATGATCCCGGGCACACCCAGGCCACAGAGCCGCTTGGCTTCGGTGGCC
The DNA here is from genome assembly GCA_035552655.1 of Acidimicrobiales bacterium. Taxonomy (GTDB): domain Bacteria; phylum Actinomycetota; class Acidimicrobiia; order Acidimicrobiales; family RAAP-2; genus DASXMT01. Next base: position 10,660 of record DASZLD010000154.1, read on the forward strand.
AACGTGTCCACCGTGTGCTGTACGACTCCGGGCAACGAGGCGATGGGGTGGGGCTCGAGGAGACCGTCGGCCACGAACAACGGGGCGACCAGGTCATCGACCGACAGACGGGTCTCGGCCACCAGCCGCCGGAGGGCGGGGGTCCTCCGCAGTCGGCGCATGCGTCGGGCCGGGAAGGGCGACAGGGCCGGGCCCGGCACGGGGTTGCTCGGATCGATACGCGACACGGTGGTAAAGCCTACGGCAGGACGCGGGATCCGGTTCCGGTGCGGGCACCGGATCAACCGATGGGCTTTCCTCCACCGTCGACCGCGGTGACCACGGCGGCAACCAGTCCGTCGATGGTGTGCTCGATCGCCTCCGCCGTGACTGCCAGCCCGGCGGCGACCACCGATGCCGAGGTGATGGGGCCGATGCTGACCACCACCGGAGGGACCTTGTCGATCCCCAACAACTCGACGGTCCGTTCCACCGTCGACGACGAGGTGAAGGCCACCACATCGGCGCGGCAGGCGGCGGCAATGGCGTCGGGCTCGGGCGAGCCGGCCACCGTGCGGTAGGCGACCACTTCGTCCACCACCCAGCCCTTGGCCCGGAGGCCCGAGGCGAGCACGCCACGCACCGACTCGGCCCGTGGGAACAGGATCCGGCCCGTGGTCCGCCCACCGGTGGCCGTCGGCGGACCAGAAAGCTCATCGGCCAACACCTCGGCCACCGAGGTGGCCGGGACCAGGTCGGCCGGATGGCCCCCTTGGGCCAGCGTGGCTGCCGTGCCCGGTCCGACCGCCGCCCATCGGGTGGCCCGGGGAACGGGTCGGTTGTCCAAGCGGGCCAGGAAGCGGGAGGCGGCATTGGTCGAGGTGAACACCAGCCAGTCGTAGGCGCCGGCGGCCGCCTGGTCAGCCGCGTGGCGGAGGGCCTCCCCTCCGTCGTGGGCATCCTCGACCGCGATCACCGGCAGCTCGACCACCGACGCCCCCTGGACGGTCAGGCGGTCCACCAGTGACGACGCCTGGTCCCGGGTCCGGGTGACCACCACCGTGGTCCCCGTCAGCGGCCCCGACGCGGGCTGGGCGCTCACGCCGGATCGCCACCGCCGGGAAGGCCGACGGTGGAACCGAGGTCGAGCCCAGCCACCGGACCGATCACGATGGTGCACGGCGCGGGCAGTTCGACGTCGGCCAGACCCTCGAGGGTGGTCCGCTCGGTGCGCTGCCTATCGGTGGTTCCCCAGTGGACGACCGACACCGGCGTGTCCCGGGGCCGGCCACCTTCGATCAGAACCTCGGCGATCCGGGCCCGATCGGCCATGCCCATCATCACCACCAGTGTGCCGCCGGCCTGGGCCAGGGCGTGCCAGTCGACACCGCCGGGAGCGGACGGGTCGCCGACGTGTCCGGTCACCACGGTGACCGAGGTGGACAGGCCCCGATGGGTCACGGGGATGCCGGCCGCTGCCGGGGCGGCGAAGGCCGAGGTGACCCCGGGCACCACGTCGTAGGGGATGCCCGCCGCCCGCAGGGCTTCGGCCTCCTCGCCCCCCCGCCCGAACAGGAACGGGTCGCCCCCCTTGAGCCGGACCACCTCCCGGCCGGCGCCGCCGTGCTCGATGAGCAGCGCGTTGATGTCGCTCTGTCGGGCGGGCTGACCCGGCTTCTTGCCCACATCGATCCGTTCGGCGTCCGGTGGAGCCAGCTCCAGCAGCGAATGGGCGATCAACCGGTCGTAGATCACCACGTCGGCCCGAGCCAACAGGCTGGCGCCCCGAACCGTCACCAGGTCGGGATCGCCGGGGCCGGCGCCGACCAGGTGCACGGTCACGGCACCGCCTCCGCCGTCCCCTCGCCGTCCCCGTCCCCCCAGGAGCCGAGCGCGGCGCCGCCGCAGTCGTCGAGCAGGTAGCGGGCGACGTCGGCTCCCAGCCGCTCCGGGTCGTTGCCGCGTGCGGTATGGCGGAGTACCACCCGGCCGTCCTCGCTGGCCAGGATGGCGGTGAGCTCGACCTCGGACCCGGGCCCGTCGGACACCACCTCGGCGTAGGCGCCCACCGGCAACGTGCAGCCGCCCCCGAGGGCAGCCAGATAGGCCCGTTCGGCCGTGACCGTGCGCCGGACCACGGCGTCATCGATAGACGACAGCTGCGCTCGTGTGGCTCCGTCCTCGGTCCGGCACTCGACGGCCAGGGCTCCCTGACCGACTTGGGGAACCATCAGCATCCGATCGAGCACTTCGGTCTCGACGCCGTCGGGCGGCTCCCAGCCCAAGCGGTCGACCGCCGCCTTGGCCACGATGAGAGCGACCACGTCACCCTGGCCCACCGAGGCCAGACGGGTGGCCATGTTCCCCCGGAGACCGGTATAGGTGAGATCGGGTCGCAGGTTGGCCAGTTGCGTGCGCCGGCGCACCGATCCGGTGGCCACGGTGGCACCCGGGGCGAGGGTGTCCCAACGCCCGCCCACCAGCAGGTCCGAGGGATCGGCTCGTTCGGGGAACGCAGCCAGCACCAGGCCCTCGGGCGACAGATCGGGCGCGGCGGGCAGGTCCTTGGCCGAGTGGACAGCGGCATCGGCCTCTCCCCGCAGCACGGCTGCTTGGACCTCTTTCGAGAAGATCCCCTGGCCGCCCAGCGTGTGCAGGGGCGCTTCGGTGTTCCGGTCGCCGGTCGTCTCCACGATGACCAGCGTCACCTCGGCGGCCGCCGAGGCGTCCCGCTGGGCCCGATCGGCCAGCATCTCGGCTACCCGGCGGGCCTGCCACAGGGCCAGCGGGGATCCGCGCGTGGCCAGCCGAAGCTGCGGGCGAGCAGGCACGGGGCTACAGATCGAACAGGGCCCGGAGGGCCTCGACCAGACGCTCGCCCCGTGGCGTGCCGGCGGCGTCCTTCACCGCCATCGTGGGCTCGTGCAGCAGCTTGGCCACCGTCGACCGGGTCACGGCATCCACCTGGCTCCACTGCTCCTCAGTCAGCTCCGACAGCTTGGACCGGTGTCGCTCGAGCTCGGAGCGGCGTACGTCTTCGGCCCGGGACCGGAGGGCGGACACGACGGGGGCGGCCCCCCGGGCGCGCGCCGCCACCCGGTACCGCTCCAGTTGATCGGCCACGATCGCCTGGGCCTGGGCCACCTCACCCTGGCGACCGGACAAGGCCCCTTCCACCGCGGCCCGCAGGGCATCCATGTCGAGCAGGGTGATACCGGCCAGCTCGGCGGCGGCCGGCTCCACGTTTCTAGGCACGCCCAGGTCGACCACCAACAGCGGATCATCGGGATCTCGATGATCCAGCGCCGCAGCCAGCACCGGCACCTCGACGATGGGGTGGGTGGTGGCCACCGAGGTGAACACCACATCGGTGGCGGCCAGAGCCTCGGGGACCTTGGCCATCGATGTCACCCGGCTGCGGGAGGCCAGGGGGTCGGGGAGGGCGGCGACCAACTCGGCGGCGTGGGCCGAGGTGCGATTGGCCACCACCAGCTCCGACGGTTCGTGGGAGGCGATGGCCCGGATCACCCCTTCTCCCATCTCACCCGCCCCGACGACCAGGATCCGGGATCCGGTCAGCCCCTCCGGGCGGCGGTTGGCCGCCAGGGCCACGGCCCCGTTGGACAGGGACGTGATGCCTCGGGCGATGGCCGTCTCGGACCTGACCCGCTTTCCCGTCTCCACCGCGTGCCGGAACAACGAGCCGAGCACCGGTCCCGACGCCCGCTCCCGGTGGGCCCGCTCCCAGGCCCGGCGCACCTGACCCAGGACCTCGGACTCGCCCAGCACGGCCGAGTCCAGACCGGAGGCGACAGTGAAGAGGTGCTCGGCTACGTCATCGTCGAACCGGGTGACCAGGTGCTCGGCCAGGGCTTCGACGGGCAGGCCGCCGATGGCGGCAAAGAACTCCTGGAGCTCGGCCACGCCATCGTGGAACCGCTCGACCACGGCATAGACCTCGGTGCGCAGGCAGGTGGAGAGGACCACGGCCTCGGACAGGTTGGCCCGGTCACGCAGCATGCCGAGCGCTTTGGGTAGGGCGTTCTCACCCACTGACACCTGCTCGAGCAGGTCGAGCGGGGCCTGGCGCTGCTCGATACCTACGACAACGACGGACACTGCTTTGGGTCACTCCCTTGCTTGCTCGGCTGATGGTCGGTACCCAGCAGGGTTGACCTCGACCGAGCCTCAAGCATGCCGGGACTGGGGCCAGATCGCCAGTCGCAGGGGTGGCGCCCGGCCCCGTCAGACCCCGGTCAGGCCGATGGACCGGATGGAGGGCATGCCCGGTTCCTCCGACGGGACCCCCAGGCGGGCCTGGTAAAAGCTCATGACCTGGAGCTCGATGGACAGGTCCACGTAGCGCAGCAGGACCTCCGGCGGCACGGCCAGCACGGTGGGGGCGAAGTTCAGCAGGGATCGAACGCCCACCCCGATCAGCAGGTCGCCCACGCTCTGGGCGGCGGAGGCCGGGGTGGCGATGACCCCGATGGACAGGCTCTTCTCGGCTGCCACCGCCTCGAGCTCGTCGATATGGCGGACGGTGATGTCGCCAATGCGCTCGCCCACCACCGCGGGGTCCACGTCGAGCAGGGCGGCCACGGCGAATCCCCTGGTGGTGAAGCCCTGCGAGTTGGCCAGCGCCCGTCCCAGGTTGCCGATCCCGGCAATGACCACCGGCCAGACCTGGTCGAGTCCGAGCTCCCGATCGATCTGCTCGATGAGGAAGGCGGCGTCGTATCCCGATCCGCGCGTCCCGAACGAGCCCAGCAGGGACAGGTCCTTGCGCACCTTGGCCGCATTGATCCGGGCCGATGCGGCCAGCTGCTCCGAGGACACGGTGGCATTGCCCGAGCGCAGGAGCTCCTCGAGGATCCGCTGGTATACGGGGAGGCGGACCACGGTGGCCTCGGGGATCCGGCGCTCACCCGAGGTTTCCGGACGGCCCGAGTCCGCAGACGGCGGCGAGCCCGGGCTTGCCGCCTTGCTCGGAGGGTCGACGGGGTCGGTCACTCCGCCGGATCGTACTTAGGGTGCGACAGGAATGGAAAACGATGACGGGCTCCGTGGGTCGAGGCCATCCTCAGTCCTCGATCCCCGTTCCCACCCGGACCCGGATCACGGTGCCTGGTCCGGCGATGCCCAGCGTCGAAGCGGCCGAAGCGCGGTCGATGACCAGGGCGTGGCGACCGTTGGCGTCGATCACCAAGCCCAGCTCGCCGGGGTCGAGCGAGGAGAACGACGACACCGGGCGGGCCGGGACCGGACGCTCGGCGTGGCCGGCCGGTTCCTGACCCCGACGGCCATCGGCGGGAACGGGATCGAGGTCGACCAGCACGGTCGCCCCCGACGCCACCTCCAGCTGGTCCCAGGCCGGAAGGTCGCCGGCCAGTTGGACGTTCCCGTAGCCATCGACCCAGGTCACCCACGTGGTCAGGACCCCATCGGCGACCGACACCGGGACCGGATCGGCGGGCAGGGCGACCAGCCCGTCGACATCGATGGGCGGCCCGAGGTCCTCGGGCGCACCCCCGCCGACCAGGTGGGCGGCGGCCGGTGCGAAGACGTCGCGGCCGTCGAAGGTGGACGCCCCAGCCAGGGCCAGCGCCCGGCGGGCTCCGCCCAGCACATCGGCGGCCGGGAGGAGCAGTCCGTTGTCGGGACCGACCATCCAGCGTGGGCCCACGTCGGTGGCCACCTCGAGGGCCACGCCCCGGCGCTCGGAGCCGACACCGGGATCGACCACGGCGAGCACCACTCCCGGACCCAGATGGGGGGCGGCCCGCTCCAGCACCCGGGCGGCGGCGGCCACGTCGAAGCTGGGGACCTGATGGGTGAGGTCGATGACCGGTACGCCGGGGGCCCCGCGCTGCAGCACGGCACGGACCACTCCGGCGAATTCGTCGACCAGTCCGTAGTCGGACAGGAAGAAGATGGCCGGCACAGGACGTACCGGGGTGCTGCTCGGCGCCGGGATCAGCCGGCTTTGGTGTACTGCCCGGTCAGGTACCGGTTGAGGTCGTCCTCTCGGATCCGGAACGATTTGCCGATCCGAACTGCGGGCAGGCCGCCGGTGTTGATCAGTCGGTACACGGTCATGTTGGAGACCCGGAGATTGGCCGCCACTTCAGTGACGGTCAGAAACCGGGCGCTCGCGCTGTCATCCATGGGTGTCTCACTCCCTCCGCTGGGGCGACTGTAGGCCACCGTGGTTGGTGGGGAAAGTGAGAATTGGGAGCCGGGCTCCCGGACTCGGTTTCGGAGCGAGATTAGGGTCTCGGGACACCAGGCCTCCCGGTGACCGAGGCGTCAGACCGCAGTTCCGACCGAAAGGGAAGCGCCTCGGTGCGCCATTCGCCGCAATCGTTGCTCCACCTCGGCCGTCGCTCCACCGACCCCGAGGGTCTCACCTGGGTTCGCCGGTTGGGCTTTGGACTGCTGGCCATCCAGCTCATTTTCATGCTGGTGGCCGGGGCCCGTCTGTACAGCCGCGGCGATGTGACCAACGACTTCGCCCTGTACAGCCAGGCCTGGTACCTGATCGCCCACGGCCACCTGAGCCCCTACAGCACGGTCGATCAGCTCCCGTTCTGGCGCAACCACTTCGAGCTGCTCATGTGGCCGCTGTCCCTCACGTACTGGATCCACTCCAGCCCCGTCGACCTCAAGTGGCTCCAGGAACTGGCTGCGGTGGCCTCGGAGGCCGTCGCCTTCCGGTGGGTGCTGGACGCCCTGGGGCGACACCGACGGAGCATCCCCTACGCGCCGGTGGCCCTGGGGTTCGTGGTCGTCCTCCTGGTGAACCCGAACTTCTACCAATCCGACTGGTTCGACTTCCATTTCCAGGCCTTCGCCACGTTGTTCTTGGTGCTGGCGGCGCGCGATCTGTACAACGGTCGGAGCAAACGGGCCCTGATCTGGGCGGCCATCATGCTGCTGACCGGCGACGTGGCCGCCACCTACGCCATCGGTCTGGGGGTGGCCGCCCTGGTGTGCAGCCGGGAGTCCCGCCGGGCCGGCGCCGCCCTGGTGGCCGGGGGGGTGGTGTGGATCGTGGTGGTCTCGTCCCTGCACGCCAACGTGGGCTCCAACCTCCAGGGCGGCCTGAGCTACCTGGCCAGCGGGAGCAGCGTGACCATCTTCACCATCGTGGCCGGCATGGTCGCCCACCCGGGGCGGTGGGCGCACGTCCTCCATCAGCGCTGGCACCCCATACTCAACACCCTCACCACCGGTGGGGTGGTGGGCATCGCCGCCCCCTGGGCCCTGTTCGTGGCGCTGGTGGTGCTGGTGCCCAATGCTCTCCAGGCCAGCGCGGGCTACATCAACTCGCCCTTCCAGAGCTTCCCCGTCTACATCATCGTGCCCGTCGGCACCGTGCTGGTGCTGGAGTGGACGGCGCGCCGCGGCATGTTGCCCTTCGGGATGGGCGCGGACGGTGGGGGCGGACCGGGCTCCAGCCTGGCGGCTGACGAGCGACGGAGCCATCGGGGTGTCCTGGTGGCCACCTGCATCGTGGGCATCGGCCTCTTCGGCTTCACCCTCTACTCCTCGATCCCCAACCTGAGCACGGCGAAATCGGACTGGTTCGTCAATACGCCGTCCACGGCCACCGCCCTCGACGCGGCCCGGTCCCAGATTCCCCCAGGCGCCCAGGTCATCACCTCGTCAGCCGTCTCCGGAGCGCTGAGCCAACGGAAGGCCGTCTACGCCTGGTACGCCGTCCCCCAGCGATTCCCGATCACCGAGAAGCCGGTGTACTTCGTGTTCGTGCCCCAAGATCCCCTCCAGCCGGTGTCCCGGAAGAACACGGCGGCGGCCGTCACCTACACCACGGGCCTCCCGGGGGCACGCCTGGTCTTCAACCAGAGCGGCGTGACCATGGTGCGATGGCAGCCTCCGGCGGGGATCCGATCGGTGGTGCTGCCCCACCCCACGTAGTCAACCAGTGGGCAGTCGTGGTGCCAAGGGGCCCGGGGGTTCTGGCCAGGTCTGACCAGTGGGCGGTCAGCGGCCCAGTTGGCGGGACCGTTCGGTCGCCGCCGCCACCGCTTCGATGAAGGCGGACCGCACCGCTTTGAACTCGAGGGTGCGGAGTCCGGCCGCGGTCGTCCCCCCCGGCGAGGTGACGGCGGCGCGCAACACGGCGGGATCGTCCCCCGTCTCGGACAGCAGCTTGGCCGACCCCGACAGCGTCCCCACCACCAGCTGGCGGCTCACGTCCCGGGGCAGGCCGGCCGCCACCCCGGCCTCGATCAACGCTTCAGCCACCAGGAACACATAGGCCGGGCCCGAGCCCGACAGGCCGGTCACCGCGTCGAGGTGACGCTCGGGCAGGCGGACCACCAGGCCCACGGCGCCCAGGATGCCTTCGGCCCAGTCGAGATCGGCACTGATGGCGGTACTGCCGCCGGACATGGCCGCCACCCCCGCCCCCACCAGCGAAGGGGTGTTGGGAATGGCCCGCACGACCACCGTCCCCGGCGGGAGCACCGACTCGAGCCGGGCCGTGTTGATGCCGGCCACGATCGAGAGCACCCGAGGCACGCCAAGGGCACCGAGGGCGCGGCAGACGCTCTCGGTCGCATCCTGTTTCACGGCCAGCAACGCCCCTTCGGCGTCCACCGGCGCATCGAGCACGATCAAGCCAGGATGGCGCTCGGCCAAACGGTCCCGCTGGGCGCCGTCGGGATCGGTCACTGCTACTTCGCCGGCCTTGGCCCAACCGGCACCCAGGATCCCGGCCACCATCGCCGAACCCATCTTGCCGCCGCCTACGACCAGGAGTTTCGGGGTTGTCATGCCGAAAAACTACCAGCGACCACTCCCGTGCCGGACGGCTGGAACAGCGAGCCCTGTCAGCAGCGGATTATCGCTGCGAGGGAGGGCGACGCCGGTACATGCCCTCGTATCCCAGGGACATGGCCGTGGGAAAGCAGTCGTCGGTGTAGGCCAGCGAGGCGCCCATGATCCGGTCGAGCTCATCGTCGTCCACCCGGTTGGCGGGCACCCGGCCCACCAGGTAGATGGCGTCCTCGAATCCCAGGGCGAAGCTCATGCCGGCCAGATCGGCGTTGCGCTTGAGCAGGTAGCGCCAGGTCTCCTCGATGTTGGTCTCGGGTGCCGGCATGAACTGGGCCTCGTGATGAAGCATGCGCTGGCGCAGGGTCAGCCATACCGTCACGAATTCCTTCTCGTCGCCCTGCAGCCGGAGGTACCAGCGGGGGGCGCCGGTGATCGGGTCCCCACCCTCCTGGCGATCCACCGCCACCAAGGCGCCGGGCGCCTTCAGCTCGCGTTCGGCCCAGGCATCGATGCAGTCACACACGGCTTGGCGCTCAGCCGCTTCGGGGATGCCCTCAGTCAAGAACACTCCACCAGGCGTCCGGCGGTGAGCTCCTCGTAGATCTGACGCAAGAGGCCGGCGGCGCGGGCCCAGGTATACCGGCGGGCTCGCAGGACGGCGCCGGTGCCCAGGCGCTCGGCCAACAAGGGCTCGGCCAGGATCTGTCGGGTCCAGGCGGCGAACCACTCCGGGGTCGGCTCCTCGACCAGGAATCCGGTTCGGCCGTGGTCCACCAGGGTGCGCAGGCCACCCACGTCGGAGGCGATCACCGGGGTACCACAGGCGGCGGCCTCCAGGGCCACCAGGCCGAACGACTCGGAACGGCTGGGGACGAGGCAGACATCGGCCGCCCGGTAGTAGGTCGAGAGCAGCTCGTGGGGGCGCGGCGGCACGAAGTCGACCCGGCCGTCCAGGCCCAGCGTGGACACAAGGCCGACCAGCCGGTCCACCTCCACCTGGCCGTGGGGGCCGCTCGGTCCGCCGACCACGACGAGACGGGCGTCGGGGTAGTCGGTGCTCAGCGCGGCCAGGGTGCGCACGGCCACATCGGCGCCCTTCAACGGCTGGATGCGCCCGACGAACAGCAGCAGGGGCCCTTCGGGGGTAAAGCCCAGAGCCCGGCGGGCCTGGGGGCGATAGCCCGGGCCGAAGAAGGCGTGGTCGACGCCGGGGGCCACGATGCGGATCCGGGAGGGGTCGGCACCGTACAGGTCGACGATCTGCTCGGCCTCGACCGAGCACGAGGCCAACACGGTGTCGGAGCACTGGATGATGGACGCCTCGGCTTCGGCTCGGCGCCCGCTGGCGTCGGCCTCGACTTCCTCCGGACTGGCCTCGGCCTTCACCCGGTCGAGGGTGTGGAAGGTGGACACCAGCGGCACGTTCAGCTCGTGCTTGATCACGTGCCCGGACAGGCCGCTCAGCCAGTAGTTGGCATGGACGGCGTCAAAGGCCGGGCTCTCCCCCACATCGGCCCCGTCGGCACCGACCATGCGCTTCAACACGCCCTCGGTGAACTCGTCGACGATGGTCGGGAGTGCCTCTTTGGCCATAGAGGCCAGGGGGCCGGCGGGCACATGATGGACCCGGAACCCGGGCTCGACGGTGACGCAATCGGGCAGATCCGGGGACCAGGCCCGGGTGAACACGTCGCACCGCACCCCGGCCCGGGCCAGCGCAGACGAGAGCTCGCGCACGTAGACGTTCATGCCGCCGCCGTCCCCGGTACCCGGTTGGGCCAGGGGGGAGGTGTGTAAGGACAGTACGGCGAGGCGCCTCATGCGTGGCTGAGCCTACCTGGGGGGCACCGACTACTCGCCGGCAGCCCTCGGTGCTCCGACCACCTCGGACCCGGCCCCGTCGTCAGCCTCGGCGTTGGCATCGTCGTTCTCATGACGGAAGGACAGGTAGATCCGCATCAGAGCCTGCTTCTGCTCCTCGGTGAGGTTGTGGTCGGCCAGGATGTGGCGGGCCAGGTCGGTGTTGCCGTCGGGCTTCTCCAGGATCCCAGCCTGCACATAGAGGGTCTCGGCCGAGATGCGGAGCGCCTTGGCGATCTGCTGGAGGATCTCTGCCGACGGTCGGCGCAATCCCCGCTCGATCTGGCTCAGATAGGGGTTGGAGATGCCGGCCAATTCGGAGAGCCGGCGCAGCGACAGCCGCGCCGTGTTGCGCTGCTCACGGATGAACGAACCAAGCTCGTTGAAGCGCTCGGGCAGTTCCTTGACGAACTGCGCGCTCTCCGTCCGTGGCTGTTCCTTCATGCCATCCCCTTCGTGGCGGACGACGGACCGGTGGGATCTGACCCCGGCCGGCCCGCAGGCTCGCCCTCGGATCGATCGTAGCCCGGGTGCCACGGACCGCTGCCGACCCGTCCCGAGGGTGCATAGCGATAGACCGCCGTGCCCACGACCAGGGACCGAGGCACGGGACCGAAATCCCGGCTGTCCGTGCTGGCCTCGGCGTCGTCCCCCAGCACCTCGACCGTTCCCCGGTCCCGGTCGACCGATCCGACCCGCTTGACCAGGACTCGAGCAGGTTGACGAGGGTCGCGGACGGCGACGACCTGTCCCGGTGCCGGCCAGGGCGCCAGGGGTGCGGGCCACTGGACCACCAACAATCGGTCACCGGGCAGCAAGGTGGGGGCCATCGAGTCCCCGGCCACCTCCACTCGGGATACCAGTCGATGGGCCCCGTAAGCCAGTGCGGCCACCACGACGGCGATGGCGGCACTGATGATTCTCCGCACCGGGGTTGGGGTACGTGAACTGAGCTGGGCCATCGTCAGACGAAGCTCGATAAGGTGGTCCGCAACAGCATCGTTCCCCACTCTGCCCCAAAGGAGTCCTGCTCATGCGTACTGTTGACCGCCTGCTTGCCACCATCGACCGGTTGAGCCCGCCCAGCGTGGTCCACGCCCACTGCGACCTCCCCTGCGGTGTCTACGACCCGGCGCAGGCCCGCATCGAGGCGGAATCGGTGAAGAACACCATCGACAAGTTCAACGACTCGAAGGACGACGTCTTCCGGACCCGGGCCACCCTCATCAAAGAGGAGCGGGCCGACCTGGTGAAGCACCACCTGTGGGTGCTGTGGACCGACTACTTCAAGCCCGAGCACCTGGAGAAGTACCCCCAGCTCCACGACCTGTTCTGGAAGGCGACCAAGACGGCGGGCGAGGTCAAGAAGGGGAACGACGCCGCCGTCGGCCAGCGCCTGCTCAACGAGATCGACGAGATCGCCACCATCTTCTGGGAGACCAAGAAGTAGCGGTTCCCGCAGGACGAGGTCTGACCTGCGGCTGAGTGTCCCGGTGGGCACCCAGTCCGCGGTCGGTCTGGGCCACTTTTGAGGTCCGGTCGATCGCCACCCGAAGCCGATCATCATCTCCGGCCACCAGGATCCAACTAGAGATGGACAGCTGGGCGGTTGGGAACGGTGCGTGAGTCGATCAGCTGTACTTCAGTAGCCTGCGTCCTCATGACCAGGACTTCCGGGCCCCATGACGAACCCCCGCACCAAACGGCGACCGTGCCGAGAACCGCCGCTGCCGCGGCGGATCTGACCGGCGCCTCCGGCAGCGGGGCTACACGCCGCTCGCCGCTGTCCGCCTACTTCGGGCGCATGCGGGGCTCGAAACGAACGGTGAACCAACAACGGAAACTCTCCGCCGTTCCGTTGACGTTCCTGGCTGCCTTCCTCGGGATCTACCTGATCTCGATACCGGCCCTGTTCCCAAGTTGGCCGATGTCGACCAAGCTCTTCCTGGTCGGCTCGTTCGGGGCAACGGCCCTCTTGCTCTACGCCGCACCCCGCGTGGAGTTCGCGCAGCCCCGCAACGTTGTGGCCGGCCAG
>DASZLD010000155.1:0-10264 GCA_035552655.1 Acidimicrobiales bacterium
CAGGAAGGCCGGCTCGTTCGGTCAGCTCGCCCAGGATCTCCAGCCGCTTGATCGAATCGATGCTGAGGTCGGCCTCCAAGTCGAGGTCGGCTCCGAGCATGTCGAGCGGGTAGCCGGTGCGCTCGCTGACCAGCGTGGTCAACAGGGTCATGATGTCCGCTGCTGTCGGGCCTGCCGCGGCGGCCGGCGTAGCGGCCGGAGCGGCGTCGGCGGTTGCAAGCGACTGGACCGGTACGGGTTCCGTTCCCGGAGATACCGATCCACTGGGACCTGCAGCGGTCTGGGTGGCGGCCACGGTCGGCACCGCAGCAGCGACTGGCGGTGCCATCTCGGCGAGGGTGGCCAGGACGGGTCCGGGCTGCACTGCTTCGCTCGGTGCTCCCAAATAGCGGAGAAAGACCTGCCGTTGTGCATCGACCAACTCGCGCATCGAGTTCAGGTACGAGAGCATGGCCATGTCTCGTTCGCTGGAGACGACGGTCGCCGGGGCCGGACCCGAACCCTCACCGCCCGAGCGCTCACCGGCCGAGACGGGCATGGCCGCAAGTGGTGGGGCACCAGCGGGTACTGGCGCGGCGGAGGACGATGCCCCGACTTCGCGTGCGATGTCCGGAGCGGGGAGCAGTCCGCCGGGAACGATGTCCCCCGAGGCCGTGCGCACCAGATGGCCGTTCACCTTCCAGCCGACGCGCTTGGTCACGGCTGAAGGATCGACCGGTTGGGCTCTGCCTTCGAACAGCCTGGTGGTGTCGACTGGAGCCCCGGTCACGGCCAGCTCGGCCAGGGCCAGGAGGAAGCGCCGCACTCCGTTCTCGCCCGGCGCGTCACAGGCCACTGCGGTATGTGGCCGACCCTTCAGAATCTTCCCCACCAACTGGGTCAGGACCCGGCCGCTCCCTGCTTCCACGAAGGTGCGCACGCCGGCCTCGTACATGGCCTCGATCTGCTCCCGGAACCGGACAGGGCTGGCCAGCTGGCGGGCCAGCAGGGCCCGGATCTCGCCAGGGTCCGACGGGTACGGGGCGGCGGTGGTATTGGCGAAGACATCGATGGCTGGAGGCTGCACATCGACGGGGGCCAGGGTTTCGGCAAAGGCGGTCTCCGCCCCGGCCACCACCGAGCTGTGAAAGGCACAGGCCACCGGGATCGGGCGGCAGGCCACCCCCACAGCCTCGAGGGCGGCGACTGCTTCCGCCATCCCCGGCGTCGGCCCGGACAGCACAACCTGGGTCGGGCTGTTGTCGTTGGCCACCACCACCCCATCAGGCGTCCCGCCCGGTAGGGCCGAGAGCACGCTGCGGACGTCCCACGCCGCCCTGGCCACGGCAACCATGGTCCCCGGATCGTCACCCGCGGCCCCGAGCATCGCCCGACCGCGCTGCTCGCTGAGGGCGAGGAGCTCGTGGTCGGGCAGCGCGCCGGCCACGGCCAGCGCCACCAGTTCGCCGTAGCTGTGTCCGCCGGCGACATCGGGCCGGAGCCCGCAAGAGGCCAGGAGCTCGGTCATGGCCAGACCGGCGATGCCCAGTGCCGGTTGCGCCACTCGGGTGTCGGTCAGAGCTTCGCGTTGGCTGGCCCGGGCGTCGTCGCTGAACGCGGCGGCGGGAAACATGCGATCGGCCCACGGTGCGCCCGACCGGAGCCACTGCTGCAGGCGGGGGAAGGCCACGAACAGGTCGGCGAGCATGCCCGGCCGCTGGCTTCCCTGGCCCGGGTAGAGGAAGGCAACCGAGCCGGCGGCGGGCCCGACGCCAGACGGGACGTTGGTAGCAGACGGACCATCGCCTTCGGTAGAGGACGGAGCATCGGAGGCAGGCGCGGTCGGCGCCGACAGGAGGAACACCCCGCGCCGCGGATCGGCGTCGCCCTCCCTCGCCTGTTGCAGTTTGGTCCGGAGATCGTCCACGTCGTCGGCCACCAGGGCCACGTGCACGGGCACAGGCGCGCCGCCGGTGGCGTTGTCCCTGGCGCCGCCGCCACTCGCGCCGCCCGCTGCGGATCCGCCGGCACCCAACACGGCGCCGTTGCCATTCGACCGTGGAAGAGCCGCACCCCACTGGGCGACGGTGCAGGCCAGATCGCGCAGTCGGAGGGAGGCGGGGTCGCCGGAACTGTCGATCAGCGTTTCCAGTCGGGCGATCTGATCCATGGCCCCGACTCGATCGACCGAACGGAAACAGAACAGCTCGGCCGGCCACTGGTCGAGACCATGGTCGGGCAGCTCGTCTCCCTCGTAGGCGGACAGCACGGCATGGAAGTTGGTCCCGCCGAAGCCGAACGCACTGATGCCTGCGGCCCGCTCGGGATCGGCCCAGGGCTGGGCGGTGGCGTTGAAGGTGAACGGGCTTTGCGTGGGGTCGTAGGCGGGATTGGGGTTGACGATGTTGACGGTGGGGGGTCGCACGCCCCGCTGGAGGGACAGGGCGGTCTTGATCAGCCCGGCCATGCCGGCGGTGCACTTGGTGTGTCCGATCTGCGACTTGACCGAGCCCAGGGCCACGGTACCCACCGTGGAGCCGGCTTCTGCGAACACCTCGTTGAGGATGGACAGCTCGGTCCGATCCCCCACCACCGTTCCCGTCCCGTGGGCCTCGACCATGCCGACCTCGGCCGGCGACATGCCCGCTTGCCGATAGGCGCGTTCGAGGGCGCGGCGCTGCCCTTCGGGCCGGGGCGCCGTGAGGCCCAGACTCCGCCCATCGCTCGATCCGGCGATGCCGTCGATCACCGCGTAGATGCGATCGCCGTCACGCTCGGCGTCCTCCAGCCGCTTCAAGGCCACGCAGGCCACGCCCTCGCCCAGAGCGATGCCGTCGGCATCGGCGTCGAAGCTGCGGCACTGCCCGGTGGGCGACAGGGCATGGACCCCGGCGAACAAGAGGTAGTCGTTCACCCCGTTGTGCAGGTCGGCCCCACCGCAGAGGACCATGTCGCTGGTGCCGGCCCGGAGCTCCTTGCACGCCATATCCACCGCGGCCAGCGAGGAGGCACACGCCGCGTCCACCGTGTAGTTCACGCCCCCGAGATCGAGCCGGTTGGCGATCCGGCCGGCGATGACATTGGTGAGCACACCGGGAAACGAGTCCTCGGTCAGGGAGGGCAATGCGGCATCCAGCCCCTCGGGCAGGGGCCCCACCGTCTGCGGGTACATGGCCCGAAACCCGTACGCCGAGGCCAGATCGGTCCCCGCCTCGGCGCCGAAGATGACCGAGACCAGCTCTCGATCGAACTCTCGGTCGGCGTAGCCGGCGTCAGCCAGGGCCCGAGCGGCCACCTCCAAGCTCAACAGCTGTACAGGCTCGATGGAGGCCAACGAGGTCGGAGGGATCCCGTAGGCCAGCGCGTCGAACCCGATCTCGGGGATGAAGCCTCCCCACTTGGACGGGGTCCGCCGCCCGGCGTTGCCGTTGACCGCCTCGGGGTCGAAGTAGGTGTCCACGTCCCAGCGCGCCGCCGGCACCTCGGTGATCGAGTTCGAACCGGCCACCACGTTGGCCCAATACCGGTCGGTCCCGTCGGCGTCCGGGAAGATGCCGGCCATCCCCACGATGGCGATCCCACTCCCCCGTCGGCCGGATCCCTCGCCGGGGGCGGACTGGCCGTCGCGAGAAGTAACCGGGGAGCCGATGGCGTCCAGAAAGGCGGCGTCACCCTCGGCATCGCCGGCGAAATCGGTTTCATGCCTGTTGGTAGAGGCGTGGGCACCGGCGGGTCCGGCGCGTTCGGCGCGCCCTGCGGCGCTGAGACGATCGGCAGCCTGGGTCAGCACCGTGGCGCTCCCCTCGCTCACGTCCGTGTGCAGCTGGGCGACGGTGGTGGTGTCGGAACGCAGGGCGGCGACCTGGCCCATCATGTACATCCCCTCTCGCCGTTGGTGATCGGCGTCGACCGACCCCAGCTCGTCACCATCTCGCCGAAGGCCCTTGCTGGCGATGCGCAACCGGCCCAGGTTGAGCAGCTCCAGGGCGGCCCACATCTCCTGCGAGGTGGCGCCCGATTCGGTCAGGCGACGGCGCTCGTCGGCGAAGGTGCGCACGAACTCGGTGTCGACGCAGCGGGTGGCGTGCCCGGGTGACGTCTCCAGGAGCACGGTCCGGTCGGCTTCGAGCGCCGCGCCCTGGAACCCGGGCTGGATGGCCCCCGAATCCACCGCCTCGGCCGTGACCAGATAGGCGGTGCCCATGAGCACGCCGATGGACGCTCCCCGTTCCACCAACGGGGCGGCCATGGCCGCAACCATGGCGGCGGAGCGCCCATCGTGAATGCCGCCGGCGAAGAGGACCCGGAGCTCCTCTGGTCGATCGAAGGCCAGCAGCCGTTCGATCTGGGCCTCCCACAGCGTGAAGCTGGTGCGGGGCCCGACGTGTCCTCCGCACTCTCGACCCTCGAACACGAACCGTCGGGCCCCGTCGGCCAGGAAACGGTCGAGCAATCCGGGCGAGGGCACGTGGAGATAGACCTGTGTCCCCTTCTCTTCCAGGCGTCGGGCTTGAGATGGTCGGCCTCCGGCGATGAGGGCGACCGGTGGCGGGTGCTCGAGCAGCACGGCCATCTGCTCCTCGCGCAGCTCAGGGGGTACGAAGCCGAGGATCCCCGCTCCCCACGGCCGGTCGGGGATGAGGGCTGCGGTCTCGGCCAGTACCCGGCGGACCTCATCGGCCCGAAGAAGAGCCAAGGCCAGAAAAGGAAGCGCTCCCCCTTCGGCCACGGCGGCGGCAAAGGTTGGTCGGTCGCTGACCCTGGTCATGGGACCTTGGGCGATGGGGTAGGCCGTCCCCAGCTCTTGGGCCAGGGCGGTGCCCGGAGCCAACGGATCGAGGCGACGGGCGGTCTCGATCGAGCGCACCATGGATTGCTGGATGGCTTGCACCACGCCGCCGACGGTCCGGAATCGCTGGGCCAAGCTCCGGGCCAGAAAGCCGTCCTGACCGACGGGAACCAGTTCGGTCCGGAGGTCGGTCCCGCCCAGCTGATCGGCCACCTCGGACGGCGCCGCATCACCGGGCAGTGATGCCGCGGGCAGATCAGGCCGCGAGTAGAAGCGGTGACCCCCGACCGTGACGGTCTCGCTGCCATCCATGGCCTCGAGCACGGCCCGCAGCTCCGAAGGGATCCTGCTCTCGGTCGTCAACGCCACTTGCGAGTCGAGGACGACCCCGGTTGCCCCTCCAGCTATCGCGGCCGCTGCGGTGTGCAGCCCGATGCCGCCCTTCAACCAGATCGGCACCTCGATGTTGTCGACCAATGCCTGGAGAAGGACGAAAGCCGTCTCCTCGCCGATGGCACCTCCCGACTCGGATCCCTTGGCCACGATGCCCTGCGCGCCGAGGGCGAGGGCCGCTCGGGCCTCTTCGAGCGACCGCACTTCAGCCAGGACGAACGGGGGCCTGCCCTCCCAGGCGTCCGGATCGGCCCACTTGGCGAGTTCTGTCTGTGTGGGGGTCGGCGCGGTCTGCGTTGGCGTTGCAGTCTGTGTGGGGGTCGGCGCGGTCTGCGTGGGGGGCTCGGTCGACCGGTCGGGCCGTACCGCGACGATCACCGTGTCGATTCGATGGCGTCCACGGTCTCCGACGAACCCGATCAGGTCTGCCGGGCTCAACTCCGTTCGAGCTCCGATCCGTAGGCCGAATGGTCCCGACCACCGCCTTAAGATCCGATCAATAGCCAGTCGCCCCGCCGCTTCATCGGGCCCGAAGTCGAGGACACCTTGGGCGCCGGCACGACAGGCGCCCACGACCACATCGGCGTTAGGGACCCCAAACGGTGACTCCACCATGACAGGAACTCGAACGTGCATGACTCGCATACGAATGCCCCCATTCATGAGCCGGACAGCCGAGAAACGGCCCTCAACGTTCAAGATCACGGTTCCCTGCGGACATATATAACGAATCTTTTTCATACCGAACGAATGATTTTCATACCGAACGTTTCAGTCCCAAAAACCAGCTCTGCGCTGCGCCAACGCGCTACGACGCCACGTGTTGCCTTGCATTCCGTCGGTGGTCATTTGCCGTCGCAGTGCGGCATCGCACCACGCGCCCGGATGCGTTCATCACGTCACGTCGCCAACGCTGGCGCGGCCGGACAATCGACATTCGGCGCGCAGAACCGACCCTTTTAGAAGCCTCGTGTCCCCGTGATCTCGATCCGCAGTGGCACGGGGAACCTCGTGCCGAACTCCTCTACGCTGTCGCTCACCCTGAGCAGGCTGTCTCCGTACTTGGCCAGGAATGCCCGGTTCTCGTGTGGCGGGGAATGTCATTGGCGCGGCAGGTCGTGCCGGTGTGGACCACGCTGTCGCTCCCAGTGCCGTCGCCGTCGAAGTGCAGGACGACCTGAGGTCGGTCGACGACATGGTGAATCCGGTTCGCGTTGACCATGTTGTAGATCAGGATCGAGCCGTCGTCCCGGAACAGGAATCCGACCGGGTTCGGCTGTGAGTTCCGTCCTTGCCGACCGTCGTGATCCAGATGATCCGTTCCTCGCGCAACCGGCGCCTCACCCGCTCGCCGAAAGGGGGCGCTGGGATCGGGAAGCGCGCTCTACGACATACTCCCCAACCATTGCATCGAGAACTGGGCCGGTTCATCAGGAACTGGGCCGGTTCAATGCGTGCTGGGCCGGTTCAATGCGTGCTGGGCAACCTCAACCGAACAGGTGGCGCCATCCCAGGTGCGGAAGGTCACTGCCGGCGAGCGTCCGCTCCCCTGGATCGGCGGTGCACCGTCCGATGGCAATCGGCACCCGGAGGCCGGCGGACGCAAAGGCAGCAACCAGACCGTCTGGGTCAGCAGTGGCGATGATCAACTCGTAGTCTTCACCGCCGCCGAGTGCCTCGTCCTCGGTGGCCCCTTTGGCCGCGGGGACGTGATCGAGCTCGATGCCTACACCCGAGGCGTCAGCCAGGTGTCGCACATCGGCGGCCAAACCGTCGGAGATATCGATGGCCGCGGTGGCTCCGGCCCGTCGGGCTGTTTCTCCTTCAGCCAGTCGGGCAACCGGTCGTCGGTGGGCCTGCACCAGAGATCGGTTTGCCGACTCCGCCTCCGAGGCCGCCTCCGACTCCGTTCCCGAGGCCGCCTCCGACTCGGTTTCCGATACTCCAGCCCGCAGGATGCGAAGTCCGGCCGAGGAGGAGCCCAGCGGACCGGTCACGAAAAGGCTGTCGCCGGCTCGCGCTCCCGAACGTGTAAGCACATCCTGACCTGGGGAGATCACACCCTGACCTGCGGAGATCTCGTTCTCGCCTCCCTCCGTACTGGGCGGGATGCTTCCGACGGCGGCAACCGAGACCATGACGACCGGAGCCGTGGACAGATCGCCACCGACCACGATGCAGCCGGTCGCCGTGGCCGCCTCGGCCACCCCCGAGCCCAGCCCGTCGAGATCGGTCCCCGGCGGTGCGGCCACCGATACGAGGAGGTGGTCGGGTCTGCCGCCCATCGCCGCCAAGTCGGAAACCGTAACCATGACCGCCTTGAACCCCAGGTCAACAACGGTACAGAGGTCGAGATCGACGTGAACGCCAGCCACCACCAGATCGGTGGCCAGCAGTAGAGGCCTCCCCCCGGAATCGGCCACCAGCGCAGCATCATCGCCGATCCAGATCTCGCCCGACGGAGCCGTACGTCCTGCTGCGGCCTCGAATCGCGCCTGCAAGGCGGCGATTACCTCGAATTCACCTCTATGGGCAGTGCCGACGTCGCTATTGGCATCGGTATTGGGGTCGCGGCCAACGGAGTGAGCACCGGAACTGGCGCCTGCACGACCCGCCCGACCTGGTTTAGGAGCAACCACGTCCCCTGCCTAGCATTCAATCCCTTTTCCACCGATTACTATTGATGAACGGAACGCGACCACTATGGGTGTATCGCGTGACCCTGTATACCTGTCGGCGTCCCGAGGAGGAATAGTCAACCAATGGCCCCCACTGAGAACAAAAAGCTTGTCGCCTGGGTTGACGAGATCGCCGCACTGACCGAACCTGCTCAGGTCGAGTGGTGCGATGGCTCCGCCGAGGAGTACGACCGGCTTTGTCAGTTGCTCGTGGACAACGGGACATTCACCAAGCTGTCCGAGGCCAAGCGGCCCAACAGCTACTGGGCGCGGTCGGACCCGGGCGATGTCGCCCGCGTCGAGGACCGGACCTACATCTGCTCGAAGCTGGAATCCGACGCCGGGCCCACCAACAACTGGCGGGATCCCGATGAGATGCGCTCCACCCTCACCGACCTGTTCAAGGGGTCCATGCGGGGCCGGACTATGTACGTCGTCCCCTTCTCCATGGGTCCCCTGGGCTCCAACATCGCCCACATCGGGGTCGAGATCACCGACTCCCCCTATGTGGCCGTGTCCATGCGCATCATGACCAGGATGGGTCGCGGCGCCCTCGAGGTGTTGGGGGCAGACGGCGACTTCGTCCCGTGTCTCCATTCCGTGGGTGCCCCGCTGGAAGACGGCCAGGCCGATGTGCCGTGGCCCTGTGACTCCGACAACAAGTACATCGTGCACTTCCCCGAGACCCGGGAGATCTGGTCGTACGGCTCGGGCTACGGCGGCAATGCCCTCCTGGGCAAGAAGTGCTTCGCTCTCCGCATCGCTTCGGTCATGGCTCGGGACGACAACTGGCTGGCCGAGCACATGCTGATCCTCAAGCTGACTTCCCCGGCCGGAGAGACCCGTTACGTCACCGGTGCCTTCCCCTCCGCCTGCGGCAAGACCAACCTGGCCATGCTGATCCCCACGCTGGCCGACTGGAAGGTCGAAACAGTGGGTGACGACATCTGCTGGATGAAATTCGGGCCCGACGGTCGCCTCTACGCCATCAATCCCGAAGCAGGGTTCTTCGGTGTGGCGCCCGGGACCAACAACCACACCAACCCCAATGCCATGCTCACCCTCGATGGCAATGCCATCTTCACCAACACCGCCCTCACCGATGATGGCGACGTGTGGTGGGAGGGCATGACCGACGAGGCTCCGACCCATGTGACCTCCTGGAAGGGCGAGGACTGGACGCCGGAGTCCGAGACCCCGGCCTCACACCCCAACGCGCGCTTCACCGTTCCTGCTGCTCAGGACCCCGCGATTGCCGCCGAGTGGCAGGATCCGGCCGGTGTGCCCATCGACGCCATCCTGTTCGGTGGCCGTCGGGCATCGGTCGTCCCGCTGGTGTTCCAGTCCTTCGATTGGGACCACGGCGTGTTCCTCGGCTCGATCATGGCCTCGGAGACCACGGCAGCTGCCGCTGGAGCAGTGGGGAACCTTCGCCGCGACCCCTTTGCCATGCTGCCCTTCTGCGGCTACAACATGGCCGACTATTTCGCCCATTGGCTCGACATCGGGGCCGCCGGCGATCCCGACAAGCTGCCCAAGATCTTCTACGTCAACTGGTTCCGCAAGGACGAGGACGGGAAGTGGCTGTGGCCGGGATACGGAGAGAACTCCCGGGTCCTGGAGTGGATCTTCGAGCGGGTCAGTGGAACCGCTGAGGCGGCTGAGACACCGATCGGCTACGTGCCGGCGCCCGGTGCCATTCCCACCGAGGGACTGGCCGTCTCCAAGGAAGACATGGAGAAGCTCCTCACCGTCAATCCCGACGAATGGCGAGCCGAGGTGCCGCTCATCCGCGAGCACTTCGCCAAGTTCGGGGACAAGCTTCCCGACCAGCTGAACCAGGCCGTCGATCAGCTCGAGAAGCGGCTCGGCTGATCCAGCTGGCTGGATCCTGCGACTGACGGGGTCACTGTTCCTGAGTCGTTCTTCTTGAGTCTCCCTTGTTGAGGAGATGGGGCTGACTTACCCTGCATCGGCCTTCTGTCCCGCATCGGCCTTGCGTCCATCGGCCCCCCTGTTCCGTCTTGTTGCTGCCTGCACCTACTGAGTGAGTAATACACCCTCCTGCGATGATTCATGTATGGCCACAATGGACCAGCGCAGCAAGCGAAAGGACAGTCGGGGACCGGCCGCTCGGGACACCGCCCGTTCGACCAACCGGTCGAAGAACCGTTCTGGCGCCTCGTCCTCTGGTGCCTCTGACGCCTCTCCCTCTCGTCCAGACGTGTCGGCTGAGGCCGTAGCCGAGGCCATCTCCTTGCTCGAGTCCTTCCTCGCCGACTTTGAGCCGGGTCGCTACAGCGGTGAGGACGCAGCGGTGCTGGTGGAGCGGTTCTCTCGAGGTGAGCACCTGTGTGCCACCGGGAGAGCCCTCTCGGCCAAGCGGGCATCAGAGGCCGAGCTGTTCCGGAAAGACGGTCATCGC